>JADDPH010000093.1 GCA_016781925.1 Sphaerobacteraceae bacterium | reverse complement strand
GGGTCGTAGCTCAATTGGTAGAGCAGCGGTCTCCAAAACCGCAGGTTGCGGGTTCGATTCCTGCCGGCCCTGCCAAGTAGAAGGCCACTCGGAGCGGCTGTGGGGCGGCGCCAAGCTGGCACGCCCCACTTCTGTGTGTCAGACGATGCGAAAATGGGCGATCGGGGCCGGCGCGCAGTCGTAGCAGGTGGCTCCGGGGGGCGGCAAATACCATGGTGGGGTCACCGCCCGAGCCATCACGGGAAGGACCGATCGGATGAGCGCTCAGCGGCGAACGGCGGGCACAACGAAGCGCAACGCGGCGGCGGAAAGCCCAGGGGCTGCAGCGCCCCCGAGGCCGGTGCGACCAGCTGAAGCTGCAACGGCTCCCCGAGCCCAGCGTCCAGCCTCTGAGCGAGGTCGGGCAGGCGCACCTGAGCGCCGCAGCGTCCTTGCGGACCGGACTCAAGGCATCCGCAAACTCTACAGCGATACCCGGGCAGAGATGCGCAAGATCTCTTGGCCCGACCGAGAGACGACCAGGAACCTGACGATTGTGGTCATCGCGATCTCCGTCGCGTTGGGTTTGCTCCTCGGCGGAATCGATTTCATCCTGTTCCAGATATTCCAGGCACTGACCTAACGGCTTGACGGCGGCGCCAGCGCCCCATCGTGGCGCGGGTCAGGGAGGTACACCGATATGGGACGCCCGACGTTGCGCGAGCGGCTCGCCGCGAAGCGGGCCGCTGAAATGGGAGAGGTGACCGAGACGCCCGAAGGGCGCTGGTACGTCCTCCACACCTATTCCGGTTATGAGAACAAGGTGAAGAAGTCGATCGAGAGCCGGGTTGAGGCGCTTGATCTCACGGACCGTGTCTTTGAGGTGGTCGTCCCGACGCAGGAAGAAATCGAGATTCGCAGCGGCCAGCGACACACAATTCAGCGGAAGACGTTTCCGGGCTATGTGCTGGTTCGCATGTCCCTGGACGACGACACCTGGTATGCCCTTCGGAATACGCCGGGTGTGACCGGGTTCGTCAACGTCAACAACAAACCTGTTCCCCTGGATGAGGCGCAGGTGCAGTCCATCTTGAAGGGGATGGCTGCCGAGGCGCCCAAGGTTAAGGTGTCGTTCGCGATGGGCGACACGGTGCGGATCATCGACGGGCCGTTTGCGGACTTTCGCGGCGAGATCGACGAGATCAATCAGGAGAAGGGAAAGATCAAGGTCTTGGTCTCCTTCTTCGGGCGCGAAACACCGGTGGAGCTGGACTTCCTTCAGGCGGAGCGGGAAACGTAGCGGCGCGTCGTCCGAGCCGGGCCGTCGGCCTCTGGTAGGCTCGGCTCGCATTGGTGGGACGAGAACTGTTGAGAGCAGACTGCTGACGGTGGGTTGGCAGTGAGTGGGAAAGGGTGATTCATGGCGAAGCGGGTACGCGCGTATGTGAAGCTGCAGATTGCGGCCGGAAAGGCGACCCCGGCGCCTCCGATCGGTCCGGCCCTCGGTCAGCATGGCGTCGCGATCATGAACTTCTGCAAGGAGTACAACGAGCGGACGCAGGCGATGGCGGGTCAGATCGTCCCCGTGGTGATCACCGTCTATGAGGATCGGTCTTTCTCCTTCGTCACCAAGACGCCACCCGCGGCAGACTTGCTGCGGCGGGCTGCAGGTGTGGACAAGGGCTCGGGGAACCCGAAGGCCACCAAGGCTGGTCGGGTCAGCGCTGATCAGGTCCGTGAGATCGCGGAACTGAAGTTGAAGGATCTCAACGCGGT
Organism: Sphaerobacteraceae bacterium; assembly: GCA_016781925.1. Taxonomy (GTDB): domain Bacteria; phylum Chloroflexota; class Chloroflexia; order Thermomicrobiales; family UBA6265; genus LC2-1. The sequence continues at coordinate 52,918 of JADDPH010000093.1, read as the reverse complement.
GGACCTGGCTGGAGCGATCAAGCAGGTTGAGGGCACGGCGAAGAGCATGGGCATCGAGATCGCCAGCTAGGCGCTGGTGCTGGAGCGGTGGGAGGAGCCCGAACGGCTCCGCTAGGACCACTGGAGGAGAGAACATGCCGAAGCACGGTAAAAAGTTTGTCGACGCATTGAAGCAGGTTGATCCGGAGCGCATGTACCTGCCCGACGAGGCGATCGACCTCGTGAAGCGGACAGCCTTCGCCAACTTCGACGAGACGATCGAGTTGCACGCGCGGCTGGGTGTTGACCCCCGCCAGGCGGACCAAAACGTCCGCTCGACCGTCGTGCTTCCGTACGGGACTGGCAAGGTCGTGCGCGTCCTCGTCTTCGCCGCCGGGGATGCCGAGCGGATCGCTCGGGAGGCAGGCGCGGATTACGCCGGCACCGATGAGCTGGTGCAGCAGATTCAGGGCGGCTGGTTGGAGTTCGACTCGGCGATCGCGATGGCCGACCAGATGGGCAAGGTCGGCGGTCTCGGCCGCATCCTCGGGCGCCGTGGTCTCATGCCGAACCCGCGCTCGGGCACGGTGGTCCGCAACCCGGACGACCTACCAGGGGTGATCCGCGAGCTGAAGGGCGGACGGGTCGAGTTCCGAAACGACCGCACCGGCATCGTCCACACCACGGTCGGGCGGAAGAGTTTCTCCAATGAGATGGTCCGGGACAACCTCTACGCGATGGTGGATGCGCTGCTGCGGGCGAAGCCTGCTGGCGCGAAGGGTGTCTACTGCCGTACACTCACGTTGACCAGCACGATGGGTCCTGGCGTCCCATTGGACGTACCCTCGACGCTGGCGAACGCCGCTTCGGCGGCGTAGGTTCGCCCGACGGGAAACCCCCGGCGGGTGACAATACAACGCGCAATAGGCCGAAGACCGTCGGTGCGGCTCGCCGCTTAATTCCCGACCGAGGCCCGAGGAGCAACACCAGGCAACTCCTGCCTTGTGTAACGCCCTGGGTCGACACCGGCCCGGGGCGTTTTGCGTTCCCAGCCAGAGACGGTTCAATGGTCGTTGCCCGCTCAATGTCTCACAGAGAGAGGAGGTGAAAAGAATGCCAACTGCCCAAAAGGCGGCCGTGATCGATGAGTTAGCCGGGCAGCTCGACCGCTCACAACTTACCATTGTGGCGGACTACCGGGGACTGAAGGTCACCGACCTGCAGGGACTTCGGACCGTCCTACGACCGCTCGACGCGGAGTGCCGTGTCTCCAAGAACACGCTGACCTTGATCGCAGCGAATCGGGTCGGCATCGAGGGCATGGACGACGTGCTGGCGGGTCCTACGGCGCTCGTGATGGCGTACGGGGATGTGGTCGGCGTGTCGAAGGCGGTAAGCGACTTTGCACGCACGTCGCGGATTCTGACGGTCCGCGGCGGCGTGATGAACAACCGGTTGCTGGCAGCGCCGGACGTGGAAGCGATCGCGTCGTTGCCGCCGCGGGAAGAACTACTCGGCCGCTTGGTCGGGATGCTCGTCTCGCCGATCTCGCGCACGCTCGGCGTGCTTGGAGGACCAAACCGGTCTGTTGCCTACCTGCTCCAGGCTCGCGCAGATCAGCTTGGCGGGGGAGACTCCCCAGAGGAAGCGGCCGCTGAGTAGCGGTCGCTGGGCGCTCCACCGGAATGGAGCGCGTGGTACAGCAAGCCATTGAACAAGGCACGGTGCCCGCGGTGGCGGGCGCTGAGAGATGAGGGAGGATACCGTGGATCGAGAGCAGCTAATCGCCCAGCTTGAGCAGATGACGGTCCTGGAGCTGAACGGGCTCGTCAAGGATCTCGAGGAGCGCTGGGGCGTTTCGGCGGCGGCGCCGATGGCCATGGGCATGATGCCCGGGGCTGCGGGTGGTGGTGCGGCCACGGCGGTCGAGGAAGAGGAGAAGACGGAGTTTGACGTCGTCCTCACGGATGTCGGCGCCAACAAGATCCAAGTCATCAAGGCGGTCCGCGAACTGACCAGCCTCGGCCTCAAGGAGGCCAAGGACCTCGTTGACGGGGCGCCGAAGCCGGTGCGTGAGGGAATCTCCAAGGAGGAGGCCCAGGCCGCCAAGGCGAAGCTCGAAGATGCAGGCGCCAAGGCTGAGGTCAAGTAGGTAGGAACGTGCGGATGTCAGCCATCGGCTCAACACGCGCTCTCGAAAGGTACGGTCGACTGCGCCGGCCTACCTTCGGGACCGGTGAGCTGGTGGCTGATACCCGCCGGACCGGTCGTTAGGGCCGTCGCGCCGATTGCTGACGGTTCGCGGCTAACGTATAATCGGGTTCTGCGGGGCGTGGCGCAGTCCGGTAGCGCACCGGTATGGGGTACCGGTGGTCGGAGGTTCGAATCCTCTCGCCCCGACCGTTTTCCTCCTGTCGTCCCTTCGACCTTGATCGTGCCAATTCGGACGACCCCCGGTCGGTGGCTCGCCGAACCCATCCGCTTGCGGTTCGGCTTCGCGTGTGGACGCCCATGAGGAACTCCGCCCCCGTGAGCGCTGGTCCATGGCGGATCATCATCGCCGACGATGAGTCGTTGATTCGCCTTGACCTCCGGGAGATGCTCAGCCACCTCGGTTATGACGTTATCGGCGAAGCGGGAGATGGGCGCAGCGCGCTCGACCTCGCCCGGAAACTCCAGCCCGATTTGGTGATCATGGACATCAAGATGCCGGACGTTGACGGCATCTCCGCGGCAGAGGAACTGACGCGTGAGAAGATCGCGCCGGTTGTCCTGCTCACTGCCTACTCCGACCAGGGCCTTGTTGACCGGGCCAAAGAGGCGGGGGTGGTGGGCTACGTGGTCAAGCCCTTCCGCGAGACTGAGCTGATGCCGGTGATCGAACTCTCGATGGCTCGCTTCGAGGAGTTTCGTTCCCTGGAGCGAGAGGTCGGCGGGCTCAAGGAAGCTCTAGAGACCCGGAAGCTCATCGAGCGTGCGAAGGGCGTGCTGATGGAAGTCCACGGGCTGCGCGAGGCGGAAGCATTTCACCGCATCCGTCGCACCAGTATGGACGCCCGGAAGTCCATGAAGGAAGTGGCAGAGGCGATTCTCCTGACCCATGAGATGGACTTCGGGAGCGAGAACTCGGCGGGCTCCCGTAGTCCTGCAGAGTAAACCGCCGTCCGGCCTCTGCTACGGATCCGACGCCGCTGGCGATGCGGGCGGTGTCGCGGACGCGATGGGTGCTTGCACGCCGGGTGAAGCACCCGGGACTGTGGCTGACAGGGTGACGGTGACTCGTGATGGCTCGGTCGTAATCCACTCCACGTTCGGGGGCAGCGAGACGTTGGGTGTGCGCTCGTAGGTCCCCGGGCCGAGATTTGAGACATCGACCTGGAGCTTGAGGTCTTCTCTACTAAGCGCGGCAATCTCTTCCTCGGACGCCACAACGACGAGGGCCAGTTCCGCTGGGGAGACAGTGACCTGGAGCCCAGACGCCACCCCGACCACGTCTACTGGTTGGCTCGGCAACGACTGCTGGATACCCCGTCGGCGAATTTGCACCACCACGTCTACGTTCCCCCCGGATGGCTCGAGGATACGCAGGCCCGCGGGGGGCGATTCGATCTGCACCCGCCGTGCCACGTTGGTTGTGGCCCCAGAGATATCCACCGGACCCGTCGAGACGGAGATGGTGTTCTCTAGCACGTCACGGGGTCCGTCGACGAGGATCGTGGCCGGGTTGACCGTGCGGTCCACCACCTCGTAGCCCTCGGCGGGCTCGCCGACAACCTGGGTGATGACCGCAACGCTCTTGCCGCGCGCCGAGATGGGGACCAAGACCGGCACTGATCTCGGCTCAATGGTCACTTCCCGGATCTCGTTCCCTTCGCTGTCGATCGCTCGAGGCTCGAAGGCGGCGCGAAAATCACCACTCCTCTCGCCGATGTCAATCGGCAGCGTGACAGTCGCCACACGATCCACCAGCGACCGAGCTCCGCTGACGGTGACCTCAGAGACATCGGGGCGAAGATCGCCAACCTGCCGTGTGTCTTCCGGTGGGAGTTCCGGCAGGCGGTAATCCAGCGGAAACAAGCGGGTCATGGTCTCTTCGACGTTGACCGCGACCTCCGAGGGCGTCACTTCATGTTCCCGTACATTGTCAGGCTCAACGAGGTCCACCCGGAGCTGGTACTCCCCGGGGCCCTGAATGTCGTCGGTGCTGAGCTGAAGCTTCACGTTGGATTGATCGATGCGGGCCAAGACTGAGCTGGGACCAGTGAGTCGAACGGTGGCCATGGGCAGGGCGGTGACGATCTCGTAGCCAGACGGGAGCGTCCCCTCCGCAATGGGGATGCCGGCGTACACCTCGGTTTCCTCCGGATCCTGAACGTTGGTGACCCATCCCCAGAGCAGGAGAGCGAGGACGAGGGAGGTCAGGAGGCGCAGGACGGTCCCGGGGCCGAATGTGAGTGGGAGCCGGTTAGCCACGGGAGAGCCGTCCCCACCTGATCATCGTCGTGTCGGGGCCTCGGCATCCCGGCGTGTGCTTGTCCCGGCCCCAACCCCGTTCCTGACCATCGAGCGAAGAGGGAAGTGGAGCCGGCCGTTGCCCGCGGGGGTGCGACTGTCGGTCCGGTCCAGACGCAGCAGCGAGCGAAGAACACGGCGGAGGCGGTCCTGGTCGAGATTGCGGATGAGCCGCCCGTTGTGGGCAACAGCCATCTGGCCGGTTTCCTCAGAGACGACGACCGCCAAGGCATCCGACTCTTCGGTCACGCCAATCGCCGCCCGGTGTCGGGTGCCCAACTGCCCCGAGGCGGAGATGTTGTCTGTCAGCGGCAGGACCACGCTGGCAGCCACGATCCGGTCTCCGCGGACGATCACCGCGGCATCGTGGAGGGGAGAGTTGGGAAAGAAGACGTTGATCAGCAACTGCCGGCTCAGGGCCGCATCGAGCAAGACGCCGCGATCTGCGAAGTCCTGAAGTCCGGTTTCGCGCTCAATGACAATGAGCGCACCGTATCGTTGACGCGCGAGCTGTGTCGCCGCTCTGACCACCTCGTCGACCGTTCGCTCAAGGTCCTGCTCGGTGCCGCTGGGGAAGGAGGTACGCAGCCATGCGCCGGTGTGACCAATCTGCTCGAGTGCCCGTCGGAGTTCCGGCTGGAAGATGACCGGCAGCGCGACGACGAGAGCGGGCCAGGTGCGCCCAAGGATCCAGTTGAGGGTCGAGAGTTGGAGGGATGTCCCGAGGAGGAAGACGAACGCGAACAAGGTGATGATGCCGCGGATCAGCTGCGTGGCACGGGTGCCTTGAGCCACCCAGAGCAACCAGTAGATGATCAGCGTGACCACGAGGATATCGAGGATGACCCGCGGGTCAGCCAGCCGGGAGAGGAGCCATGTGAGGTCGGGCATGATTCACCGGTGAGTTCTGCAAGGCGAACCCTTGCCCCCTGATTCTACACTCTGCCGCTCGCCAAGGACGGTACTATCGGCGTCGGTTCCATACTCTTGGGGGATCACCGGCGATGACGCTGCCGGGATGGGGACCTGCACGGGAGCGTTTTTGGAGCGGTGGGTGTGATCAGCGACGACGAGGGCTGATTTGGCGGGGGAGATGGGGGGTGCGGAAGTCATCCGCGTCGATCTCGATGTAGCGGGTGAGTTCCCTGTCCAGGAGCCGGGAGCGTACGCGCTCCTCGATGTGGCGAAGGTCCTGGTTGGAGGTGACGACGGTGGCGAGACGCTGATTGTAGCGGTGGTTGAAGAGTTGGTAGAGCTTTTCCCTCGCCCACGGGGTGGTGTTCTCCGTGCCAAGGTCGTCGAGCACGAGGAGGTTGGCGTTCCGGAAGGCGTTGAAGCGATCGTCGTAGCCGCTACCGGCGCTCGGATCAAAGGTGGCTCGTAGGTGATCCAGCAGGTCCGGGACCACCTGGAAGATGACCGTCCAACGTGGCTCCCGCCGGAACACTTCAATGGCAATCCCAGCCGCGAGGTGTGTCTTGCCCACGCCGCAGCCGCCGTGAAGGAAGAGCCATCGCGTTGGTGATTCGACGAAGTCCAACGCTTCTTGGTACGCCTTGACCACGCCCGGGACGGTCGGATCGAACCTGTCGAGCGTCTTGTCCTGGAAGGCATCCAAGTTCGTGAGGCTGCTCAGCTGCTCGCGTTGTCGCTCCGCGCGTTCCCGAACCCGGCACTCGCAGGGGAAGATGCTGCCAAATTTCGGATGACCAACCGGGAAGTCCCCGCGAACGAAGCCGGCGTCCTGACAAATGGCACAATCGGGCGCCTTCGGTTCCGACGCGACCGGGCCCCGTGCTATCGGGATCGAGATGTGCTGCATGACGTCGCCGATGCGCTTCATCGCTCCCTGTTCCCCGTCACTCCGACTCCCCGGCCCTCGGTTGCCCATTTCTCCAAAATGCGCTGAACGTAACGCCAACTGCGGCGGTTATAGGTCACCGCCTCAGCGATGCCGTCCTCGATCCACTCGACGGGATACGTCTCCAGGGCGTCCACGATATGGTCCGCGATCAGGGGGGTAAGCAGGCCGATGTTCTGCTCGTAGAGGCGGAAGACATTCGGCCGCTCCGGCTCCACGGTGGGGATGACATCGTCATGCCAGATCGCCAGCGGCGGCGCGACGGCCCCACGTGCCATGGCGGCGACGAGGGCCTGATTCACGGGCGTGTTGACATAGTACCAGACCCGCCGCTCGGCGGCGTGCTCGGAAGCGAAGCGGAGGAGCGTCCCGCGACCAACCGCCAGATCGAGCCCCACGCCAATTCGGTGGTCCGGCTCTCGCGGACTGCCGACGACTCGCAGGGCAGAGCGTAGGGGTCGATCTCGCAGGAGGGCGTCCTCGCTGATCGGCGTTTCAATGCCGCCACCGTCCGCCGCAATCCGGAAGGCGGTCAATGTCACCTGGATCTCCGCCGGATCCTGGAGCTGCGGCAGGACATCGACGAAAAAAGCTCGGGGAACGCCGACGGCCGGTTCGGTCGCTACCACAAAACCGTTGAAGCGGCGGCTCACCAGCAACTGCCCAGGGGAATGCGAGTCACGTTACAGCCCTGGCTCCCGGTACAACTCAAGATCCGCGAAACGGGCAGTCTTGTCGAAGAAGCGGAGGTTGATTTCCCCAACCGGTCCGTTGCGGTGTTTGGCGACGATGATCTCGGCGATGCCCTTCTTCTCGGTGTTCTCGTCGTACTTCTCTTCCCGGTAGATGAACATGACGATATCGGCGTCTTGCTCAATCGACCCCGACTCCCGGAGGTCGGAGAGCATCGGCTTGTGCTCGGCTCGGGTTTCCACGGCCCGGGAGAGCTGGGAGAGTGCGATCACCGGGATGTTGAGCTCACGCGCCAGACCCTTCAAGCCGCGAGAGATCTCTGACACCTCCTGGACTCGGTTCTCGCTCCGGCGGCCGGACATGAGCTGCAGGTAATCGATGATTACCAAGTCCAATCCGTGCTCGGCCTGGAGGCGCCGCGCCTTGCTGCGCACATCCATGATCCCCGCACCAGCGGTGTCGTCGATAAAGATGTTGGCCTCGGCGAGCCGGCCAAAGGCGCGGGAGATGCGGTCCCATTCGCCATCATCGATGTGACCCAGACGGAGGCGGTGGGAGTCAACCCCCGTTTCGGTGGAGAGGAGCCGCTGAACGAGTTGCTCCGCGGACATTTCGAGGCTGAAGATGCCAACCGTCTTGCCGTGGGTCACCGCGGCTCCGTGGGCGATGCCGAGAGCAAAGGCCGTTTTCCCCATCGCAGGCCGAGCGGCGAGGATGATGAGGTCGGATTTCTGAAGACCCCCGGTGAGTTGGTCGAGGTCGGTGTAACCCGTGGCGACGCCGACGACGTCGCCGCGGTGCTGCTGCATGTAGTCGATCTGGTCGAAGAACCGGTCGAGGACTTCCGAGATGGACTGGAAGTCCTTGGTCGCGCGCTTCTCCGAGACATTAAAGATCGCCCGCTCAGCGGCATCGAGGGCGTCCTCGGTATCGACACCATCACGATAGCCGATGGCGACGATCTGGGAGCCGGCGTCGATGAGGCGCCGGAGTGTGGCGGTGCGTTCGACGATCTTGCCGTAGTACTCGACGTGGACGGCGGTTGGGACCGCGTTGAGGAGGGCAGAGAGGTAAGCCACCCCGCCCACGTGATCCAGCTTGTCCCGCCGGGCCAGCTCGTCGGACAGGGTGATGAAATCGGTCGGTTCGCGCCGGTTGTAGAGGTCAACGATGGCCTGATAGATCGTGCCGTTGGCGCCCTGGTAGAAATCCTCGGGCTTGACGTAGGAGGCGATCTTGATGATCGCATCGCGGTCAATGAGGAGGCTCCCGAGCACGGACTGCTCGGCTTCGAGGTTGTGGGGAGGCAGGCGCTCGACAGCCATGACCATCCGGCGGGCTCCTTAGCTCGCGGATCGGCCGGCGGGGGCGGCGGACCAGTGCGACAGATCGGGATCAGAGACGGACCGGCGCTCGCTTCGGGGGGCGAGCGCCGGTCTTCGTAGGTGCTCTCGGGCCGCGCTGGGCTCCGAGTGATCGACGCTAGCTGCCCATCTCCTCAATGACCTCGACGGCCTTGCCATCGGACGCTGATTCGTTCACGGCGCCGCCGCGCACCTCGACGTCGCCATGAGCGCCCGGCACGCCGTCAACCTCGGGCACATCGGGTCCCTCGGCGATCGTTTCGGTCTTGCTGTCGTCGTGCCCACTGCCCGGCTCCGGGTGACCCGAGCTGCCCTTGCCGCGCTTGCTCTCATCCATGTGACCCATTAGGCCCCCTCGCCCGCGTTGTCGTCAGACGCTGTCGCGGCCGAGTTAGTGTCGGCCTCCTCGCTGGAGTCAGCATCGCCCCGGACAACGACGGTGACCTGGGGCCGCAGCCGGCCAACGAGATGGATGGTCACGCTGTGTTCGCCGAGGGTCCGGATGGGATCCTCGAGCGCCACCTTGCGGCGGTCGATCTCCTCCCGGACCAGCTCTCCCAGCTTCTCCGCGACATCCCCGGCAGTAATCGAACCGTAGAGCCGCCCTTGGTCACCCGCCTTCGCGGTGAACTCAAGGCGCTGGCCGGCGATGCGGTCCGCGAGGGACTGGAGTTGTTGCTCCTGCTTGGCGATCTTGCGGGCCTGCACTCGGCCGTTCTCTTCGACCATCTTCAGTTCGCCGGGAGTCGCGAGCACCGCCATCCCCTGCGGGATGAGGTAGTTGCGCGCGAAGCCGTCCTTGACGGTCTGGACGGTGCCCTTCTCGCCCAGCTTGGGCACGTCCTGACGGAGCACGATCTTCATGGCCTGCGGTTACCTTCTTCCGTTCGCTCGCCACGCTCGGCCGCGTGGAGGTCCACGCATGCGAGGCCGTAGGGTGTACGAACACCACCAATAGTCCGCATCAACTATACGTTCCCCGGGACCCTGGTGCAACGCCGGGAGTGGCGGTGGGGTCCGGGCGGCGACAACCCGTGGCGCCCCCTGCCCGGCACCGAGGGCGCCACGGGTTGTCGCCGTGCTGGGTTAGACCGGCCGCAGGAAGGTTCCGACGGACCAGCCCGCGCCGTACGAGCCGTTCTCGACCTGGTACCAGGAGTAGCCGTTTGCGACGACAGGACCGCCGACCACGGTGAATCGCGTCCCCTCGGGGACAACGTTGACGATGGAGGCCGAGGTGCCGGGACCGGACCGGAAGTTGAGGCTTCCGTCGATCACCTGGACGGTGTCTCCGACCTGGAGCCCGCCCCCGGAGCCGCCGGCCGGCGCAAGAAACTCGCCCGCGACCCAGCCGCCGCCGTAGCGCTCGGAATTGACCCCGTACCAGACGGAGCCGTCCACCTGCTGCGGAGCGACGGTGACGTCCAGCGGGGTGCCGGTGGGCATGGTGGCGATCACCGTCTGGCCAAAGCCGGGACCGGAACGGAGGTTGAGGGCGTCCGTATTCACCACCACCTTGTCGCCGACGCTGAAACCTCCGGCGGGTGTAGACGGCGGCGCGGAGGAGGAGGCCGGGGCAAGGAAGCTTGACGCCGCCCAGCCCGTTCCCTGGTCCGTCTCGAGCTGGGTCCAACCGTACCCATCGGCCACGCGCTGGTCGCCGACCACCGTGCCCTGGGTGCCGAAGGGAAGGCGCGCGATCACGCCGCCGGCCAGGCCGGGGGAGTTGCGAAGGTTCAGCACGTCCGTGTCGACCACGACGGAGTCACCGGTGCGGAATGACGAAGGTGCTGGGGCACCGTTGCCGGTCGCCTGGAGCAGGAAGGAGGCGCTCCAGCCGTCCCCGTAGCTCCCGGTCACGGCGTACCAGGTGTGGCCGTCGTGCGTCGTTGGTCCGTCGACCACCGTCAGCAGGGTACCCAGGGCCATCTCCGCGATCACTGGGAAGGTGAGGCCCGGCCCGCTGCGAAGATTGCCATCCGGAACCACCACGGAGACGACATCCCCGGCCGCGAAGGCAGGGGAGGCCGGCTCTGGGCTGGCACCTTCATTGAGCACGGCGTTGACGTACTGCCGGATGGTCGGCAGGTCGCCGTAGAGGTAGTCACCGGGGCAGGTGCTCTCGTTGACGTCGCGGTGACCGCAGATGGTCGGGAGGTTGGGCGTCTCGTGGAAGTCGGCCCTTCCGAGGGGATCCAGTTTCCGCCCGACCCAGGCGGTGATCCAGACAAGCCCAGCCTGCGCCTCGGGGGTCTCCGATTCGAAGCTGAAGCGGCCGATGGTGCCGATGCCGGTACTGCCGTAGGCGTACTGGTAGGCGTGGCCGCCGACCACGTTCTCGCCGCCGGCACGACCTTCGTAGACGTTGCCCATGTAGTCGACCAGGTAGTTGTACCCGATGTCGCCCCAGCCGCGGGTGATCGCGTGGTAGTAGTAGATGGAGCGCATCGCGACCAGCGGATCCTGGAAGTTGGCGGTGTCCGTGTGGTGGATGATCACGTGCTCGACGGTGCGGTACTCCGGAGGCCAGATCACGCCGTTGGCGTTGTAGCGGTAGGTTTCGTTGGCGCCCCAGGCGGCGCGGGAGATGATCGGGGGCGGGGAGAGGGCCGGCTCCAGCGCCGCGGCGTAGACGTCATCGATGGTGGGGCCGGCCGCGGCATTGATGTAGGTCAGGGCCAGGTCCGGCACCTGGACCGGTTCCCCGGCGTCGTCCAGCGTTCGGTAGCGGACGAAGCGGGCCTCGTCGGTGAAGACGAGGTCGCTGAAGACGCGGCCGTCCCGTTCGGGCCGCCCGGCATCTTCCACCGCCGCGCCGACGGCGACCGGTTCGGTGAAGGAGACGCCGTCCGCGCTGAAGCTCATCTCCAGCCGCGGCACCAGGTCGGTGTCGCCCCCCCAATGGGCGCCGACGGCATAGAAGGGGAAGTCGGCCTTGAAGACGACGCCCTCCCCCGAGTCGGACGACCCGGTACCGCCGGTCTCCGACCAGGTGCCGGCGATGGTTTCGGCGTTTTGGGCGCGACCCGGCCGCACCCGGGCAGCCCCAACGGCGGACATGGCGCCGAAGGCCGCCGTTGCCTTCAGGACAACACGGCGATCGACGCGCCGCGACAGCGCTTCACCGAAGCGCGGCAGGGACTCGTGCATCGTTTCCCTCCACCCCGATCCGGGGCCGACATCGCCGCAACGATGCCGGCCCGGCTATTTGCGTCCCCGCGCAGCACGGCACCTCGGCGGCCACTCCCAGAGAACGCGAAGCCGGCGTCGTGGGGTAGCACGGACCGGGGTCAAGCCCTTGGGAGCACCATGACGGGGTGTACGTACGGGTGTTATCAACGTAGCACTTGACCGTCCGGGGCGTCAACCGGTTTGGGTGGCGGGGTTCCGGTTCTGCGCGAGGGCGCGGCGATGAGGGAAGCGTGGGTGGGGCGCGGCCCAGCGGTCGAGGGGCGGAATTACGGCGCGGAGGCGTGCGGGTCACGGCGGAGCAGATCGAAGAGGGCGATTGACCCCGCCGTGGCGGCGTTGAGGGAGGCGACGGAGCCGCGCATGGGCAGCGACACCATGAGGTCGCAGCGGCGGGCCACGTTCGGTCCGATGCCGCTGCCCTCGCTGCCGACGACCAGGGCGACCGGGGTCGGGAGGTCGGCCGTGAAGAGGTCGACCGACTCGGGACCGGCGACGAGGCCGACCACCCACCAGCCGCGCTCCTTGAGGCTGTCGAGGGCGCGGGCCAAGTTCGGAACCCGCGCGACGAGGAGGTGCTCGACGGCACCGGCCGAGGCGTTCACGACGGCCGGGGTGATGCCGACCGCCCGGTCCTGGGGCAGGACGATCCCGGCGACGCCGCTGGCCTCGGCGGTGCGGAGGAGGGTGCCGAAGTTCTGCGGGTCCTGAAGGTGGTCCAGCGCGAGGACGGTGCCGGTGCGCTCGAGCAGATCGTCCAGGGTGGCGTACGGAAAGGGCGAGGTCTCCAGGGCGACGCCCTGGTGGTTAGCGCCCGCGGTGAGGTCGTCCAGCATGGGACGGGGCACTCGCTCCACGGGGATGCCCGCCGCGCCGGCCGCGCCTTCAAGGGAGCGGAGCCGTTCGTCTTCGCGGACCCCTTCGGCCAGGAGGAGGCGGATCGCCTTGCGCGGTCCCCGGAGGGCCTCGTGAACGGCGTTGCGGCCGTAGAGCAGGTCGCCGCGGATGGCGATCGGCGGTCCACCCGGGGCGGTGGGGCGTTGGTCACGGCGGCGCCCGCCGCTATGGGACGGGCGACCGGAAGGCCCGGCGGGTGGCCGGCGGCGATCCTGTCGCGGATCGGAACGGTTAGGCCCGGCGCCAGGTGGAACCGGTCGGTCCGTCTTCAACGGCGATCCCCTGGGCGACGAGCCCGTCGCGGATGGTGTCGGCGAGCGCCCACTGCTTCGCGGCGCGCAGATCGTCCCGAACCCGCACAAGCAGGTCGATGAACGGGGCGGCGTCCCCGGCAAGGGGAACGGCCACATCTTCCAGGGTCAGCCCGAGGATTCCCGCCAGCTCAACGAGGGTCACCCGGGCCGCCTCCACCTCCGGGGACGCAACACCGGTACCACGCACCCGGTTGATGGCCCGCCCAAGGTCGAAGAGGGCGGCCACCGCGCCCGGCGTGTCGAAATCGTCGGCCATCGCGGCGTGGAAGCGCGACTGCGTTTCCGCGACCAGCGGGAGGATGTCGGTGGAGGCTGTCTCCGCGTTGTCCTCGCTTGCAAGGGGAGATGCGGCGTCCGAGGCGGCGGTCCGAAGCCGTGCCAGGCCGCGCTCGGCCGCTTGCAGGCCTTCCTCGCTGAAGGTGAGCGGGGCGCGGTAGTGGGACTGGAGGACCATCAGGCGGAAGGCGGGGCCGAGCCCCCGATCCAAGATCTCCCGGATTCGGACCATATTGCCGAGGGACTTGGACATTTTCTCGTCGCCCAGACGGAGCAGGCCGTTGTGAATCCAGTAGCGCGCGAAGGGTTCCTGGCCAAGGAATGCCTCCGATTGGGCAATTTCGTTCTCATGGTGGGGGAAGATCAGATCCGCACCGCCGCCGTGGATGTCGACCACACCATTCAGATGGGTGCTGCACATCGCGGAGCACTCGATGTGCCAGCCGGGTCGCCCCGCGCTCCAAGGGCTCTCCCAGCTTGGCTCGCCGGGCTTCGCGGCTTTCCACAGCGCGAAGTCGAGCGGATCTTCCTTCCGCTCGTCGACCTCGATCCTGGCGCCGGAGAGGAGGTCGTCGAGTTGACGGTGGGAGAGTTTGCCGTAGTCGGAGAACGAGCGGACGCGAAAGTAGACATCGCCATCGACCGGGTAGGCGTGGCCGCGCTCGATGAGCCCCTCGATCATCGCGACGATCGGGCCGATCTCCTGGGTAGCGCGCGGGTAGACGGTAGCGCGCTGGATACCGAGCGCGTCGGTATCGGCAAGCCACTCGTCGATCAACCGCTCCGTCAACGCATCTGGGGTGATGCCCTCCCTATGGGCTCGGAGGATGATCTTGTCGTCGACGTCCGTGAAGTTTTGAGCGTGGCGGACATCGTAGCCACGGTGCTCCAGATACCGACGAATGACGTCGAAGACGATCGCGGACATGCCATGCCCCACATGGGCGCTGTCGTAGACCGTCACGCCACAGACATACATGCGCACCCGACCGGACTCGATGGTCTCAAAAGGCTCCTTGCGGCGGGTGAGCGTGTTGTAGACCTGGAGTGGGGCATCGACGGCCATGCGGGCGATCACTCCTATTGATGATGTCAATCACGTCGAGCGTCGGGCCGGGTGGGAACTGAGCGACTGGCGCCCAAGTCAGGCGAGAGCATGGTGGGCGTCAGGTGAGGCGTGAGACGCTTCCAGATCGTGCACCTTCTGCTCCAGGTCCTCGATCCGGCGAGCAAGCGCAATCAACGTATCCCGCTCCGGGTCGGGCAGTCGCTCTAGGCGGCTCGGCTCAGGCATCGAAGGCGCTGGGAGTCGGACCGCCCGAGCCGGAACGCCAACGGCGGTGCTGCGGGGAGGAACGTCATGCAGGACGACCGCGCCCCCGCCAACCTTGGCACCTTCACCGACCTGGACAGCGCCCAGAATTTTCGCGCCGACGCCGATCGTGACGTTGTCGCCAATTGTCGGATGACGTTTGCCGCGCTCCTTCCCGGTCCCACCCAGGGTGACGCCTTGATACAGGGTGACATCGTTCCCCACGACGGCGGTCTCTCCGATGACCACACCCATACCGTGGTCGATAAAGAGGCGCTGACCGATTGTTGCGCCGGGATGGATCTCGATGCCGGTCAGGAAGCGACCGAGGTGGGAGGCTAGGCGAGCGAGCAGCCGCCGCCGGCGGCGGTGGAGCCAGGAGGCGACGCGGTAGATGGCGAGCGCGTGCAGGCCGGGGTACGTGAGGAGAACTTCCAGATTGGAGCGAGCCGCAGGGTCTCGCTCACGGATGGCGCGGAGGGTGCCAGACAGGGACATAGGGCTGCTCGTTTCGATGGACGACGGGACGGGACGGAGCGGTCAGCGCGACAACGCCGCACCCCTACGGACAGCCGGGAAAGCCACCCACCCCGACGCCGTGGCGCTCCGGATGGAAGAAGCAGCAGGGCTGCCGTCGGTCCGTCACGGTGTCGTCCTCGGTCCCTAATCAGCTGCTAGCGGCTTGCCCGGTGCCGTCGATTTAGCCTCCGAGCTACTGCTCTCGCTGCTTTTGGCTGTCTCCGTCTTGGCGGCTTTAGCGGTCTCAGCCGGCTTCTCACCCGCTGTCGTCTCAGGCTTCTTGTCCGACGTGCCGTTGTCACTTGACGTCTTGCGGCTGTCGGTGATGTACCACCCGGAGCCCTTGAAGACGACTCCGACCGGGTGGATAACGCGCTTGACCAAGCCATGACAGACGGGACACTCGGTCAGTGGATCGTCCGCCATGCGCTGAAACTGCTCAAAGCGGTGCTCGCAGGCGGTACACCGGTACGCGTAGGTCGGCATCGGACGCTCGTCTCCTCGGATCTCACACCACGGGCAAGTTACGTGTCGATTCTACCGAATTGAGTCGTTTAACTCAAGGTTTCCGAAGGGAAGTATTGAGCCCAGTCAGAGGCGACCGGCAAGCGCGAGCGGGGCTAGGTCGTCCCAGTTCTGGCCAGCGCGGACGTCGGCCACCAGCGGGACAGCGAGATCGTACGCTGCTTCCATGGTCGTGACGACGAGGTCGGCAGCTTCTGCAAGATGCGGGCGGTCCACTTCCAAGACGAGTTCGTCATGGACTTGGAGGAGAAGCCGGGCTCGCAACCTGCCGGTGGAGAGCGCGTCCGCAAGCCGGATCATCGCGATCTTGATAATGTCGGCAGCGGTTCCCTGCACTGGCATGTTGATGGCCATTCGCTCCGCCACGAGGCGGCGGGCACCGTTGCTGGACACAAGGTCCGGCAGGTAGCGACGCCGGCCGCTGGGCGCCTGGACGTAACCGTGGTTGACGCCGAAACGGATGATGTCATCGAAAAGGGCCCGGACGCGCGGGAGGCGGGCCCAGTACTGGTCGATGAACGACTGGGCGTCGGCGCGGCTTAGGCCGGAGTCCCGTGAGAGGCCGTAGGACTGCATCCCGTACATGACACCGAAGTTGACCGTTTTGGCAACGCGACGCATCTCCGGCGTGACTGCCTCCGGGGGCACACCGTTGACCACCGCGGCAGTGGCGCGGTGGATGTCCTCCCCCGTTCGGAACGCTTCGACAAGGAACGGTTCGCCGCTCATATGGGCGAGGAGACGCAGCTCGATCTGCGAGTAGTCAGCCGAGAGGAGTACCGCATCGTCGAAGAGCCGGTGCTCGGGCCGGTTGTCCGCGACGAACGCCTGCCGCACACGGCGGCCCAACTCTGTGCGGACGGGAATATTCTGAAGATTCGGATTCGTGGACGAGAGCCGGCCCGTGGCGGCGACGGTCTGGTTATAGGAGGTGTGGACACGGCCGGTTGCAGGGTTGACCTGCTGAGGAAGGGCGTCGACATAGGTGGACTTCAGCTTGCCAAGCGAGCGGTATTCCAGTACCGCCTCGACGATTGGGTGACGGTCCCGGATGTTCTCCAGCACGTCGGAGTCGACGGAGTAACCCGTCTTTGTCCGGCGGCCGGACGGGAGCTTCAGTTCTT
The DNA here is from genome assembly GCA_016781925.1 of Sphaerobacteraceae bacterium. Lineage (GTDB taxonomy): Bacteria > Chloroflexota > Chloroflexia > Thermomicrobiales > UBA6265 > LC2-1. The sequence goes on along the minus strand of JADDPH010000093.1, from coordinate 36,353 downwards.
CGAAGAGAAGGGTGGCGAGTTGCTTGTTGGAGCCGATGTTCAGCTCTCGACCCGCCATCGCGTGGATGGATGCCTCCAGTTCCCCGAACCTCTGCGTGATCTCGGCCGACAGCTCCTGTAAGTAGGAGACATCAATCGCAATCCCCGCCCGCTCCATGTCCACCAGGACTGGGACTAGGGGTAGCTCGATCTCACGGAAGAGCGCCTCTTGCCCCTGCTCCTGGAGTCGCTCTCGCTGGGGCTCCAGAAGGGCGAAGGTCGCCTCCACATCGCCGCAGGCATAGTCGCCCGCGGCGTCGGCGGTGACGTGATCCATCGTGATCTGGCCACGACCCGTGCCGATCAACTCCGTGATCTCGGTCATTTCAATGCCGAGGCGCGTGAAGGCCAGGTCCTTGAGCCGGAGCGATGTCTCGCCAAGGAGGTAGGCGGCAATCATGGTGTCGAAGTCGATGTTCGCCAGGTCGTAGCCGTGCCGGCGCAGGACCTGGAGATCGTACTTGCCATGGTGCGCAATCCGTTTCAGGCCCGCGTCGCAGAAGATCGTTTCCAGCCTGGTACGAACCAGCGCCGGATCGAGGTTGCCGTCGCCGACGTGTCCGACGGGTAGATAAAAGCTCTCATGGGGGCTGACAGCGATCGCCATGCCGACCAAGCCAGCCGCAAGCGGATCGGTGGAGGTGGTTTCGACATCGAGCGCGTACGCGCCCGCTGCCCGCACACGCTCATCTAAGGCGTCGAGCTGCTCAGGTGACCGAACGATGACACGCTGCGACGGCTGACGTTCCTCGGGCGGCGACGGGGAGGCCGTCCGGCGCGGTTCGGGAAGACGGCCTTGAAGGTTGCGAAACTCGAGTTCGCGAAAGAGCGCGAGGACGCGCTCGCGATCGTAGTTGCCGACCGCGCTGTGATGGAGGTCCAGGGGCACATCGAGATCCCGCACGATCGAGGCGAGGCGCTTGCTTTCCAAGGCCTGCCCTGCATTCGCTTCCAGGGCGTTGCGGGCCCGGGTCGGGGTTACGTCGGCGACATGCGCAAGGATCTGCTCGAGTGAACCGAATTGCGCGATGAGCGCCTTCGCGGTCTTGTCCCCAATGCCGGGCACGCCAGGGATGTTGTCCGAGGTGTCGCCGACCAGGGCCTTGTAATCGGGCACTCGTTCCGGGCCGAAACCATAGCGCTCCATCACGGCCGCACGGTCGAACAAGCGCAACTCGCCAAACCGCTTGGCACCTGGCAGCACCACGTGGACATCGTCGTCCACGAGTTGGAGCAGGTCGGTGTCGCCGGTGACGATGAGGACGCGGAGGTGAGCCTCGCTTGCGCATCGGGTCGAGAGACTCCCGATGACATCGTCTGCCTCGTAGCCGTCTCGTCGCTCAATCGGGATGTTGAGCGCGTCGATCAACTGCTGGACCCGATCAACCTGCTTCCGCAGGTCGTCCGGCATCGAGGCGCGGTTCGCCTTGTAGTCGGCAAAGCTGTCGTGGCGGAAGGTGCGTCCGCCCTCTAGCGCGACCACGGCATAGTCCGGCTGCTGGCTGCGTAGGACATCCAGGAGCATCGAAGCAAAGCCGAAGACGGCGTTGGTCTGCTCGCCGTTGGCGGTGGCGAGCGTCGATGGGAGGGCGTGATAGGCCCGGAAGATTAGCCCATAGCCATCGACCAGCATCAGCGTCGGGCGCTCGCTGTCGGTCGGTGGAGTGTCTGAGTTCGGCAAAGTGTGCCTCCTTGTGACGCGAGTATAGTGCCCTGGCGGGTCGATGCGGCGCGGCCAATCGTCCCGCGCGGACGGGCATCGGGCAGCAAGGATTGCTATACTTTTCACGTTGCTGTGACGGTTCAACGCGCCTGGGGCGTCGCACCACCGCGATGGCCGTAAGCAGGTGTGCTGATGATGGCAATCCGCTCTGGGCCAGGCCAAAACCGCCCTCTCCCCAGTTTCGTACATAGACCGAAACCCGCGTCCCGGTAGGGCCGGTGCGGGGAGGAGCCTTAGGCCCGATGGACCCGAGCACCGTCCAAGCCGTCGCCCGGATGACGAGCGACAACGTCGAGCGGGTCATCGTCGGCAAGCGGCGAGAAGTTCAACTCGTCCTGGTGGCGCTGCTCTGCCGCGGCCACGTCCTGATTGAGGATGTGCCGGGGGTCGGCAAGACGGTCCTTGCCAAGGCGATCGCCCGCAGCATCGGGAGCACCTTCAAGCGGATTCAGTTCACCCCCGATCTGCTGCCGAGCGACGTGACCGGTGTCAACGTCTTTGACCAACGGAGCGGAACGTTCGTCTTTCGGCCCGGCCCAGTGGTCGCCCAGATGGTTCTCGCGGACGAGATCAACCGGGCCACCCCCAAGACCCAGGCGGCACTGCTGGAGGCGATGGAGGAGGCGCAGGTGACGGTGGACGGGGTGACGCACCCGCTCCCGTCTCCCTTCGTGGTGTTGGCGACGGAGAACCCGATTGAGTACGAAGGAACCTTTCCGTTGCCGGAGGCGCAGTTAGACCGGTTCCTGATCCGGTTGTCGCTCGGTTACCCGGGCCGGGCTGGGGAGTTGGAAATGCTGGACCGGCAGCACCGGGCTCACCCGCTGGAGAGTTTGGCCCAGGTGGTGCGCGTGGAGGATCTGGTCGCGGCCCAGGCGGCGATCAGGGAAGTCCATGTGGCGCAGCCGGTGAAGGAGTACATCGTTGCCCTCGTCGAGGCGACCCGGCACCATGGGGATGTCTACCTTGGGGCCAGCCCCCGGGGCTCCGTGGCGCTCTATAACGCCTCTCGGGCCTGGGCCGCGTTGAGCGGGCGCGACTACGTCATTCCCGACGACGTCAAAGGGCTAGCGGAGCCGACCCTGGCGCACCGGGTGATTGTCAGCCCGGCCGCCCGAATGAAGAACAGCGACAGCCGGGGGGTCGTGGAGGATTTGCTGCGACAGGTGCCCGTACCCGGCGCCCAGCCCGTTGGCCGAGCCGGCAGCGGGTGGGGTGGGCGACGTGCGGCGGACTGACCGGCGGTGAACGCGCTCAAGGTTATCCTGCTGATCCTCGGGATCGTGGTCCTGGCCCAGGTCAACGACTGGCCGTTTCTCAATCAACTGGTTGTCGCTCTCGTCGGCCTCCTCATTGTCGCCTATGTGTGGAGCCGGTTGAGCCTTCGGTCCGTGTCCATTACGCGAGAGACGTCAACCGACCGATCCCAGGTCGGGCAGCCTGTGGCGGAGCGGATTGAGCTTCGGAACCGGGGGTGGTTTCCGAAGCTCTGGCTCGAGGTACGGGATTACTCGACGTTGCCGGTGCACCAGGCGAGCCGGGTGGTGCATGTGCGAGGGCGGGGTCGGACCGAGTGGCGGGTGGAGACCCTCTGCGTGCGACGCGGACGGTACCGCGTTGGACCGTTGATGGTCCGTTCCGGCGACCCGTTCGGCCTCTTCCCGCGGTCGATGCGGGTGCCGGGTTCCCACGAGCTCATCGTCTATCCAGCCACCGTTGATGTCAGCAGGTTTTCTCTGCCACGGGGGAACATCTCTGGAGGGAAGGCGACCCCGCAGCGGAATCCGTTCGTGACCCCGAGCATCGCCGGGGTTCGCGATTACACCACCGGGGATGCCTTTAACCGGATCAGTTGGGCGGCCACGGCACGTCTTGGGAAGTTGATGATCAAAGAGTTTGACTTCGATCCAAGTGCCGACGTCTGGCTCGTCCTGGACCTGGAGCAGACGCAACACCGGGCTGCCGGCGAGGTCCGCGCAGCCGCGGCGGGTCCGGATGGGATGGGGCTGCACGGGTGGCTCGATTCCACCGCGGAGTATGCAGTCACGATTGCCGCTTCGCTAGCTCGGCGGTGCCTTGATGAGGGCCGGAGCGTGGGACTCATAGCTAGCGGTGGCTTTCATGAGGTGATCCCTGCTGATCGGTCAGACCGTCAGTACATCAAGATTTTGGAGACACTCGCGGTTGTGCGGGCGGATGGGAATCGTCCGCTTGCCGAGGTGCTGATGGTGGAGGGACGGCGCTTCGGCCGGCAGAGCGGCCTCATCGCGATCACCCCATCCACCGACGAGGCATGGGTCGCTGCGATGGTCGGGATCGTCGGGCGCCAGGTCCCGGCAGCGGCGATCGTCGTCGAGCCAGCCACCTTCGCGCCGGCCGACGGCTCGCTTCTTGTGGTCAGCGGTTTGGTGGCCGCTGGCATCCCCACTCACCTCGTGAAGCACGGCGACGACATCGGAATCGCGCTGTCATCGACGCACGGGCCGGGTTCCCCGGTCGGAGGGCGAACGCACGATGGCTAGCGTGGTAGCGCCCCGCCGACGCGGATTGCACGGGGGCGCCTGGATCCGTGGGCTACGACCGGCCGAAGGCTGGACGACCGTCGCGCTGCATCTCGTCCTGGTACTGTCGGCCGCGTGGTCCATTCAGCGAGCGGACTGGGACGAGGGGCTGAGGATCCTTCCCGTCGTCGCCGCGGTCGCCGCTCTGGTGGGACTTGGACTCGCGAAGACGACCGTGCCAGATGTGATCGCCCATCTCGTCGCCTTCGGGGTAGGGGTGGGATTTGTCGCCGTTCAAGTGGCTTCGGTGTCCGAGCAACTTGGGGCGGACCGGAGAGCGCGGCTGCTGGCCCTCTGGGACCGCGCTGAGCGGTGGTGGGATCTGAACATGGAGGGCGGTCAGAGTGATGATCGCTACCTGTTCGTCGTGCTCCTGGGGGTCACCGTCTGGCTGGTGGCATACATGTCGGCCTGGACACTGTTTCGACGGCGCTGGCTGATGGCGTCCGTGCTGCTGCCCGGCTTCGTGATCATGATCAATCTCGGCTACTCGCCGGACGATGGCTCGGGCCCTCTCGTTGTCTACCTCGTCGCGGCGTGCACCCTCTCCGCCCGCCATTTCGCGTTTCGACGCCAGGAGGAGTGGTCCAGGTTTCACATCCCGGCCCCGGAGCGGCTGCCCTGGCGTTTCCTGGGCGTGGGCGCCAACGTGGCGTTGGCAGTGGTCCTGCTGGCTTGGACGCTACCGACGAATGCGGGCGGAGATGCTCTCGATGCGGCTTGGGAGCGGGTGGATGGCCGGTGGGAGACGGTTGAGCGGCAGTGGGAGCGGTGGTTCGGGTCGCTGTCTGGTTCAAACGGCAATAGCGGTGGCTCGTACTCCGCTTTCCGGGATGCGTTCGAGTTAGGTGGACCGCTGAACCTGAGTGACGATCCGGTGATCGCACTCCAGGCGGAAGACCCGGCGTATCTCGTCGGCCGGCGCTACGATCGGTACGATGGCCGAGGCTGGCGCAGTGATGTCGAACGGACATTCGATGAGCGGGGCGTCGACGGCGGCCGGTACTCCCCCCAGATGACGTTTCAGCCGAAGCAGAACGTTAGCCTCTCGCCAGAGGTGACGCAGGCGCGGGCGGAGGTTGCCGGCGAGCTGACCGTGTTGCGGCCGAAGGGGGACCTGCTCCTCACCTTGGAGACCTACGAAGAGAGTGACCAGCCCACCAGCGTGCAGCTCTCCTGGCGCCAGCTCGAAGGGGAGCGATTTGTGCTGGGCGAGGACGATGCTGCCCTTCCGCCAGATCTGCTCGGCCTCGCAGACTTGCTGGGGCAGGCCACCTTCGCGCCGGGTCCTGACGGTGAGCCCGTCATCACTGATCCAGGGCTGGCCGCCCGGGTGGAGGCGGAACAGGCGACGCAGCGCGGCCGCTTTCTCCGCACGCGGTGGACTGTGGGGGACGACGGCGCCGTAACCCTCTCGGTAAGCGGGCAGGTCCCAGTCTACGACGATGTGGAGGCCGTCTTTGGTCGGGAGCCGGTCGGGGTGGGAGCCGCCTACGAGGTTGAAGGCTTGCGAAGCACGGCGTCGCCCGGGCAATTGCGAGTCGCGGGCACCGACTTTCCGGACTACGTGCGTGACCGTTACCTGCAACTCCCGACGACCATCACGGACCGGACGCGGGATCTCGCAGCCGCGGTGGCTGAGGGAGAGGACAACCCCTTCGACATCGCGACAGCGATTCAGGATGAGGTGCGAGCACGGATCACCTACGAGGAGAATATCAAGGCGCCGCCCGATGACCAGGACGTGGTCGACTACGTGCTCTTTGACAGCAAGGAGGGGTACTGTGAGTACTATGCCTCCGCCATGGCGGTGATGGTGCGGTCTCTCGACATTCCCGCCCGGGTCGCTGTTGGATACTATCCCGTACCCTACGATGACGGAACCGGTGCCTACGTCTATCGTGAACGGAACGCTCACGCCTGGGTGGAGGTCTACTTTCCGAAGTATGGCTGGGTGCCCTTTGAGCCGACGGCTTCCCGCCCACTGATCGAGTACGGGTCGGACCGGCCGCAAGCGACGAGTGACCCGGCGCCCACACCTACACCGACTCCGACCCCAGCGTCGACTCCAGCGACAGGCGCTGAGTCGACGCCGGTGCCGCCTGCGACGACGGAGTCCGGGCAGCAGCCCTCGCTCCTGGACCGAACGCAGAAGAACGTCGGCATGCTCTCGGCGCTGGTTGTCTTCGCCCTGGCGGCGCTGGCGCTGGCGGCAGTTGGGGCGTGGCGATGGGGACTTCGAGGATTGAGCCCCGCTGCTTCCCTTTACGCGAGGGCTGTCCGGATGGGACGCTGGCTTGGGGTGCGACCGACGCCGGTGATGACGCCAGCTGAGTATGCGGCGGAGATCGGACGAGCCGTGCCAGCCGCGGGAACGCCGGCACGGCTCGTGGCGGATCTTTACGCTGCCGAGCGGTACGGTGGCCGTCCAGTCCTTCCCAGTGCAGAGGGGCGATTTGCCTGGCGGCAGCTCCGAAGAGCCCTGCTGCGATCGAAACTTCTGCGCCGGCGGTCGTGATCGAGCGGTGAGCCCAGAGGGGGGCTACGTGCCAGAGAACGACGCCCGAAACGCGGTCCTGGTGGGCGGCGCCATCAACACGGATCTGGTCGCGCGGACCACGCGGGCACCGGAAGCCGGGGAGACGGTGACAGGGTCCGACTTCAACGTCTTCGGCGGCGGTAAGGGCGCAAACCAGACAGTCGCGTCCGCCCGGTCGGGCGTGCGGACCGCGATCTTGGGGGCCGTGGGGCAGGACGACTTTGGGCGCCAACGACTCGCCGACCTTCAACGCGAGGGGGTGGACGTGGCCGCGGTGACCATCGATGCCTCGATGGCGTCGGGCGTGGCGCTGATCGCTGTAGAGGAGAGTGGGGAGAATCGGATCCTGTACGTGCCTGGGGCTACGCTGACGGTGACGCCGGAACAGGCGGCCACGGCCTTCGATCAGGTGCGACCGGACGTCGTGCTGACAACCCTGGAACTCCCGATTCCGACGCTGGAGCGCCTCTATAAGGCCGCCCGAGAGGCGGGGGCTGTGACGATGTTGAACGCGACGCCCGAGCCAGAAAACGGGCGGACGCTGGTGCCGCTGGCGGACGTATTGTTGGTCAACGAGAGCGAGGCGGTCAGCCTATCGGAACATTCTGATGGATCTCCCAATTGGGTGGATGTGGCAGAGGCATTAGCCGCGCTGGGCCCGCGGTGCGTTGTTGTCACCCTCGGTGCCGCCGGTGCTGTGGTTCGAGACGGGCAGCGCATGGAGCGAATCGCGGCACCGCCGGTCGAGGTCGTGGACACGACCGGAGCAGGAGACGCTTTCTGCGGAGCCATGGCAGCGCGCCTCGCGGAGGGAGTTGACCCCATCGAGGCCGCCAGGGTAGGCGTCGCGGCGGGGTCGCTCGCGGTCACGAAGGCGGGTGCCCAACCGTCGATGCCGCACCGGGAGGAGATCGACCGGTTGGTCGAAACGACCCGCTGAGGACGTGCTTCCGAACGCCGTGGTCTTCGCCGGTGTCGATGCTCGAGGCCACACTGGGGGCTCCAGCGGCTGTCCTATGACCGCTGGATCGGCCATCTCGGCGGGTTGTCGGATCTGCCCTCCTCGCGGACGGATCAGCGCGGGGTTGTCACATCGCGGCTGGCCGCTCACAGCGTTGACCACCACAGGTCACCTTTGGCTAGGAAGGACCGGAGCAAGGCGGGGCTCCGTCATGCCCTCATCGGTCGCTTGAGTATGATTCGGCTGCAGGCTTGCCTGCGCACCGACCTTTTCCACTCACGGAGGCCGTGATGTACCGGGTTCCCCTCGTCCCGTTCCTGAGTCTGCTTCTCCTCCTAGGCGGCTTGCCTCATCCAGCCGTTGCTCAGGATCGTGCGGCCGACGCCGCGGCGGCCGCGGTGGACCTTTCCCGCTTGGAAGCCGAAGGTGGGTATGACGCCCTCTACGACCGCATGCACCCGGATGCGCAGGCAGTCGTGCCGCGTCAAGCTGTGGTCGGATGGTACGAAGCGGAGTCGGCGCCCCTTGGACCGGGCGTGATCACCGTACTCTCAGTGAGTTTCGTCGACTGGACATGGGGGGTCACCGGAGTCACGTATCCGGGCACCGCGGAGGTTACCTTCTCACAGCCTTACGCGGATGGCACCGTTACGGAGGGTGTCCTCCGCCTGGTCGAGAGCGGCGGCGAATGGCGATGGTTCTTCGGGCGGGACAGGGCGTTCGTCGATGCTCAAATCGCTCGCTTCGGCGGAGAGCCGGAGCCTGACGCGCCGGAGGACGAGGCGGCTCCGCCGGCGACAACAGAGGAGCCGATCAGCGGCAACACCTACACGAGCCCCCAGTTTGGCTACCGGGTCACATGGCAAGCACCATGGGATCCGGGGGCAACGACATCCGTGCCGAACGATAGAGACGACTTCCGTCTGACGGCCGGAGATATCTACCTTGAGTACCGTGGCCTCTTCACCGACCTTAGTGAGGAGGAAGCGTTGCAAGCGTACGGCGAGGATCGGCGGCTGAACACCCCCGGGGCGACCATCGAGAGCGTCGACGCGGAGGAACAGGCGTCAACCACCCTGCTCCTTCGATACACCACCGCCACCGGGATCGCCATGGTGGAAACAATGACGGTGCGCTCCCTTGCTCCCGGCGAGGCAGTGCTCCTGCGTACACTCAGCGCCCCGGAGGATCAGAACGACCCTGAGGCGGTACCGGAGCTCGTGGAGTTAGTGACGGAGGAGCTGCCCGGGGGGGCTGACGATCAACCCGCCAAGCCCACGCCCACGCCTGGTCCGGACACAACCGACTGCTCCGACGTAGAGCGGTGGTGGTCAGAGACGGCGGAGCGGAGGCGGGAGGCTCAAGCGTTGATGGTCCTTCTCGGTCAAGTGGGTCCGAAGTCTGTCCAGTCACCGCAAACTAGTGCGAGCTTCGGTTCCCGATTCGGAGAGTTAGCTGAACAGCAGCGTGAGAGTAGTCCACCGGGGGCGGCTGAGGAGCTCAATGACCTCCTAATCTCCGTGTTCGCGGAGTTGGAGACGGCCATGAATCGTTTCTCGGAGGCTGGAAGGGACGGATACGACCTCGAGAGCGACCGATCCGCGGTTGCATTGGGCTTGCAGGCATATAGCCATGCGGTCACAGATTTCGCTCGGGCAGCTCCCTATGAAACACTCGCGGACCGCTGTGCAGACCTTGCCGGAAGTCTTCCTGTTGAGCGGGACTCGGTGGCTCCGTAATCGACACCGTGGGGAAGGGGCAGGCAACAGGGTAGGCCCATTACCCGATTTAATGTGATCTTGCAGGGGCTTTCATCGTTCAATGAATCGCCAGCCGAGTGTGCATCACTTCTTGGACTTGCGGCTAAGAGCGACGGCCGTGGATAGCGTTCCGGCGATCCGGGCAGGGCCGGATAGGATGGAGGATCCACGGCGTGAGCGGTCCTGCTCTTGGCGCAACGGGGGATGAGGGGGGCGGAAGGGGAGGGATTCGAACCCTCGAGGCGGAGTTACCGCCTACGCGATTTCCAGTCGCGCGCACTAGGCCAGGCTATGCGACCCTTCCGGGAGTGGGTGTAGACCACAGTGGACCCATGTGGCGGAGAGGGTGGGATTCGAACCCACGGAGGCTCAACACCTCACCGCTTTTCGAGAGCGGCACCTTCAACCACTCGGACACCTCTCCCTCGTCAGTTTAGCAAAGCGGCGGCCCGGCGGCCACCGGCTTTGCAAGCGTGGCCGGTCGGTGTCCGAGTCGGCCTTGTGGTGGTGCGCGTCTGACGCGCGGACCCTCTCCATACCGCCGGGAACCAGATCGAGACCGACTGTGAGGCCCGCCTGGCGGTGCGGTGCGAAGCGGCCCAAGCCATTCCTGGACCGGCTGGCAGGCCCGGGCGACCCGCTGGGTCCGGCTGGCGGGATGCCGCCGCAGGCGGCGGGACAGGATCGCCCGCGTTGTCCCCCTTGATGGGGAACGCCACCTGGTCGCAGGGTCCATAACGCCGATGCTGCACACGCGGGTGGTCCGGCGTGGCACATGCGTCCCATTCACGAGGGGAGCGGGAGTTGCTGACTCCGTCCACTGCCCCGAGAGGGTGCATGTTCGCCGGCTCCCTGGTCGCTATCGCAGACACGCGTCGGTCGGAGGGGAGTGCCGGGCCTGGCGACCGGACCCGTTTCAATGGCCCGAGGCGCAGGCAAGCTTCACGTCGAAGAACCGTGCCTGCAAAGCACATGGAACGGCATCCCGGGCCGGATACGGTGGGTTGATTCGCGCTGCCTCTTGACAAATACGAACGCCCGTTCTATCGTGTACGTACGAGGCCAAGGACACGCGGCCGCTCGCCAGGGACCCGGCGAGCATGAGGGAATGGAGACCTCGAGGACTCCCTTCCGCGGCATCCGTGTCCGGTCTCGGTTTTCTCCTCCTCAGGTGCGTAGCTGCCTCTAAGGTTTCGGGTGGGCAGGTATGGTGTGAGGATGGCCGAACCCCGGACCTCAGGCTTGAGGGCCGGGATTCGGCCATCCCTTCCTCCCCGGAGCCACCATCGCGCAGCCCGATGCTGGTCTACCGAGCCATTCTGCCAAGGCCGAGCTGATCGACCCACGTCCTTTTCGGGAGGAAGGGTAGCGGGATTCAAATATTGGGCGTCGACTGTTCTCCCCACCAAATACCTTCGTTGCGGATGCTTCAACCGCCCCTGGATGACCGCATTCCAAAGGGATCCCCAGCAGCTGGGGAGGAATCGGCAGCCGCGGACCGGCAGGCGGGGTGACTTCCGGCTCCACGCAACAAAGAGGACGGATGCAACGTGGACAAGCTGCCCAACGCCTGACCCGGCTGGTGCTTCTTGGCCTCTTGGTTCCGCTTGTGCTGGCCGCTTGCGGAGATCGGGAAGAGCCCAACCCCACCGCTCCTCCCACAGTCGCTCCGGCTGCTCCTGCAGCCCAAGCGGTCGCCACGACCGCCCCCGTGATCGAAGCCACTACCCCAGGCAACGCTTCCCCAACACCAGAGGCGGCGGTCGCAACGCCAACGCGGGCCGGAACCGCAACATTAGAAGCGGGTGCTTCGCCGCTTGAAGAGTCCGCGGGCGAGGGCTCGCCAGCAGCCCAAGCCCCCGGCACCTCGGCGCCCGGCCCCGCGCCAACCAGCGGTCTCTTGATGCTGCCACCCACGCTCGTGCCCCTGGACACGGCCACGCCGGTGCCAAGCCCAGCGGTGAGCGTGACGGCGCCGCCCACCAGGACCGCGACGCCTGCGCCAACCCCAACGCCTACCATTGCACCGGCACCGACGAGGGGTGTAATCCCGCTGCCGCCAACGGCTGTCATGCTCCTGTCTCCTACCCCGTCACCCACGCCGGTGCCGTCACCAACGGCAACTCCCGGGCCTACGGCCACCTCAGTAGCGACCGCGCCGCCGCCTCCAACGGCTACCCAGTCTCCAACCATGCAACCGGCATCGACACCGATCCCCGCACCGACTTCCGGAGCAGTTCCAGCACCCCCGCTCTTTGCCGCGGCCCCCTCCCTCACCCCAACACCTGCTCCGACCGCTACCTTCACCCCGTCCCCAAGTCCGTCTCCCACCGCGGCATCGACCGTGATGCTGGCACGCACCGCTGGTGTCATCCCACCGCCGCCCTGGTCTCATCGGCGACCCAAAGGACACTGAGCCGGTTGACCCGTGTGCCGGCCGTCATTGCAACAACTTCGCCAGATCCGGTGCCCAGGCTGACATCACCAACGGCGTCAACGACCAACTGCGGAGCGCCGACCCCTGCACCGAGCAGCGCGGCCATTCCCATCGTCCGCATCCAGATGCCTTTGACGGTGTCGTCCGCCCCAGCAGCGGTGAGCACCATCGGCGCGACTAAGACGAGGTCGTGGGTGCGGTAGGAGGTCTCTCAGAAGTCTCTATCCCGTATCCTTTCCTTGGTGACAGGAGAGGAACCAGGGCCCTGGACCGTCCCCATCCCTGGGCCGACAAGATAGCCTTCCGCTACGCCCGTGGGTCTGGTCGTCGGCGAGACGGGTGCCCGGCTGTACGGAGGTAGTCCGTCGGTCCTCTCGATTACACGTGCCTGAAGCAGAGGGATGCCCATGCCTGAATTGACTGAAGAGGAGATCCCTCGGCGGGTGACCATCGTCGAAGTTGGTCCCCGGGACGGCCTGCAGACCGAACCGGCGCTCGTTCCGACCGAGGTGAAGGTCGCCTTCGTCGAGGCACTCGCGGACGCCGGTCTGCCCGTCGTTGAGGTCACGAGCTTTGTCAGCCCCTCGGCCGTTCCACAGCTCGTGGACGCCGCGGAGGTGTTGAGCCGTGTCAGACGGCGCAAAGGTGTCCGGTATCCGGTGCTGGTGCCAAACCTCCGAGGTCTGGACCGAGCATTGGCGGCCGGAGCCGATGCCATCGCCGTCTTCGCATCGGCCACTGAGGCGTTCAGCCAGGCCAATTTGCGGGGATCGATCGACGAGACGTTCGAGCGGTTTGCGGCCATCGCCTCCCGCGCCCGGTCCGATCGTCTCTGGCTCCGCGGCTATATCTCCGTCGCCTTTCATTGCCCCTACAGCGGTTCCGTTCTCCCGGACGCCGTCGTGGCCGTGGCCCATCGCCTTCTCGACCTCGGCTGCGACGAGGTGGCGATTGCCGACACGATCGGGGCCGCGACGCCGCCGGAGGTCGATGCGCTTCTGGACGACCTCCTTGCGGATGTGCCCGTCGATCGCTTGGCGCTCCATTTCCACGACACCGGAGGGATGGCGTTGGCGAACGTTGATGCCGGACTTCACGCCGGCATCCGAACCTTTGACAGCTCCGCCGGTGGCCTCGGGGGGTGCCCCTTTGCACCCGGCGCGCCGGGCAATCTCGCCACCGAAACCCTCGTCTCCCATCTCGAACATCGCGGCATCGGGACCGGGGTCGACACGGGCAAGGTGACTTCCGCGGTCGCTGCCTTGCGGATGGCATCGTCCCATCCGGCACCGGCCTAGCTGATGGCCGTGCGGCTTACCCGCGCTACCAATCTTCCGCAGACATCTGCCGGTGACCGCCGCCAAGGAACGCGCTTGGAACATGGAATTCGAAGCGTCACCGGTCCACGACAGCATTCGGCCGGAAAGCCTTTTGTTCGTTTGGCAGCTTACTCTTGATCGGGTACTGGCTCGTCCTCGCGATGGTCCTGTGCGCTTTGGTCGCGGTAGTTGCCGCCTACGCGACCGAGACGCCCGAGCCCGAGGCCGATCTCCACCCGCCGCCGCGTCGCTCGCCTAACCCAAAACGCCAAGTTTGGCTCGCCCTGGGCTCATCTGGGACAATGGAGCGCGCGGACCAGGATGAGCCGCCCGCCACATGGGTCTCCCTGTTGAGCGAGAGGCTCCCGCCGGAAGCCGTCGGGTACGACCTGTCAACTCCCCGCGCGACGGTCGCCGAGGTCCGACGCGACCAGCTCCCGGAGGGCCTCGATTCTGCACCGGATGTGGCTGCCCTCTGGACCGGGCTGGACGATCTGCTAGGTGGAATCTCCATTGACGCCTTCGAGGAGGATCTTCTCGCGGTCCTCGCACGGCTCTCGGCCGCGGGATGCGCACTCGTCCTTGCCACGGTGCCGGATGTCACGGGCCAGCCAGAGCTCGAGTCCATCGGCTTCTCCCAGGAACTCCTTCGCCTTCATGTGGAGCGCTGGAACGCCTCCATCATGCGGCTAGGGTCGGCACTTGGCGCAGTGGTGATTGATGACCGCGTCGGACCCGAAGACATCGCGGTGCATGTTCAGTACCTGGACGACCCGGAGATCCTCCTCTCGGCACGCGGCCACGCCCGCCTCGCCGACCTCCTCGCTCCTCCCATTCGGCGCGCCCTAGGCGAACACCGGTAGCAGCTCACGGTCAGCGTGGCACGCCGGGTTGTATCATCCGCCGGGCCTACGCCGGTCGGCGGTGGACCCACAGGCGGACCACCCGACAAGCGAAAGCCGTCATACATCGCAAGTGAGCAATTGAGAAAGGACCTTCACGAGATGGACCAGCGAGCCTCCGACTTCCTTCGGCGCCTGCTCGACGCCCCCGGCCCTTCTGGCTACGAGCGCGCACCGGCGCGGGTGTGGCGCCAGGAAGCTGAGACCTTCGCTGACGAGGTCTACGGTGATGTCCTCGGCAATTCCTACGCTCGTCTCCGGCGGGATGGCCGTCCCAAGGTCGTCATCGAGGGGCACATCGACGAGATCGGGTTCCTCATCACCCATATCGACGAGGAGGGCTTTCTCTGGTTCGAGCAGATTGGCGGCTGGGATGACCAAGTAGTAATCGGCCAGCGGGTGCGCATCGCCACCCGGAACGGGGAGGTGCTTGGGGTGGTTGGCAAGAAGGCGGCCCACCTCCTTCGCGACGATGACCGGAAGAAGGTGACCGAGACCCGCGACCTCTGGTTCGACATCGGAGCCGCCGGTCGTGAGGCTGCCAAAGCTCGGGTGGCTGTCGGCGACGCCGCCGTAATCGACGCGGGGTTCGTGACCCTCACGGATGACCTTAGCGTCTCCCGCAGCATGGATAACCGGGTTGGCGCCTTCGTCGCCCTGGAGGCCGCACGGCTGCTCGCGGACGAACGGCCAGACGTGGATGTCTACGCCCTCGCGGCCACCCAGGAGGAGATCTCGTTCGCCGGCGCCTTTACCGCGTCATTCCGGATTGCGCCCGATGTGGCAATCGCGATCGACGTCACGCACGCGACGGACTACCCCGGGGCCAATAAGAAGTCCGACGGCGACGTCAAGCTTGGGGGCGGGCCGGTGCTGACGCGCGGCTCGTCGATCAATCCCATCGTCTTTGAGGGGCTCCAAGCAGCCGGGGAGCGGCTCGGGCTTACCTGTCCGGTGCAGGGAGCAGGCCGCTCTAGCGGGACCGACGCCGATGCGATGATTCGATCCGGCGCCGGCACGGCGACAGGCCTCGTTTCCATCCCGAACCGTTACATGCACTCCCCCAACGAGGTTGTCAGTTTGACCGACCTGGACAATGCTGCCCGGTTGATCGCCGAGTTCGCCCGTACCATCACGCCGGAGTCCGACTTTCGCCCCTAGCGACCAGCCAGTTGCTGGCAACCCGGACAAAGATAGGTGCCGCGACCGCCGACACGGATTTTGACGACCGGGGTGGCGCATGTTGGGCAGGGTTCGTTCACCCGGGCATGGACCTGGGGGAAGCCATCGCGCGGGTAGGCCCGGTTGTGAACGATCTTGGCGCCGCCCTGCTCGATCCCGCGCTCCAACGACCAGGAGATGGCAGCATGGAGACGGTCCAGTTCGTCATCATGGAGACTGTTGGCCGGGCGCTCAGGATGGAGGCGAGCGCGGTGAAGTGCCTCGTCGACGTAGATGTTGCCGAGCCCGGCAAGCACGCCCTGGTCCAGCAGAGCGAGTTTCACGGGGATGCGCCGGCGCGCGAGCCGCGCCGCAAGATCCTCACGGCCGATCGAGCCGTCGCCCACCGCTTCCGGGCCGAAGCCAAAGCCGTCAAGGGCCCATTCGACCTGAGGCGTCGGAAGCAGCCGCAGCCACCCGAACTGACGCACATCGCTCAGATAGGCGATCGCTCCGCCGGAGAACCGCACGATCAGATGGGTCGTTCGATGGGGGTATGGTCCTAACGGGTCCGGGACGGGATGACCGGCGGTATGACGATCTCCCCCCTCGGTGTGGACCGACAGTTGCCCTGCCAGCTTGAAATGGATCATCAGGCTGAGACTACCGGAGTAGTCGATCACCAGGACTTTGGCCCGCCGTCTAGCCGCGAGGACACGCTGACCGATGAGTGGTTCGAGCGTCGGGAGTGGCGAGGTGCGGAGCAGCTTGGGCAGGCGAAGATCGATCGCTTCGATCTCGCGACCGACCAACCCTCGCTCAACGATCCGGCGGATCGTCTCAACCTCCGGTAGCTCCGGCAAGGCACCCTAACTCCCTAACTTCCCTCCGCCGGGTCGCCGAGGGCATCCCCATTCGTTCCCGTCGGTCGCTGAACCCGAGGACTCAACGTCGCCGCGGCTAGGATCGGGCCCCGTTCGACCTGTCTCCAGGGAGGCCACCCGTCACGAAAACCTGTGGCCTCAGCGCCTGCGATCGGCCAAGGCGGGATTCCGTTAGTCGTCCGTCTCGTCCGGAAGGTTAGCGGAGCGCATCCACTGGGCTGCGCTCCGAGCGACCCGCAAGCCTTCCTCCTCGTCGCGGGATGCCCGGATCACTCTGGCCATCACATCCCAAGCCGCATGTGTGGCCCGCCGGTGTTTCTGCGCGTAGATGACCTGGCGCGGCCCGAGGAGTCGTCCTACGGATGTGTAGACGACGCTCCACTCCTTGCCCTCCCGCTGGAGTGTCACCTCCGCCCGCCCTTGCCGCCAGACAAACGACTCTACGTCAGCCTTGCCGCCGGAGAAGCTCCCCACCAGCCCCCCTCCGCCATCCTGCCGGATCTGGATCGGCACGTCTTCGGCTCCACGCCAAGCCCACCTTACGAGAAGGTCAGTCATCGTCCCCCACCCAACGCTCCGCCTACGGCAGTTCGCTTCCCCGCGACGCCGTGGCGGTGACGTATCGCACCTTCATCATCGCAGCGTAAACCTCAGGGACACCCCGGGAAGACGAAATCCCCCGGGGATTCGCCACGGCTCGAAACCCGTGATCCCAAGATGCTGGTCTCCACGGGCTACAGGGTTCCCCTCCCCCGTTCGTCGCACCCGAGGTAACTGCTCACCTCAGGTGCTCGCCTGGCCCGCACTCCGCCGATCCTTCCCAAAATCGACGTTCCATCGCGTGTCGACGACACCTCATCCCCTGCCCCGATTGGCACAGCAGGAGACGACCCAGCACAGGCGGGCAGGAGCGAGGATTGACGCAAACCAGTGCAGGAAAGCGCGTCGCGCGAAGGGCGACCAGTCGAGGAGAGGAGTTTACCGCAATCTTCCGGCTGGCGACAGGTGATCGCTCACGAGCCTCTACCCTCCGTCGGAGGTGAACGCCTCGGCCGTGGCAATGCGCTCCGCAATTGGCGGGTGACTTCCTAGAAAGAAGACGACGAGGCGCGGCGGGTCGGGGTCGGCCAGATTTTGGGTTGCCAAACGCCGCATCGTGGCCGCGTAGGCTCTCCCTGACCCAGTCAGCGCCAGAGCGAAACGGTCGGTCCGCCGCTCGATGGCGCGGCTAATCGCAGCCTGGATTGGCGCGGCGGCGAACGCAACCAGCGTTGTCACCAAGCCGATGAGTGGCAAAGAGGCTTCGTCGTCTATCCCCTTGATCCGGCTCTGTTGCCCAGTGCGGGCAATAAACGGGGGCGCTAGGCGGTGCACGGCATAGGCTCCCCCAAACCCGTAGGCGCCTCCCAGCGCCACGAGCCGCCAGATGTCTCCATGAACCTGGTGCCCCAGCTCGTGAGCCACGACGCCCTCAATCTCCTCCGGTGTGAACTGGTCAATCATCGTGTCGCCGAGCACAATCCGCTTCGTGTTACCCAATCCCGTGAAAAATGCGTTGGCCTTCTGCGTTTGGCGGCTCATATCCATCCGGTAGACGTCGGCGATCGGTACCCCCGCTCGCTCGCCCAAACGTTTGATCCGCCCCACGAGCGGCTCGTCCTCCAGGCGCTCGAACCGATTGAAGAGCGGCAGGATCAGCACCGGAGCCAGGTTGCTCAAGGCCACGGAGAGGGGCACCGCGGCGCCTGCCAGAATGGCCCATCCATCACGCGGTCGGCGGCGTATGACGGCGTACGCCGCCGTGGTCAACGGCACCTCGAACACCAATCCCAGCAGGAACCCCTTGAGACTGTCCAAGAACCAGCCCCGGGAGGTCTGCTTGGTGAGCCCGAACCGCCGCTCGATTCGATGGCCGCCGAGGTAGGAGAGGGGCAACCCGGAGACCCAGGAGCCCAGTGCCATCGCGGCGACGAACGTCGGGGTCGCCAGGCGTTCGTCCGGGACGCGGTTGCGGGTCACATCTCGCAGTCGAGCGGATCGCCCGCCGAGTCCGAGCCAGGCCATCCGTCCAATGGACCACGCGGTTCCAAGCAAGAGCACGCCAAGGCGAACGCGGCTGTACTGTTTCGCCCTGGCGATATCGAGGCCGGGGATCTCCAATTTTGGCTTCTTGGCCATGCTTCCCTCGTCTCTCATCACGTCTGGATCAACAGTTTGTCATGCCACGAGGTCGTCGGGGTGGTCGTAGCCCGTGAGCTCCACGTAACCGAAGCCGCGGATCGGGTGTCCGTTGCGCGTGCCTTGAACGACAACCTCACCCTCCCAGTAGACCACCTGGGTGGTTTGGCGGGTATCTAGTTCCTGATCTTCCATAGAGGGCTCGAGGGTCAGTGACAATCCCACAACGGGCACATCCACGGTCCATCCAGAGGGGTAGGTGATGCCCGTCGCGGGGCTGGTCCAGGTCCCGGTCGAGACCGCCCGGAAGTCCTCACGGTCGAGGACCGTCAGCGTTCCTTTGGCATCCACCACCGAACCGTCGACGATCAAGGGGCTGCCATCCAGGGTCCGGATCACATAGAGCATCACGTCTGTCCCGTCTTCCAGTTGGAGGCTGTACCAGTCCCAGCCACCGTCCTGGTACGTCGTGAAGTCACCCCACTGGTGATCCATCCACGCCTCACCGGTAATCCGCTCTCCTTTGCCGTTGACCGCCAGCGTGCCCGTCACCGCCATCCGGGTCCGGGAGTAGTAATAGGACGCCTGTCCGTTGCCGTAGTCGATGTAGCCATCGCCGTCGTGAAGGGCCGGCGGCTTAGTCGACCGCAACGCGAGAACCAGGTTGTACGCTTCTGTGCTGGCGACGAGCCGATCCTCGCCATTCGCGCCGCGCATCGACCAGTTGCCAATCGCGAGATCGAAGCCGGTATCCGGTGTTCGCAGGGCGGGGAGGATGGAGATCCTTTGGTCGTACTGGAAGACGCGGCGCTCGTTGTCGGTGATGGCGACGTGGGAGACGAGGCCGACCCCATCTCCAGAGGCTCGCTGCGCCTTGAAGAACACCTGCTCAAACCCAAAGCGCCGACCGTCCTCTGTCCAGAGATGCCCGGTGTAGTACCACCACTCCAGCGGGACATCGTGGGGACCGTCGTCCCGGGGGAACGTGACGGGCATCGGCGCGTCATTGATCCCAGGCTCCGCTTCCGGCAACGGCGTTTCCACCCGGCCGGCAGAGGCTAGAACTCCCAAGCCCGGCGCAATCGCTTCCTGAAGCAGGCAGGCAAGGACAACACACGCCAGGGCGCGGACGGAGCGCTCCCGGGGTCCTCGGACGGCCACCAAACGCATCACGATACCGATTTCTCCATCAGTGACCGTCCAGGCAGGGCGCGTTGCAGCCGCGACGGCATCCACCAGTTCCAGCGGCCGAGCAAGCGCATCGTTGCCGGCACGAGCAGCGCCCGCACGACCGTCGCATCCAGGAAGACCGCGAGCGCGATGCCAAGACCGAGCGCCTTGATCAAGATGACGTCCGCCGTGACAAAGGATGCGGTCACCACCACCACGATCAGGGCAGCGCTCGTGATGATCCTGCCGCTCCGCTGGAGCCCCAAGGCCACGCTCCGCTCGTTGTCCCCTGTCCGCTCCCACTCCTCCCGCACCCGGGAGAGGAGGAAGACCTCGTAGTCCATGCTGAGGCCGAACAAGACGCAAAACATGATCACCGGCAAGGAGGCTTCGACGAATCCCAGCGGCGTGAATCGCAGCAGCCCGCTCAGGTGGCCCTCCTGGAAGACCCAGACCAGCGCCCCATAGGAGGCCAGGATAGACAGAGTGTTCATCGCGATCGCCTTGAGGGGCAGCAACACTGACCGAAAGAGGATGAGGAGCACGAGATAGGTCGCGATGACGATCAGGGCAACTGCCCGCGGAAAGTCGCGATACATCAGATCCACGATATCCACAATTTCGGCCGTACCGCCGTCCGTGAGCATTGTCAGATCCCCACCGAGCGTTGTTCCACGAACCTCGGCAAGCAGATCGTGGTTGCGGTCATCGTTGGCGAGGTATCGGGTGTAGGCAAGGACCAAAGCCGTCCGGTCGTTGGCCAGCTGACCCACGCTGGTGTCGACGCCAAAACGGTCCAACGCGCGTCGCGCGCCAAGGAGGGCTACCGCCTGCTCCCGGCTGACCGGTCGCTCGTACGAGGTAATGCTCTGGACCCGCGTCACTCGCGGGTCCTGCGCGAGCTTGGTGGTGAAATCGTAGATCGCCGCCACGTTCTCCGGCCGGAACACAGACGTCGGCGATTGAATGGCGATCACGAAGGGCGAGATCTCACCCGCGCCGTACTCCTCCGTCAGAATGTCAAACCCCTGACGCGAGGGGAGGTCTTTCGGCAGGATCGTCCCATCGGGCGATGAGACGTTCACACCGAGGAACGGAGCACCGAGCAGGAGCAGGAGGGCCAGCGTGGGGATGAGCACCAGGACCGGACGCGCCATGACCCGCCGGGAGAGGGCGGCCCAGAAACCATCCTCGACGTCACGGTCGGTGCCCGAGCCCCGGAATCGAACGATGCGGAGGCGGTCGATCCGGGTGCCGACGATTCCGAGAATGGCTGGGAGCAACGTGAGCGCGGCCAGGGTCGAGAAGAACACCACCACGACGCCGGAGATGCCGACCGACCGCAAAAACATGAACGAGAAGAACGACAATCCGGACAGGCCAATCAACACGGTCAGGCCTGAGAAGAAGACGGCCCGACCCGCCATCGCGATCGCCCGCTCGACCGCCCGGGGGACATCACCTCGTTGCGCGACCAGCTCCTCCCGGAAACGGCTGGTGACGAACAACGAATAGTCCACCGCCAAGCCGAGCCCGAGCATCGTCGCCAGGTTGAGGACAAAGATCGAGAGGTCGATGATGTGGGCGATTCCATAGAGCGACAGCAACACGGCCGCCACCCCGAGACCACCAACAGCCAGCGGCACCACCGCGGCGACTGCCGACCCGAAGACAAGCAGCAGGGCGAGGAGAGCAAACGGAAAAGCGATCAACTCCGCCCGCCGGAGATCCCGCTGGCTGACCGTCTCGATGTCGGCGTAGAAGGCCGGCGCCCCCGCCACCAAGGTCGAGAGATCAGGCTGCGGGCGCAGCGACGCCTCGTAGGCCGGGACGTCACGCTGGGCTTCTTCCGGCGGAAGGTCAATCCCGACGAGGGCGTAGGCGGTCCTGCCGTCCGGGGAGACGAGATGGCGATCGTCGGCGGGCAGCAGAATGTCCGTTACGTGGGGCAGCGAGGGTAGGCCGGCCAGTGCGTCCTCCACCTGCGCGAAGAATGCAGGCTCGCTCGCGACCAGGCGCTCGCTCTGGAAGATGATCACCAGGGTTGAGGGGGCGAGACCTAACTCCCGCTCCAAGATCTCCCGCGCGCGAGCCGATTCGATCTCCGGGGAGGAGAAGCCGCCCACCTTGAGTGGCCGCTCGATATGTGGCAACACGGGCACGGCAGCAAGAAACAAGAGCGCCCATGCGCTGACGACGAACCACCGCCATCGATAGGCAAACCCGCCGAGGAACGCGAACAAGGATCCTCCCACATCAAAAGGGGCCCAGACAGCAACCAAAGACGCCCGCGTCCCTGGTTGCCAGTGCCGCGGAAGCAATCATCGTTCGTCCATGCGTGCGCGGCCAATCGCGAGGCTACCGTGGGGCAACCTTCGCGATGCGGCACACTCGCCACACCTTGTCAGCTACAGCAGGGAGATTGGCCCGAACCACAGTGCCGATTCAGAAGCTGAGTCTCTTACTCAATCCCGATGAACGAGCCGTCAGCCAGCCTGATCGTTCGCCGCACATCTACCACCGCATCACGATTGAGCGGACCATAGACATGGGGGTAGATGTGTCCCTCGTCCTCGAACCGGACGGGGGCGGTCAACCGGCCCAGGTCCAACACCAGGACCACGTGGGCGCGATAGTCGTTCTGATAGAAGGCGTTGGCCACGGCGAGGAGATTGACCTCACCGATGGTCAGATGGATGAAGCCGTCCACGTCGTACGCCTCCGGGAGATACCCGTCCGCGTCCGCCTGGCGCTCCCAGACCTTAGTTGGGGTGAGGTGGAAGGCCTCGTTGCTGGCTTCGGGCCATGGACGCTCCTCGTTCAACCGGAGCCACCCCGTTCAGCATGCGCGCTGCCGGCGGGCGGATCCATCGCCTGACCTTCCAGGGTGTCATTGCCGGCCGGGTCCGTGGCGATCGGGGCCATTGGTTTGCCCGGAACAGGCGTGGGCGAATGGTGGGTGACCTGGGTCCCGTCGTTAACACCGCCGATTCCGCCCGATGCCATAGGCGCGGGCACATCAGCCGGCTCAGCCTGACCTGCCAACGGGTCAAGTTGGACTGGAGCTGCAGGCGTACCGGGTGTCGGCACGGTCGCCTTGCCCGCCGAATCGCGTTCCTCCATGAAGGTCCTCCTACCTCGGTTGCGGTGCCAGCCAATCAAACGATCGGCATTCGGCGTCAGTCTGTGCTGCACAGACCATGCCAGGTAGATCAGGGGCCTGCGTCGCGGTCTCGCTCAGAACCGTCATCTACAGCCCGCTCATCCGGATGACTTCGACCCCCCGCCGCTCGAGCTCAGCGACGAAGAGGTTGATACCGATCAGATCGGAGGCAATGTGCCCGGAGACGACCAGGCTGAACGTGTCGAGCTTTAGAGCGCGCAGGCGATCGGCTTCCTCGGCGGCGACATGGATATAGATGACGGTGCCCACGCCGGCCCTGGCCAGGGCTTGAGCCACCGGAAACCCGCCATTCGTCCCGGCGCCGTGGAAGACGACGACCCGGCCAGCGGGACGGTCCAGCCGGCCGACGGGAACCATCACCCCGGTTGGTGCATCCCGAATTTCCGGGATGGTGCTGAGAGCGTCCACGATGTCGGCCACCGTCGGCTCCCGCCCAAGGCTTTCCGTGTGACGCTCGATTGCCTCGACCATGATCCGGCGTCCGACCTCGTCCAACGGTAGATGAACGTTGAGGAACGGCATCCCGAGGAGTCGTGCCGCCGAAGGGGTGTGGTCGAAGTTGGCCGCCTGGGCGCGCAACATCCCGCGGGAGATCGCCGGCTGAACGACATTCCGAGCTTCTTCGGCCGGGACTCCTGCCTCAACCATGAATTCAACCTGTCGACCGAGCACCCTCGGAAATCGCAGGGTCGCCGTGCTACCGGCCGGGTGGTGCGCGATCACCCCGTCCACGCCGAGTTGGCGGGCTAGGAGCAATTCCGCCGCGCCGATGTCAACCCCCATCAGCACCCGCCGCAGACCCTGTCCCGCGACGTAGATCGCGCTATCGTCGGGGATCCGCTGCATCCCAGCCATCTCCAGCGCGACTGTCATGACGTCGTCGGTGGTGAGCCCTGGACCGACCATCGAGTCCTCCCTGCCTTGCGGCGTCGCGCCACTTGGAGCAACCGTGCTCCCATGTGCCGCCTTCGTTATCCTTCTTTGCCGAGACAGACACCACGAGGCGGCCGCGACTCAGTTTGACGTCCTGCAAGTCGGCGCCTACTATCGACCGATGGTACCTTGCCCGGGGCGCCGCGGGCGGTGGATCGATGGACCAGAAGGAACGGCCGTGCAAACGAGGGACGAGATTCGCCTCACCACGCTGGCCCGGAGCGCCGGCTGAGCGTCCAAGATGGGCCCCGCGGCCCTGGCGCAGGTGCTGCGCCCCTTGACGCCCCACACCCATCCGGATCTCCTGGTCGGCCTGCAGACCAGTGATGACGCGGCCGTCTTCCGGCTGTCCGCCGACCGCGCGATCATCCAAACCGTGGACTTTTTCCCCCCCGTCGTCGATGACCCGTTTACGTACGGAGCTATTGCCGCCGCCAACAGCATGAGCGATGTCTACGCCATGGGCGGGGAGGTGCTGCTCGCGCTGAACATCGCGGCGTTCCCGTCCGATCTGCCGGGCGAGATTCTCTCGGCGATCTTCGAGGGCGGCGCCAGCAAGGTCGGCGAGGCCGGCGGCATCATTGCCGGGGGCCATACGGTCACTGACCCCGAGCCCAAGTACGGCCTCTGCGTGACCGGTTCCATCCACCCCGATCAGATTTTGACGAAGGCCGGGGCGAAGGAAGGGGATGCGCTCTTCCTCACCAAACCGCTGGGCACTGGTGCGATCACCACCGCAATGAAAAACGGCGCGGCGGCTCCGGAGCACGCGGCGGCGGCGATTGAGTCGATGCTGACCCTCAACCTGGCGGCGAGTGAGGCGGTGCGCCAGGTCGGCATCAACGCTTGCACCGACATTACCGGGTTCGGTCTGCTGGGCCACGCCTCCGAGGTGGCCGCGAAGAGCGGCGTTCGCCTTCGTATTCAGGCGGCGGCTGTGCCTCTCCTGCCGGGCGCTGTAGAAAGTGCCGCCGCAGGACATCTACCGGGTGGGATGCAGCGCAATCGGACCCATTTCGGGGTAGAGACGGGCGGCGCAGTGACGGTTCTGCCAAGCGTCGGCGCGGACTTGAACGCCCTCCTCTACGACCCCGAGACCTCCGGCGGCCTGCTCCTGACCGTGCCGGTCGAGCGGAGCGCTGCACTGCGCTCCGCATTTGCCGCGGTCGATCTTCCACTGTGGGAGATCGGTGACATCGTGCCCGGCGTGGGCGTCCTCGTCGAGTGATGGCTTCCGGCTCCCGTTCCCGCGAGGGCGAGCATCGGATCGGCGTGATCCTTAACCCCACGGCTGGGAGCGGCCGAGCCTTGACCCAGCTCCCTCTGATCGTGGCCACGCTGTCCCGCCTGCGCTGCCTCCACCATGTCCACGTCACCGCCGCACCAGGAGAGGCCACGTCAGTAGCGCGCGTGTTTGCCGATCGTGGTTACCATTTGGTGATCGCGGTTGGGGGCGATGGCACGGTCAATGAGGTGGCCAATGGCCTCCTGGACGATGGCAGTAATACCGCCCTGGGAGTCCTCCCGGCCGGTCGAGGAAGCGACTTCGCGCGCAGTACCGGTCGTGGTGACGGAACAGAGCTGACGTTGGAGCGACTGATCGGTGGGCGACGCCGCGGGGTCGACATCGGACGAGCCACCTTCGATGATGGCTCATCTCGCGCTTTCGTCAACGTGGCCGGTCTCGGATTCGACGCCGTCGTGGCGCAGCGGGCGGCTCAATCCCGGCTGCCCGGAGCAACCCTCGCGTACCTCGCCAGCGTCGGCGCTTCCCTCGCTCAATACCGCAATATCGAGGTCTCCGTGGTCGCGGATGTTTGTTGCCTGACAGGACCCGTCTGCTCAGTCCTCGCGGCGAACGGTCGCTACTTCGGCGGCGGGATGCTTATCGCTCCGATGGCGGACCCCGAGGACGGCTTGCTCGACCTGGCGATCCTCGGTGACCTCTCCAAAGCGGACCTCCTCCGCAATGTGCCGAAGGTCTACCGCGGCACCCACCTTGGCCACCCAAAGTTTACGACGGCGAAGGTCCGCTCCATTCGGGTCGAAGGTCCCCCCTCCCAACCGGCGCTCGTTCAACTCGACGGGGAGGTCGTCGGCCGCACGCCGGTCACCTTCACTGTCGAACCGCGCCGTCTGGTCCTCGCAGGATGAGCGCGCCGAGCCCAGCCGCTGGCTCTCCCCTGCCGACCTCTCGGAGGGAGTGGACGGCGCTCCTCGACCGCCTTGGCGTCCGACCGAGCAAGGGCTTGGGGCAAAACTTTCTCTACGAACGCGGCATCGTCCAGCGAATGGTCCGGGCTGCTGGCATTGGTCGGGAAGACCTCGTGCTGGAGATTGGACCGGGTCTTGGCATCCTCACCGACGAGTTGCTGATCCGGGCTGGCGCTGTGACGGCGATCGAGTTGGACAGGCGCCTCGCTGAGCACCTGAGGATCGCCTTCGGAGACCGCCCGAACTTCGCCTTGATCGAAGGGAACGCCCTTGAGATCCCGACCGCCGACGTGATCCCGGCCGACCGGGATTTCATGGTCGCCGCGAACTTGCCCTACGCGGTCGCGTCGGCCGTGCTGCGGCATCTCCTCGAGCAGCCACACCGTCCCCGTCGCCTCGCCCTGATGCTGCAAAAGGAGGTGGCCGAGCGACTCGTTGGGACTCCGCCAAATCTGACCATCCTGGGCGTCGCCGCCCAGTTCTACGCGGCGGCGCGGATCGCGTTCGATGTCCCACCGACGGTCTTCATCCCGCCGCCAAAGGTCGAGTCGTCCGTCGTCATCCTCGATGTCCATCCCCGTCCGTTGCTTCCGGAGGAAGACCACCGGCGCTTCTTCCAGGTGGTCAATGCCGGATTCCGGCAGAAGCGCAAGCAGGTCGCCAACTCACTCGCCGCGGAGTTGGCGCTTCCCAAGGAGGAAGTTAACCGCTGGCTGACGGAGGCAGGCATCGACCCAATGCGGCGCGCCCAAACCCTGTCCGTCGCGGAGTGGGTGATGCTGACCGAGCAAGCGCCGGCCTTGGTGGAGGGGTGACGGGGCTCGCCCTCTTGGCGCCCGCGAAGCTCAACCTCGGCCTTGAAGTGGTCGGCCGGCGAGCCGACGGCTTCCATGACATTGTCACCATCCTGCAGGCTATCGCGTTGACCGATCGTCTGACGCTGCAACCGTTCCCTTCGCTCCGCTTCACCTGCTCCGATCCGGCGCTGGAGGGAGACGATAACCTGGCATTCGCCGCACTGCGCGCCCTCCAAGCTGAAGCGGGCGTGCACCATGGGGGTTGGCTTCATCTCGACAAAACGATCCCGGCCGCTGCTGGTCTTGGTGGAGCCAGCAGCGATGCGGCAGCCGCGCTTCGTCTCGCCCGGCACTGCTGGGCACCTACCCTCGGAGACGAGCGGCTCGCGGCGATTGCGGCCTCCCTCGGCAGCGACGTGCCCTTCTTTCTCGGGGGCCGCACGGCACTCGCCTCCGGACGTGGGGAGCGGCTGGAACCGATCCCCTCTCCGAACGCACCCTGGTTCGTGGTCGCGACGCCCCCGGTAGCGATCCCGCGAAAGACGGGTACCCTCTACGGCTCGCTGACCCCTGCGGACTTTTCCTCGGGGGCCCGGGTGCGACAGCAAGCCGCGCTGCTGTACTCGACGGGATCGCTCGATCCGGCGCTTCTCGGCAATGCCTTTTATGCTCCGCTCTATCGGCTCCAACCGGCGCTTGAGCAGGTTCCTCATGCCTTCCGCCAAGCGGGTGCCCCATTCGTTGCCCTCTCCGGTGCCGGACCAAGCCACTACACCGCCGTCGACTGCGAGACGACTGCCAGAGCCATCGTCCGGGGTCTCGCCCTCCATGTCGATGCGGGCACCGCCGTCTTCACGTGCCAGCCGCTAGATCACCTGCCGGGGCCGGTCGAAACCTGACCGGTCGAGGGAGTCCAAACGCGACCGCATTGCTCCCGGAGACGTAAGCCTAGAAGCCCCCAGGAACTCCCGCCGGAGATGATCGCGCCTGCTCCGGTGGCCCCAGGGTATTTGACGCCCCTCTTGAGCGACACCTAGAATCGGGAGCACGGAGGCCCCTGCCAGGTGGAACACACCACGGTCAATCGACGCTACCGGGTCGACCGCCGGATCGGCGAAGGGGGAATGGCAGAGGTTTACCTCGGCCATGACCTCCTCCTCAATCGTGCGGTCGCCATCAAGGTGCTCCGTTCCCAATACGCGTCCGACCCCTTGTTTCGCGCTCGCTTCGAGCGCGAGGCCCAGGCGGCCGCGGGCTTCACGCACCCGAACATCATCGATATCTACGATGTCGGGGAAGAGGGCAGGACCCCCTACATCGTCATGGAGTACGTCCGCGGCGACACCCTCAAGACCATCATTGAGGAGGAAGGTCCCTTCGACGCCGACGACGTGGCGTCGCTACTCGAGCAGGTTGGCGCTGCCCTCGACTACGCTCACGACCGGGGCCTCGTGCATCGCGATATCAAGCCACAGAACATCCTGGTCGATAGCCAGGGGCTTGCCAAGGTGGTGGACTTCGGGATTGCCAAGGGCCTGGCCGACAATCACTTGACTGAAGTCGGCACCGGGCTCGGCACCGTCCACTACATCTCCCCGGAGCAGGCCAGCGGCCTCATGGCCACTCCCTCATCCGACATCTATGCACTCGCCGTGGTCGCCTTCGAGATGCTGACCAAGACGTTACCGTTCGACGCGGACTCGACGGTTGGCGTTGCGATGCGTCACGTCCACGATCCTCCGCCGGCCCCGTCTTCGATCGTTCCATCCGTGCCGGCGAGTGTGGACGCCCTCGTCCTCCGGGGGCTGGCAAAGGACCCGACAACCAGATATGCGTCCGCGGGCGCGTTCGCTACGGCCATGACCAACTGGCGAACGATTCCTGAGACGTCCTCTCCATCCCCTGCATCGGCGGCCAGGAGAACAGCCCCGGTCGGGGTAGCACCGCCACATCGACCTCAGGAAGGCGCTCAACCTCTGCCCGCGGGAGGACCGCCCGGGCACCAGGGAACCTCGTCCAGTGTCAAGAGATCGGTGCCGACCCCAAGTCCTCAGCCGGTGAGGCGGCAGGACGATGTCGGGTTCGTGACGTGGCTCGTCGGCGCAGGGGCAGTGGTGGTGCTGATCGCCATCGTGTGGTTCGGGTTCCGGCTCTCCCCCGGACTCGCGGATCTCGCCGAGGATGACCGGACCACGGCGACGCCCTCTCAGGAGGAGCCGACCCCACCCCCGCCTCCCACCCCGACCGCGAATGTCAGATCGGTCCCTCCCACGCGGGCGTTGGAGGACCAACCACCGGTCGTCGGAGTGGTTGCCGCCCCCAATTTGATCGGTCGCACCTATGAGGAGGCCGTTGACGGCGCCACGTCGGTCGGTCTCCGGGTGAAGGAAGGTGATCAGGTCTTTAACGAAGAGGTCCCGGCCGGCAACGTCGCGGAGCAAGATCCGCCCGCTGGCACGGAGGTCGAGCAAGGCATCGAGGTGGTCATCAAACTGAGCCGGGGATCAGGCATCGTCGACCTGACGGCCTTAGGGTTGGTTGGCCAGGACGCTGCAGCTGCCCGCGCGACCCTGCAGGAGGCCGGCTTGAGCGTGACCGAGGAACCCGTCGCCAGTCCCAACATTCCTGCTGGTCAGGTGTCCGGTTTTCAGCCTGCCGGATCGGCGATGGTCGGTGAGACGGTGACGCTGCTCATCAGTCAGGGAGACGCGGTGCGCGTGCCGGAGGAGACGATTGGCAAGCCGCGCGCCGTAGTTGCCGGCCAACTTGAGGGTCTGGGCCTCAGCGTGACAAACCAGGTTCCAGCGGACGAAGCGGCACTCGAGCGGGTGGCCGGGTCGACTGGTGTTGGGATCGAGAATGACGATGTCGTCGGCATCTCGGGCGAGGACGGGGCGGACGTGCTCGGACAATGGCTTCCTCGCGGTGCTACCGTGACACTTATCTACTATGAAGCCGGAACCGCGGACGCGGGTGACAACCGTCGTGGTTGACGATGTCGCTCTATCGCCCGTCAGCCGTTATGATCCTTTGCACCGCCCACATTACCGCGCGTCCACTCCATCGCATCGTCAGGCGATGGCGCTGCGGGTCAGCCTATGATGGCTCTGGCGGGTCGGCTGTTGTCGTCTCGCGGCACCACCATCTTCGCAGCGGTGTTCCTTGCTTCCACGGTGTTGGGGGGCGGGATGGGCGCTGCCTGGGCGAACGAGACGCGACAACCCCGCCTCAATGTGCTGGGCAGCGGAAATGCCCTTTCTGTGCTAATCACAGCCGGCAAGGCCAGGCTCCTCTTAGCCACCGGGGACGACCCGGTCGCGTTCGCCAATGCCTTGGCGCAGGTTCGACACCCGACCACCCCTCGGATCGACATCCTCCTTGTGGCGGGTCGTGGCCGCTCCCTCCTGGTGCCGATTGCGGCAAGGGAGACGGTCCATCCGCGCTACGTCGCGTTACTTGGTGCGATCCCTCCGTCCCCCGAGCGGGACGCCCTTCTAGGGGCGATGGTGCCCGTGCTGGCGTGCCCACGGGTCATCGATCTCGGGAGCGGCATCCAGGTCGAGGTCGAGATCGCGGATGCCGGCAGTGCCACTGATGCTGATGCCGAGCAAGCGTGGCGGCTCATCGTTCGGCACGGAGCTACGACCGTGGTCATCCTCTCGCGTGGGGAAGACGCGGGACGGTTCCCGGACATCGGGCCGGTGGCTGCGCTCGTGGTCGCGGCCGGCACCCTAACCACGGGACCGGAGGGACCGGCAGCCGGGGCGCTCGTCGTGCCGGCGACGGCCATCAACGGGAAGGACCTGCGGCGAGATCTGGGATCGTCGATCCGCGAGAAGGTGTGGACGATCCGATCCTTCCCGGGGGAGGTCACCCGGCTGGAGTTTGTATCGGGCGGTCTTCGCCTGCCCGCGCACGCCACCTTGGTCGAACCCTCGCCGCCACCCGCCGCTGCCTCAATATCATCCGGCCTGCCACTCATGGCCACAGACGATCAACGGCAGAGGGACGAGATGCTGACGGGCGGAACTGGTACGACAGCCGAGACGGCAACCGGATGACCGCTGGGGAGTAGGACGCGCCAGCCGTCAGCCACCACGGGCGGCGCGCGTCTCGGCAAACTCGCCTTTGACCCTTCGCAGGAGCGCTGCATCGGTGAGGAGGTCGAGCCCGGCGAGCGCAAGGGCCTTCGCCACGGTGATGGTGTTCTCATAGCCCATCGCCGAGTCCGCCGCTTCAACAACCTCCGGGGAGTGCCAGGTGCAGACGCGGTCGAGGATGGGAAACCCGGTCTCCACCGACGGCACCACGTAGCTGACGTTGCCCCAATCGGTGGACCCTGATCCTTCCTCGGGCACAGCCTCTGGCATTGCGAGGCCAAGGGCGTCAAGGTGCGTCTTGATGCGCCGGGCGAGTGTGTGATTCGTGATCATGTCGAAGGTGGCGCGCTCCGGAAGGAGGTAGCGAACCTCCGACCCGGTCATCGCCGCCGCCCCCTCAGCCACCCGGCGGACCTTCTCCACCAATTCGTTCATGTACGCCATGGTTTGAGCTCGGATTAGGAAGTCGCCGGCGGCGAAGGAGGGAACCACGTTTGGCGCTTCTCCGCCATGCGTGATGATGCCGTGAATCCGGGCGTCGCTGCAAATGTGCTGGCGAAGCGCGTTGATGCCGTTGAACGTCTCGATCAGAGCGTTCAGCCCGTTGATCCCGTTGTATGGATCAGCAGCAGCGTGGGCAGGGCGGCCCACAAACTCAATCCGCACCGCCTGACAGGCCAGCGCCTGGCCGCTGCCCTCGACCGTGGGGCAGACCGCCTCTACCGTCCCTGGATGCGCCCCCATGGCCGCGTCGATGCCGTCAAAGATACCCGCGTCGGACATGATGGCCTTGCCGCCGATAGCCTCCTCGGCCGGCGTCCCGAACACGGTGACGGTACCTGGTACTGAGTTGAGCGCGGCGCGTAGACCGATCCCGGCCCCAATCCCCGCGATCGCGATGAGGTTGTGCCCGCAGCCGTGGCCAAGCCCTGGGAGCGCGTCGTACTCGGCGAGGTAGGCGATGGTGGGCCGCTCTCCTGAGCCAGCCACTGACGCCCGAAACGCCGTCGGTAACCCCGCCACGTTCCGCTCCACCGCGAATCCGCGTCGTTCTAGAAAGGCGGCGCAGGCGGCGCTCGATGCCGTCTCCTGCATCGCGATCTCGGGGTGAGCGTGAATAAATCGTGAGAGGGCGATCAAATCGTCCCGCTCTGCCTCGATCGCGGCGACAACGTTTTCCTGAACCGCGGAGAGATCGACGGCCTCGGCCTGGACCACGAAGGTTCCTCCTCCTGAAAACAGGGATGACATGACGAACATACGAGCGTCGCGCTCGCACCACGTCAACCGGGACTGCAACGATAGTACAGTCTCCGTGGTCCTAAGAGGCGAAGGAGCCGCACGTCGAGCAGTAAGCGTCCGCTGCAGCGATCCGAGCGTTGCATGAACGGCACCGCCGGGCCCTGCGAGCGCGCCCCGCCTCCTTGTCCGGTGCCCCGCCATCCTGCAATGTCCGCCCGGTCTCAATCTCCTCTGGTCCATCCGATTGGAACGAGCCAACAACATGAAGCGAAGGTTGACCAACGTTTTTGCTGCCTGCCGAGTTTGGCCATGGCTCAGGCGCCGACGGACCGGCCATCGGGGCGTCCCGCTGAGTATGCTGCTCCCAGGCGGACTCCGCCCGCGCAGCATCGCCAGGTTCATGTTCATCAGCGAGTGCGGACGGTGGCCGGGCTGCCCGTCGGAGCCATTCGTCGACAATCGCGACTCCTGCCCGTGCCGACTCCCCTGGCTCCACCCGCTCGGGGTCACGCGAGACCGTCGACCGATCGGGCTTCGTTTCCATTGGCGGCAAGGAAGGAGGCGGCCGGTCGGACATGGAGAGATCGCTGGCGCGCAGTCCTGTCGTCGTCGTGTCCGACAAGCGAGCGCCGAGTTTCTGGCCGGCGTCCGACGGCATCCCGGCGCGCTGCAGGGGCTCAAACTTCCCCGCGTCGGCCAAGTGCGGGACCCGGACAGGACGCGGCCGTGTCACCGCGCCGCCTACCATGGCAGCGTCGCCAACGATGTCCTCCTCCAGCTCCTCAGCGTGGTCCCGCCGCGCTGCCGAAGCCGCGACTGCGGTTAGGATGCCGACCACGATGAGGACGACGAGGGCAAGAAGGACCCATCCCAACTGATGCATGAGGAACCGGGACACAAGCCCATCGGATAGAGCCGGGACGGTCTTGGGCTCAAGAACGTACTGGTCGAGAAATCCGAGTCCGTAGCCGAGGAGGAGGAGACCATTCAGTCCGGCGAGCAGTCCACCGGCCACGCGGCCCAGCAGACCGGGTGCGCCCGGTCGCAGCGCCGCGCCTCCCGCGTACCCGACGCAGAGGGTTGCCCCAAGCAGGGCGGCGAGCGCCACCAAAAATCGCGCCGTCTGGGGACGAAGATCTAGTTGACTCGCGAGGTCATCACCCCACGGCCGAGCCCAGGATCCTGCCAGCGCTCCGCCGAGCACGATGCCCCCAGCGACGATGGCCTCTCTCACCCCGCCCCTCCAGAGGCCGATGGGGATGAACAGAAGGACGACGAGAAGGAGCAGGCCGTCCAGCAGCAATGAGGAGCTCATGACGCAGTCGTTGCCTCAGATGCGCCCCTGGAGAACGTCACCAACGGCCGGTGCACGGGATTTGGACGGGGAATCGCGGCATGCTGCGGCGCTCTGGACAGGGGCGACGTTGCTAGGCTCCAGAGTCACCGGCGGCGCGGAGGTTCGCGGTGAGCTCCCGCGTCTTTTCCACGGGCCGCCGCTCCTCGGCACAGACCGGACTACCGTGTGACGGGGCCAAAACCGCTGCGGGGTTAGCGGCAACACAGAACGACGTGAACGGCACGACAATTGAGTCTAGCACAACAGCTCATCCTAACCGGCGGGAATCGCTGGTTATTGTCAATAGCGGAGGTGCCTGTGGTAGCATCCGTGCTGAGGCGGTCGCTCACCGCACCGTTACCGATTGGTCTCCCCGACGATGAGAGGAGCATGACTATTTCCGTGACGCAGCCGCGTGAGACCGGCGCTTCACCGCGGATGGGCACCAACGGCCGTCGTTCCGGGCCAAAGCGGGATAAGGAGCAGCCTCAGGCAACGGAGATGACTTGGCGGCGGATGGATCTTCACCTCCACACGCCGGCATCATCCGATTACCAGGAGCCGCATGTCTCACCTCTCCAAATCCTGCAGAAGGCGGAGGAGCGAGGGCTCGACATCCTCGCCTTCACGGACCACAACTCGGTCCGTGGTTACGCCAACCTCTGGCGAGAGATTGAGGATTTGGAGCTGCTGGAGTATCTTGAGCGACTTCAACCTCAGGAGGCCGAACGTCTCCAGGAATACCGTCGCCTTCTCGGCAGCATGCTCGTGCTCCCTGGATTCGAATTCACCGCCACCTTCGGCTTTCACATCCTTGCCATCTTCCCGGAACCCACATCGGTCCGCTTGATGGAGCATGTGCTGATGCTCCTTGGGGTCCCGGAAGACCGGTTCGGGAGTGGCGAAGTAGGCGCGACAACGGATGTCCTGCGCGCCTACGAGGTTCTTAGCGACCACGGCGCCCTGGTGATTGGCGCCCACGCGAACTCCACCCATGGCGTGGCCATGCAAGGTCTCCGCTTCGGCGGGCAGACCAAGATTGCCTACACCCAGGATGAACACCTTCACGCGCTGGAGGTCACCGACCTCGCGCTGGGGGCGCATCGTCGCTCCACCGCTCGCTTCTTCAACGGCACCAAGCCGGAGTATCCCCGCCGGATGCATTGCATCCAGGGGTCCGACGCGCATCGCTTGGACCGCGATCCCCAGCGCGACACCAACCTGGGGATCGGTGACCGAGCAACCGAGGTGCTCCTGCCCACGATCACCTTTGCCGCTCTCAAAAGCCTCTTCCTTGGGGACGACTTCGCACGCACCCGACCCTACTTCCCCGAGTCCGAGATCGCCGACGTCGTCAAGGAGGCGCGGGCCGAGGGCAATACCGCCGTCCAGGCTTTTCACGAGAGCTTCCGCACCAAACGCACTGGGGTCTCCCACCTCCTCAAAGATGTCGTCGCGTTCGCGAACACGGACGGCGGCACTGTGTTCGTGGGCGCGAGTCCCTTCGAGAAGCGGTCGGTGGTCGGCGTGCCCGATCCTGAAAAGGCGATCGCCGAACTCCAGCGCGAGGTTGCCACTCAGATCACGCCTGCCCCGGAGGTGGAAACGGAGGTTTTGGAATCCGACGGGAAGTCGGTACTGGTCATTCGGGTGTCGCCAGGGGCCGAAAAGCCGTATGCCCTTGCCCCGGGAGCGATCTACGTCCGCCGAGGCGGCGAGTCGGCACAGGCTCACCGCGATGAGATCGTCGCCATGGTCCGCGGAGTGAGCAAGCCCGCGAGCCCAGCCGTAGAACCCGAGGTTTCCCCCGGAGAAGATGGGCGGTCCGATCCCGATGGTCCGGGCGGAGCAGGGCGACGGAACGGTCGACGTCGAGGGCGGCGACCGCTCGCCGCCACAGTTCCACTGGTGCCGGAGAGTCCCCAGGATCCCTCATTCGCGGTATCGCTCCAGGAGACCTCACGACAACTGCCGACGACTGCCGGTTCCCCGGCAGTGACATCTTCCGGGCTCAGTTCAGATGTGGCCGCGGAACCCATCGAGCGACTTGAGGAGGTGGAAGAGGACGCCCCGCATGATGACATCGCTCCAGGGAACGGCGTCGAGGTGATCGACGCCTACCAGCAGGACGGGATCACCTACTTCACGATGCACGACCTGCGGCACCACAAGTACGTCCACAATGTCACCGCCGATACACCGAAGCGCCTCTGGCGCTACGCCATCAGCCAGCGAGCGGCCAAGCAGATCGAACCGGGTCATGTGCGATGGAAAGGCGACTTCGGATTCCTCAAGAGCCACAAGCCGCGCGGTGGCGAGCAACGGTACAACCTTGTCTACCGGGGCGATGGGGATCTTCGCGTCTTTTATGGGGTCAGCGAGGAGGGCCTCGATGACACCTGGAGGACCATTATCCCCGACCGTCGAGCCACGGCCGATTGAGCACCGTCACACGCCCCGGCACCGCGCGGAGCCGCGCCAGAGGCCGGCACAACCAGCAGGTTTAAGTCTTCGGGGTTGAGGCGAGAGGCAGCCGCGTATGATCCCAGACGAGAGACCTGTCGGATGGCGCCAAACCATCTGAAGGTCGACAACCACTGTCGCGCCGACGCCACCGCCAATGCCGGGATGCTCCAGCGCCTCCTGGTGCAATAGGACCGTTCCTTGGGGTTGGATGAGAGTCTCCCCTTCCGCTCCTCGCCGGCAGAGTCTGACCTCTGGCTCCCCATCGGGTCTGTCCGCCTGAGGCACTCGTGGTTACATGAGCGTGAACACGTTCGCGTCTGGCGAAGAACGGCGCTCTCGTCGTCCCGGTTAACAGCGCCAGGGAGGGACAGGATGTTGTCCAACCGGTCCCTCCCTCCATTTAGAGCCTCCGCCCATAGGGAGCGTGTCATGGCTTGCGCGCCGGGC
>JADDPH010000105.1 GCA_016781925.1 Sphaerobacteraceae bacterium | reverse complement strand
TCTACTGCCCGCCGGATCAGACCGTCTACCTGGACGCGCCGTTCCTAGAGCCTGTTATGGACTTGAGGAGGCGAAGCCGAGTCATTGAAGGTTCCCGAGGGCATCAGCGCCCCGGAGATGAGTCGGTTTCGCGCGCCCAGTCCTCAGCCTACGCACTCCGGCCGGGCATCATCGGCGAGTAGACGCCAGGTCCTGCGAAACAGCGGTTTCTTCAGGTTCGGACCTTCCGAAAAGTCCATAACACGCTCTAGGACAACTCCAGCAGTAAGCAGACTTTGCCGTGGCGTTCGTGATCGCCCACGAGTGGGCTCATCATGTCCAGACGGGCGTCGGTATTGAACGCGTCCAAGACACGCCGGAGCAGTGGAACGAGCTCTATAGCATCGAGTTGGAGCTGATGGCCGACTGCCTCAGCGGAGCCTGGACCCTCGACGCCGACACCCGGGGCTTGCTCGAAACGGACGACGTGGACGAGGCCATCAACTTCACCGTCCAGTACCTCGGCGATCCGCCCGGCACCGACGAGTACGACCCTCAGGCCCACGGGACCGCGGACCAACGGGTCCAGTCGTTCCTCAACGGCTACGAGATCGGCTTTCTGGGCTGCAACCAGACGATCTAAGCGGCGGTCAATCTGCCATCGCAATTGACAGGAGGGCGCTCCAAGAGAGACCGACCGAGGGTTCCGCAGACGCCAAAGGGGTGGTCCCACTGCACCACCCCCTTGGCGCTTGGCCTGCGCTAGATCAGATCTACCGTGCCGTGACCGGATTGCTCAGCACGCCAACGCCGCCGACTTCCACCTCGATGGTGTCGCCCGGCTGCATCGGGCCGACCCCCTCAGGCGTGCCGGTCATGATCACGTCGCCCGGGCGCAGGGTCATCACGCGGCTGATGTAGCTGATCAGGAAGTGTGGATTGAAGATCATGCTCGCCGTGGTCTGGGACTGCTTCACCTCACCGTTGAGCCTGGACTCGACGCGGGTGTCGCTCACGTCCAGGTCGGTCACGATGCAGGGTCCCAGGGGGCAGTAGGTGTCGTAGCCCTTCGCCCGGACCCACTGGCCGTCCTTCTGCTGCTGGACCCGATCGGAAACGTCGTTACCCGCCGTGTAACCCAGCACATAGCTCGCGGCATCCGCCTCGGAGACATGGCGTGCCTCCCGGCCCATCACGATGACAAGCTCCGCCTCGTGATCGGTCCGGTTCTCGGGATTCGCGATCACGATTGGCTCACCTTGAGCGATCAGCGCCGACTGCGGCTTCATGAACAGCACCGGTTCGTCGGGCACGGTCCGACTCGGGTCGTTCTCCGTCACGTGGGCCGCGTAGTTCAGTCCCACGCAGACGATCTTGCCGGGCTGGATCGGCGTCAGCAGCGTCACCTCGTCAAGCGACCCAACTGCATCTCGTTTGGTCAGACCGGAGAACACGTCCCCGTCCGCGGCGTAGACCGTCTGATCTTCCAGGATGCCGTACCGCGCCTCATTCGATGCCGCGTCCCGGTAGCGCACGATCTTCATGAGTCGCCGTTACTCCCCTCTCAAACTCGGCCGCCACGCGGCCCCTCCGTTGGTCGACGCTGCTATTCTACGCGGCCTCACGGCGCTCCGGGCGCTGCTGATTGGAGGTTCACTGCCGGCGCATAGGGCAGGGTACACTCTGGTTGGCGTGCCTCGTGCGCTGCCCGAACCCGGCTTCGGCCCGCCCCACTTATTGACCTTCCAGGGGGTTCTCCCCAATGCCCGATCTTTTCCTGCAACTTCGCGACGCCGACGACCCGGACGATGACGGCGTCACGCCGCCGCTGTCCGAGGATGACGCGCTACAACTGCTGCGCGACGCAGACTTCACCGCGAGCAAACTGATCCCCTGGGGCTCGAACTACACGTTCGGTGTTGCACTCACCTGCCCCGATGGGCGGGAGCAGTTGGCGATCTACAAGCCGCGGGCTGGTGAAGCTCCGCTCTACGACTTCCCCGATGGCACGCTCTATCGGCGAGAGTTCGCCTCCTACCTGCTCAGCCGGCACCTCGGCTGGGGGCTGGTGCCACCGACGGTGATCCGGGAGGGTCCGAACGGCATAGGCTCGGTGCAGCTTTATGTCGAACCCTCGCCGGACAGCGCCACCGACCAGCGGTATTGGGGCCGCCGGCTGCCCCAGATCGAGCGCCTCGTCCTCTTCGACCACATCGCCAACAACGCCGACCGCAAGATCGGTCACTGCCTTCGCGACAGGACCGGCCGCGTCTGGGGCATCGACCACGGACTCACGTTTCACCGCTATCCAAAGTTACGGACCGTGCTGTGGCAGTTCGTCGGTGACCCGATCTCTCCGGCCCTCCTGGCGGACCTCGCCCAGCTTCAGCGTCGCGCCGCGGACCTCCAGGCCGCGCTGCGCCCGCACCTCGATCGAACCGAGATTGAGGCCCTGTTCGGGCGCATCGACCGTCTCCTCGAGAGCGGCTGCTACCCCAACCTCAACCCGCGCCGGAACGTTCCCTACGGGTGGTGGTAACCAACGCACCCGTTAACTGCCACGACCCCGAACCCGCCACTTCAGCCGGCCCCAGATCTCCATGGGACGAGCCGGCCGGGTCCCTCCATGACGCGATTGGAATCGGAACCTGGTGTGTCACCGTCCAGTGCTCCCGATCCGGCAGGTTGCACCCCGTCGGCTCCAGAGACCGGCCCGTTCACGGTCCCGTTCCCGAGGTCAACCAGGGGTGATTGCCGTGGTATGTCTCAGGTCACGACACCCCGGGCCTGTTGTCTCCATCTCCCGCACGTCCTCACAGAGCATCAATTTCGGCGGTTCGGTGCCAGATCGCCGAGCCCGCATCGGCCCAGCCGGCCGCGCAACCGGATACAGCATGATGGCGAGGCCCCATGCTAGCCTGCTCAGGTCGGAGGGCGGAAAGAGATCGCTGCGGGAGAGATAGGCCGGATGCGGTTCGACCAGATCGTCAGCACCATCGACGCTCATGCCGGAGGGGAGCCGCTCCGGATTATCACGTCCGGCCTGCCTCCCCTTCAGGGGGACACCATTCTTGCCCGGCGGCAGGATATGGCCTCCCACCACGATACCTTGCGCCAGATGCTGCTCTGGGAGCCCCGCGGTCACGCCGACATGTACGGCGCCGTGCTCACGCCGCCCGTCACGCCCGGCGCCGACTTCGGCGTGCTATTCCTGACCAATGAGGGATACAGCACGATGTGCGGGCACGGCATCATTGCCCTGACGTCCGCCCTCCTGGAGACCGGGGCCATGGCGCGGACGGAGCCCGACACCGTCGTGACCTATGACACGCCGGCAGGTCTCGTTCGAGCCCGCGCCACCGTCAAGGGCGAGCGTGTAACTGACGTTGCGTTCCGCAATGTGCCTGCCTTCCGCCTTGCAACAGGCGTCCAGATCAACACCGCGGCTGGGCCTGTTCAGGTTGATGTCGCCTTCGGAGGCGCTTTTTACGCTCTGGTCGACGCCGGGGCACTGAGCCTCGCGGTGCGCCGAGATTTGACGGCCGAGCTGGTCCGGGCGGGCATGGACGTCAAGAAGGCCGTCGCGGAGGCCGTGGAGATCCTTCACCCCGAGGAGCCCGATTTGTCATTTCTCTACGGGACGATCATCTCTGACCGGCCGATCCACGCGGGATCCCATGGGCGTAACGTCACGATCTACGCCGACGGCGCGGTCGACCGCTCCCCATGCGGCACCGGCACCTCGGCGAAGCTGGCCGCGCTCTTCGCGCGGGGCGACATCCGCCTGGGCGAACCCTACGTGCACGAGAGCATCACCAACAGCATGTTCACCGGCCGGGTGCTGGAGGAGGTTCGTGTCGGCGATCACCCGGCCGTCGTCACGGAGATCGCGGGTCGCGGCTTCGTCACTGGGTTTCATCAATTCGTCGCGGACCCCGAAGATCCGACACGAGATGGGTTTCTCGTCCGCTAGCTTGCCGACGCGGTGCTGCCGTCACCTGTCCCTCTCACGGCGAGCGGTTCAGTCGAAACGACATGGGGATTGCCGTGAATCAGCCGATCAGAATCGTGGTCGACACGGCCGAGCGACGGAGCGCGGTCTACCGAACGTTGACGGACCTGCCGGAAATCACTATCGAGGTGGCACGGCTTCCGACGGCCGACTACCTCCTCGGGGGCGGGCTAGCAGTCGAACGGAAGACCGGTGCGGATTTTGCCGCCTCGATCGTGGACCGTCGCTTGTTCACCCAGGTGGCGGCGCTGAAGGCCGCCTACGGTCAACCTGTCGTGCTGATCGAAGGCGCATTTCCTCCTGCCCGCACCCGGATGCACCCCAACGCCTTGCGCGGCGCCCTTTCCTACCTGGTCGCAATAGAGGGGCTGACGGTTTTGCGGAGCAATGACGCCGAGGACACCGCGCTCTTGCTCGTCCAGCTCGCCCGCCACGCTCAACACCGCCTCAAGACGCCTCCTTCCACGTTGGCCACGCCGCGCCCCCGTGATCTGGCGCAACAGCAGGAGCGAATCATCGCGGCGCTGCCCGAAGTCGGTCCCACTTTGGCCCGTCATCTGCTCGCCACCTTCGGTTCCGTTTCGGCGGTGGTCACGGCAGCGCCGGAAGACCTGCGTCGCGTTGCCGGCATCGGTCCTGCCAGAGCGGCGGCCATCCGGCGCGTTCTGGACGTGGGATACACCGTCACATCCGCCGACGGCGGAGCCGGGGGACGGCGGTCCGGGTTGGCTCGTGCCGAGTGAGGACGGTGATGAAGGGCGCCGCCAACCCAGCGGCTCGGTGAGCGCCCGCCTGGGACCTGGACCGCCTGACGGAGGGTAGCCCTGCCGCTGCTATTCATCCCGAGTGTCGCCCGCATAAACGGAGTCGCGCATGTGATCACCAGGTCTAACCGCTCCACGGCTCAAGTCGTGCGGAACTGATGCTCAGGCTGCTACGAGAGTCGTGATGCGGGTGCGTCTTTGCGCCCCGGCGAAAGATTGTGATATCCTTCGCAATCGAAATCGGGTCGGGGGAGAGGGTGTTCAACCGCCCAACGCCGGAGCAGCGAACGCAGATGGAGGCGGCCGGCGTCGCCTCCGGGCTCGGCTGCTCTATCGTCGTGACCATGATCGTGCTGATCGGCGGCGGCGTCGCCCTCGATCAGTGGGCGGAGACGACGCCGTGGTTCACGCTGCTCGGAGTGGCCCTCGGGCTCGTGGCCGCCGGGTACCAACTCTACGAGTTGACCTTGGTTGGCCGAAAGGACCGCGGGGCCGGGCCCGTGGGCCGGCAGATTGCGAAGATGCCCATCCCCCGTCGTGGGGGTGCGGTACATGACGAAGCGCAAGCGCGGAATGCCGATCGGCACGAGGAGTAGCGCGTAGGCATGGAAGTCCACGTCGAACTCGCGGCCGAAACCCTGTTCCACATCGGCCCGATCCCCGTCACCAACTCGATGCTCACGATGTTTATCGTGATGGGCCTGATCCTTCTCGTAGGCTCCCTCATCGCCCGCAACGCGAAGCCGATCCCCGGTCGAGCGCAGGGCGCGTTCGAAGGCATCGTCGAGTTCTTGCTTGGCTTGGTGGAAGGCACGGCGGGCCGGAAGGCCGGCCGGCGCATCTTCCCGCTTGTGGGCGGAATCTTCATCTTCATCATCTTCGCCAACTACTCTGGCTTGCTGCCGGGCGTCGGCACGATTGGCTACTACCACGAAGAGGCCGCTGAGGCGGGTTCGCAGCAGCAAGAAGAGGATGTCGAGGTGCCGGAGGCCGAGGGAGATCATTCCCAGGCCCCAAGCGTGCGTGACGTGGCTTCGACGGACACCACGAGTTCCTCCTGGCAGGCTCTCGCACAGGAAGCAGAGGCAACCGGCGCGGCCGGCGAGCACACCGAGGAGGGTGCCGCCGGGGACGCTACGGCTGGCGAAGAGCCGGCGCGGGCCGAAGGCGAAGACCACGCTGAGGAGCCACACAAGGTCCTGGTGCCCTTCTTCCGCGCGCCCAACGCCGACCTGAACATGACACTCGCGATGGCCCTCCTCACCTTCACGGTGGTACAGGTTGCGGGCATCTCCGCCCACGGGGTCAAGGGCCGGATCAAGCACATGGCTGATCCGCCATTCCTGTTCCCGATCGAGGTCATCTCGGAGTTCTCCCGCATCATCTCGCTCTCAGCCCGGCTCTTCGGCAATGTCTTCGCCGGTGAGGTGCTGCTCGCGGTCATGTTCGCGATGGCCGCGGCCATCCGGGTCGC
This sequence comes from Sphaerobacteraceae bacterium, assembly GCA_016781925.1. Classification (GTDB taxonomy): domain Bacteria; phylum Chloroflexota; class Chloroflexia; order Thermomicrobiales; family UBA6265; genus LC2-1. The sequence goes on along the minus strand of JADDPH010000105.1, from coordinate 12,993 downwards.
GATCGTGCCGGTCTTCTTTCCAGTCATCTTCCTTGGCCTAGAGTTGCTCTTCGGCGCCATCCAGGCGCTTGTCTTCGCCCTCCTGACGCTGATCTACATCACCCTGGCGACGGCGGGCGGCCACGGCGAGGACGCCCACGAGGCCCACGTCGAGGGCGCTCACGGGCTCGGCAACGTGCCCGCAAGCGCTGGCGACTAGGGATTCTGCGGCCCCGTTCTCGGGGCGCTTTCCCGGCCGGTCCGTCTGATCGGCCGGCTTGACAGTGCGGACGACGACGCGCGAGAGCGCGTTCCGGAGAAACGGAAGTCCGAAACGAGGGGTTCGGAGGGGTGCGGCGGGTGGCCGCTCTCCAGCAACACGAGGGTCGCCCGCGCGGCGGGCGATAAGGGAGGGAACGAACGTGTTCGACGCGATTACCGACGTTGCGGGACCAAAGGCGATCGGCGCCGCGCTGGCGATCGGTCTCGGCGGTCTTGGCCCAGGCCTGGGCATCGGCCTCGCGGTCCGCGGCGCCATGGAGGCCCTTGGCCGCAATCCGGAGGCGGCCGGTGACATCCGGACCACGATGATCATCGGCGCGGCGCTCGCTGAGGCCGTCGCCATCTACGCCTTCGTCATCGCGATCATCATCGCATTCGTCGTCTAGGTCCACCGTCCTGACCGAACCGAACGGCGCCGGTTCGAGGCTCGTCGAGCGCTCTGAGCCGGCGCCGTTCCGCAGGAGGGCGAGGCGGGACCCCACGCAGATCGGTAGCGCGTGGGGTGAAACGGGGGAGTAGGAGCACCATGGACGCTCTCGGCATCAACGGCTGGAATCTGATCATCCAGCTCGCCGCGTTCATCATCTTCATCTACCTGCTGTGGCGCTACGCCCTCGGCCCGATCGTCCGTGTCCTGGACCAGCGTCAGGAGCGGATCCGCGAGAGCATGGAGGCCGCGACGCGGATGCAGGCCGAACTCCAGGCTACAGCCGCGCGGAATGAGGAGGTCCTCGCCGAAGCACGGCGGGAAGCCCAGCAGATCGTCGCCAACGCCCGCGAGGCCAGCGATGCAACGATCGCGCGTGCCCGGGAAGAGGCTGGGGCGCAGGCGGAGCAATACCTCGTCCGGGCGGAGGAGACCCTCCGTCAGGAGTCGGCGCAGGCTCGGCAGCAGCTCCGGCAGGAGGTGGCCGACCTGGCCGTGATGGCGGCGGGGCGCATCGTTCGCAAGGAACTGGATCCGGCCGCTCAAACTCGACTCATTCAGGAGACCCTGGCAGAAGCAGGCGGCAGCGCCCGTCCGGCTTCCGGCAATGGCGCCGGCGGCACGGGGTCACGCGCGTAGGCGGAGCCACCGCGAGAGGAGCGCAAGATGGCGAGCAACGCCGCGAAGACCTACGCGCGAGCGGTGTTCGAGCTGGCGAAAGAGAAGGGTGCCCTCGACGCGTGGCAAGCTGACCTGTCGCGTCTCGAGCAGGTCATGTCCGATCCCAGCGTCGCGCACCTGTTCCACAACCCAAGCGTCACCCCAGAGCACAAGCAAGAGGCTGTCTTGCAACTGCTAGCCGGTTCCCAACCGGAAATCGGCAATCTCATTCGCGTTCTGGCGGAGCGCGATCGACTCGATATCGTGCCCGACATCGTTCGCGCCTACACCGAGGCGCGACTGGACGCGCAGGGTATCGCGGTGGCCGACGTGACGACCGCCGAGCCGTTGACGCCGCCCGAGCAGCAGCTCGTGCGAGACCAGCTCAAGCGCATCGTCGGTAAGAACATCGAACTTCAGATGCGGACCGACCCCGAGATCATCGGCGGGGTGGTGGCTCGGGTTGGCGACATGCTGATCGACGGCAGCGTGGTCAGCCAACTCCGTCGCCTGCGTGCGCGGCTGGCCGCTTCCGCCTAAACTTAGCCGAGGCGGACTGCCGCTTGCCCCTCGTCTTTGGACACGTTCCCTATAGCCGGCCCACGGGCCATGAGAGGACTCAACGCCATGGCGGTGAATGCCAGCGAAATTGTTTCCAACCTGAAGGGCCTGATCGCCGGGGCCGACAACCAGATGACGGTGACCAACGTCGGCACCGTGGTAAGCGTCGGTGACGGCATCGCCACCGTCTACGGCCTGACCCAGGTGATGGCCAGCGAGTTGGTCGAGTTTCCGAAGACCCAGACGCTCGGTCTCGCGTTCAACCTCGAGGAGGACAGCGTCGGGGTCATCGTCCTCGGCGAGTACACCCACATCGAGGAAGGCGACGAAGTCCGCTCCACTGGACGGATCGCGTCGGTGCCCGTCGGTGACGCCCTGATTGGTCGCGTCGTCGATGCCCTCGGCCGCCCCATCGATGGCAAGGGCCCGATCGCTTCGGACCGGACCCGCCCGATCGAGCGGATCGCGCCGGGCGTGATTGCCCGTCAAAACGTCGATACGGCGCTCCAGACCGGCATCAAGGCCATTGACGCGATGATCCCCATCGGTCGCGGCCAGCGAGAGCTGATCATCGGCGACCGTCAGGTCGGCAAGACCGCGATCGTCCTCGACACGATCATCAATCAGAAGACCAGCGGCGTGATCTGCATCTACGTCGCCATCGGGCTGAAGCGGGCCCAGGTCGCGCAGGTGGTGCGGATCCTGGAAGAGCACGGCGCGATGGACCACACCATCGTGGTCGCCGCATCCGCCGCCGACCCGGCCCCCCTCCAGTTCATCGCCCCCTTCGCCGGGACCGCCATGGGCGAAGAGTTCATGGAGACGGGCCGCGACGCCCTGATCGTCTACGACGACCTTTCCAAGCATGCCCAGGCGTATCGTGAGGTCTCCCTGTTGGTGCGCCGCCCGCCCGGCCGCGAGGCCTACCCCGGCGATGTCTTCTACCTGCACTCCCGGCTGCTGGAGCGCTCCGCCCGCCTCTCGAACGACCTGGGCGGTGGTTCGCTCACCAGCCTGCCGATGATCGAGACGCAGGCCAGCGACGTTTCGGCCTACATCCCGACCAACGTCATCTCCATCACCGACGGCCAGATCTACCTGGAGCCGGACCTCTTCTACGCCGGCGTCCGCCCGGCGGTGAACGCCGGTCTTTCCGTCTCCCGTGTCGGTGGCGCCGCGCAGATCAAGGCGATGCGTCAGGTCGCCGGTCGCCTCCGCCTCGATCTGGCCAGCTTCCGGTCCCTGGCGGCCTTCGCGCAGTTCGGCTCCGACCTGGACCCGGCAACCCGCCAGCAACTTGAGACCGGCCAGCGAATGACCGAGATCCTGAAGCAGGGCCAATACCAGCCGATGCCGGTTGAGGAGCAGGTCGCCATCCTCTGGGCGGCAACCAACGGCTTCCTCAACGACGTGCCAACCGATCAGGTTCAGGCGTTCGAGAGCGAGTACCTGGAGTACCTGCGCACTGCTGGAGCCGACCTCCTCAGGCGGATCGCCGACGAGAAGGCGCTCAGCGATGAGCTGAGCGCCGCGCTCCGCTCGGCCACCGAGAATTTCAAGGGCGGCTCCCGCTTCGCGGCCCGCCCAGCGGCCACCGCGACCGCACCGGCCGGCGCTCGCGCCGCCGCACGCTAGCCGTCCGGTCGCTAGCCGGCAGACGGCGAGGAGAACATCGTGGCGAGCCCACGTGAGATTCGGCGGCGAATTCGCTCCGTCCGCAATATGTCCCAAATCACCCGAGCGATGGAGATGGTCTCCGCCTCCAAGATGCGCCGGGCCCAGCAGCGGGTGGTCGCGAGCCGTCCGTATGCGGAGCGGCTGCAAACGGTGATCGCCGACCTTTCCGCCCTTCAGATTGACCCGGAAGAGATGCGTGCCTTCCCGCTGCTCGAGCAGCGGGAGGTGCGCCGCTCGGCCGTGATCTTGATTACGCCGGACAAGGGTCTCACCGGTGCCCTGAACTCCAACATCATTCGCCGCGCCAGCCGGTACATCCTCTCGGATGCCGGCGTGCCGGTGGAGGTGATCGCGACCGGCAAGAAGGGACGGGACTTCATGGTCCGTACCCGTCAGGAGGTGGTTGCCGAGTTCACCGGCATGGGCGACAACCCGAGCCTGGAGGACATCCGTCCCATCGCCCAGGTCGCCCTGGATGATTTCACCAGCGGCAAGGTTGATGCCGTCCACATCGTCTTCCCGCGCTTCGTGAACACCCTGTCCCAGGTACCCGAGGTGCGCCAGATCCTGCCGATCGCGCGGCCAGAGGGTGTCGGGGAGTACAGCGACTACATCTTTGAGCCGAACCCGCGGGCCGTGCTGAACGACCTGCTGCCCCGGTTCGTCGAGATCCAGATCTATCAGGCGCTACTGGAATCGATCGCCTCCGAGCACTCGGCCCGGATGGTGGCAATGCGTAACGCCTCTCAGAATGCAAAGGACCTCGTCTCGGACCTGACGCTTTCCTACAACAAGGCGCGTCAGGCAATGATCACTGCCGAAGTTTCGGAAATCGCCGCGGGCGCAAACGCGCTCGGCTAGCGCACATGTCCCTCCTGCTCAAGAGTGGGATCGCATCATCTTCATCATAAGGAGCGTTTCATGCCAGCGACCGGAAGAGTTCTCCAGATTACGGGTCCAGTCGTCGATGTCGAGTTCCCCCCGGACCAGCTCCCCGAGATCTACAACGCCATCGAGATCGGGCTTGACGGCACCGGCGACGGCAGCCGCGGCGGGGAAGGTCAGGGCGACGGCACCGGTACCGGTGGCCGCTCGGACGGTGGCCGCCTCATCCTTGAGGTCCAGAACCACCTCGGCAATGATGCCGTGCGAGCCGTCGCGATGAGTTCCACCGACGGCCTCCGGCGCGGCATGCCGGCCATGGACACGGGAGCGCCGATTACCGTGCCGGTCGGTGAAGAGACCCTCGGCCGCATCTTCAACGTGACCGGCCAGCCTGTGGACGAGCAGGGACCGGTTCAGACCGCCACCAGCTATCCCATTCACCGCCCCGCCCCGAGCTTCGAAGAGCAGGCGACCGCCGTCGAAGTTTTCGAGACGGGCATCAAGGTCATTGACCTGATCGCCCCGTTCACGAAGGGCGGTAAGACGGGCGTCTTCGGAGGCGCCGGCGTTGGCAAGACGGTCATCATCACGGAGTTGATCCGGAACATCGCCTCCGAGCACGGCGGCTACTCCGTCTTCTGTGGCGTGGGGGAGCGGACCCGCGAGGGGACCGCCCTCTGGGGTGAGATGCACGATTCCGGCGTCGTGGACAAGACGGTGCTCGTCTTCGGGCAGATGAACGAGCCGCCAGGAGCCCGCCTGCGGGTCGGCCTGACCGGCCTGACGATGGCCGAGTACTTCCGCGACGAGGGGCGCGACGTGCTCCTCTTCGTCGACAACATCTTCCGCTTCGTCCAGGCCGGATCGGAAGTCTCCGCCCTCCTCGGCCGGATGCCGAGCGCCGTGGGCTACCAGCCGACGCTGGCGACGGAGATGGGCCAGCTCCAGGAGCGGATCACCTCGACCAAGACCGGCTCCGTCACGAGCGTCCAGGCCATCTACGTGCCGGCCGACGACTACACCGACCCGGCGCCGGCGACGACCTTCGCCCACCTGGACGCGACCATCTCCTTGGAGCGCTCGATCGCCGAGCGAGGAATCTACCCGGCCGTCGACCCACTCTCCTCCACCTCCCGCATCCTCGACCCGCTGGTCGTCGGGCAGGAGCACTACCAGACGGCCCGCCAGGTCCAGCAGGTGCTCCAGCGCTACCGCGACCTGCAGGACATCATCGCCATCCTCGGCATCGAGGAACTCAGCGATGAGGACAAGCAGACCGTTGCCCGGGCTCGGCGTATCGAGCGGTTCATGTCCCAGCCATTCTTCACCGCCGAGGCCTTTACTGGCACGCCGGGCCAGTACGTGACCCGGGAGGAGACGGTGCGCTCCTTCAAGGAGATCCTTGAGGGGCAGCACGACGACCTGCCGGAGCAGGCTTTCATGTATGTCGGCGGCATTGACATGGTTGTCCAGCGCGCCCAGGAGATGGCGGGCGCCGGAGCGCGGTAACGTCAACGACCTTGACGGAGAGGGCGGCGCTCACCAGGCACCGTCCTCTCCCCTTCATCCCCTACCCGGAGGCAATACCTCATGGCGGACAAGCTGAGCGTGGAGATCGTCACCGGGGAGCGGGTGGTCTACCAGGAAGAGGACGTGGACATGGTCGTTGCCCCCGGGGCGGACGGCTCGCTCGGCATTCTTCCTCACCACGCGCCGCTGATCACCCTTCTCGCGAGCGGCGAACTGCGAATCAAGAAAGGGCCGCGGGAGGAGGCGATCGCCGTCTTCGGGGGCTTCATGGAAGTCACGCCGGACAAGGTGATCGTGCTGGCGGACACGGCCGAGCAAGCGGAAGAGATCGACATTGCTCGGGCTGAGGAGTCCCGCCGGCGCGCCGAGGCGGCCCTCGCTCAGGCTCGTTCCGGCACGGGTGCCGACCTCGCGGAAGCGGAATTTGCGCTGCGCCGGGCGGCGGTCCGCCTTCGGGTCGGGCAGCGGCGGGCCAGCCGCCGCGGTCCGGCAATGGGTGCCGGCTCGGACAATCAGGGGTAGCACGGGGGCGGCACCCGCCCCCGCCGAATGCGAGAAGGCGCGGGCGCCAGAGTCCGCCGCGAACCCCTGAGGGATCAATGATGGAGAGCAGGACGGAATGAGCGATCCTCGCGCCCGCAGCATCCGCATCCGCGGGGGGCAACGGCTTGAAGGCGAGGTCACCATCGGCGGTTCAAAGAACCTGGCTCTGCCGGCGCTCACTGCCGCCCTGCTCACATCTGAAGCCTGCATCTTCGACAACGTCCCCTGCATTGAGGACACGCGGACGATGCTCCGTCTGCTCAAGGCAGTTGGTGCCTCGGTCGACCCCAACCCCGACGACCCGGCGTTCCTCACAGACCTCAGGGCCCACAAGCGGGTCAAGGTCCACGCGCCGGACATCAGCACCACCGACCTGCCCATCAATCTCGCGACCGCCATGCGGGCGTCGTTTTTAGCGGTAGGCCCGCTTCTTGCCCGGTCCGGACGGGCATCCGCACCTCCACCAGGCGGCGACCTGATTGGGGCCCGCCCGCTCGATGTCGCCATCCGCAGCCTGCGGGCGATGGGGGCAAAGATCGAGGAGCATTCTGGGGAGCGGGTGGTCCTTGCCGCGGACCGGCTCACCGGGACTCAACTCTATCTCGACTACCCGAGCCACACGGGCACAGAGACCCTTCTCATGGCCGCCTCACTGGCAAGTGGGACGACCACGATTATCAACGCAGCGTGCGAGCCGGAGGTGATTGCCTTCGGCAACATGCTCATCCGGATGGGAGCCAACATCCGAGGTCTCGGCTCCCCGCACGTCACGGTGGAGGGCGTCAGCCGGCTCAAGGGCGCCTACGAGACGATTCTGCCCGATCGCCTGGTGGCTGGCACCTATGCGATCGGCGCCGTCATCACTGGTGGAGAGTTGATCGTTCGCAACGTGCGAGCGGCCGACATGCTGCCGGTGACGCAGAAGTTGCGGGAGGCGGGCGCCACGGTCTTCGTCGACGACGGCAGCGAGGTGATGTTCGTGCGCGGCGGCGGGGCCTTGCGCGCCGTCGATGTCCAGGCTCTGCCCTTCCCCGGCTTCCCGACCGACCAGCAGGCGGTCTTCGCGGTCCTCCTAACGCAAGCGGAAGGCATCTCCCGCATCCACGAGCGCGTCTTCGAGAATCGCCTTCGTTACACCGAGGACCTGAACCGGATGGGCGCCGACATTCGGATCGACGAACTCGGGGTGCGGGCGGAAATCGCTGGACCGACACGGCTGCGGGGTGAGGAAGTGGCCGCCCTCGATATTCGTGCCGGGGCCGCCCTGGTCCTTGCCGGCTTGATTGCCGAGGGCGAAACAGTGATTACTGATACCGGTCACCTGGACCGCGGCTATGAGGCCCTGGTACCGACCCTGCGTTCGCTTGGCGCCGAGATCATCGAGAGCGGCGTGGGGGATCTTGGTCTGGTGCACGCGTAGCAAAGCGCTCACCCGGTCCCCGGGACACCGTGTATTCGTGCGTCTTTCATGGCACATTGCTCCTGACGAGCGTCTAGGTTGTTCGCCTGGCAGCAAACTTGCCTGTAGAATGCGCGGACGGGCGGCGAGGGCCGCCCGATAGGGTGAGCCAGTGTAGGCTCGCAGGAGGGCTCCGTGCCGCCCCGGATCTTGATCGTGGACGACGAACCGGCGGTCGCCGATCTGATTGAGGCTGTGTTGACCGGCGAGGGGTACACCGTAGCGGTGGCCCGCGACGGAGCTCAGGGCTTGATGTTGGCGCGGGACTGGAAGCCCGACTTGATCCTGATGGACGTCATGCTGCCTGGCGTCGATGGACCCACCGCCACCCGCCGCCTCAAAGAAGAGCCCGAGACCGCCGACATCCCGATCGTAGCAATGTCGGCCGGACGCAACATCCGCTCTCATACTGGTGACCTGGACGAGGCAGACGCTGTCCTCTCCAAGCCATTCGATATCGACGCCCTGCTGGCTCAGGTCGCGTTCCACCTCTCCCGCCGCCACAATGAAGAGCGGCCCGACGCCAATTCCGATGGCCGGGCGCCGTCTGAACCCGACGACACCTAGTCGTGGGAGTCTCCGGCCACTTGCCGAGGCGAGGTGTGACCGGGCTTCCCGCTAACGCTCCGGCGGGCGGCACATGCCGTGCAGCATCGCTATCACCCGCCGGGAGCAGTCCGATTCATCCCCGCCACAAGCCGCAACGTGCCGGCAGTGGCGCGGGGCAGGGGAACATCGATTGACGTCGGTCTCCCCGTCACCCGCCGATCCGAGAGTGACGGTTGTCATTCCCACCTTCAATGAGCGGGAAAATCTCATCTCGTTGGTTCCGAAGGTACTTCGCCTTGGACCCGGTTATCGCGTGCTGGTGGTGGACGACAACTCCCCGGACGGTACGGGCGAGGTCGCGGACCAGCTCGCGGCAGACTTTCCCGGCCGGGTTCGCGTGCTTCATCGCCCTGACAAACAAGGCATTGGGCCTGCCTACATCGCGGGGTTTCGCGCGGCGCTGGAAGATGATCCTGCCTACATCGCGGAGATGGACGCCGACCACTCCCACGATCCCGACGATCTGCCTCGCCTCGTCCTCGCCGCCGGCACCCACGATCTCGCGCTCGGCTCACGCTACGTGCGGGGGGGAAGCACCCGCGGCTGGCCCCTCCACCGCCGGCTGATCAGCCGGCTCGGTGGACTCTACGCCCGGGCTGTCCTCCGGGTGCCTATCGCCGACTTGACTGGCGGCTTCAAAGTCTTCCCGCGGGACACGCTCGCCTCGCTCAACCTCGACGACATCCGATCGGATGGCTACGGCTTTCAGATCGAAACCACCTACCGCGTACTCCGAGCGGGCGGCCGGGTCGCGGAGTTGCCCATCGTCTTCACCGACCGGGTCGCGGGCGCGTCGAAGCTCTCCCGCCGGATCGTGCTGGAAGCGATGACGATGGTCTGGCGTCTCCGCTTCGAGCGAACCTCGGAGCATCGTATCGGGCATGCATGCAACCGCTAATGCCACTCAGGGGGCGGATCCGGCACGACACTGAAACGTCAGGAGTGATCCGCGGGCAACGCCGGACAGATGTCCGTGACGTCCTCCTGGGCTGAGATCTCGCTCACGTCACCGCAGCGGCGTGCCGACCGGCCAGCGCGGCATCGATCTGCGCTTGCATCTCCTGCGTGAATCGTTGGGCATTGAATCGGGCAGCGTTGGCGCGGAGGACCGCCGGGTCCCACGACATCCGCGACACGGCTACCAGGGCCTCCATCAGCGCCTCGGCCGTGGGCTGGTGGAAGAAGACCCCCGTTTCACCCGGCACCACGGTCTCCAACGCCCCGCCCTGCCCATAGGCGACCACCGGCCGCCCAGCTGCCTGAGCCTCCACCGCCGTCATCCCCAGGTCCTCCTGACCGGGCAAGATCAGTGCCCGGCTACGGGCAACCTGCCGCGCCACCTCGTCATCGTCGAGGCGGCCGAGGAAGGTGATCGTCGGACCAGCCCGGGCCTGGAGTGAGGCGAGGGATCGCCCATCCCCGATGACTTTAAGCGCGATCCCCGCCCGCGTGCAGGCATCGACGGCCAAGTCCACGCGCTTGTGCGGCACCAACCGTGAGACGACCAGGAACCAGGGTTCGGGCTCCGGCACCGCCGCCGCGGCAAACCGCTCCGTCTCCACCGGCGGATAGACGACCGGCGCCTGGACGCCGTAGGCCCGCGTGATCCGTTCCGCAACAGCGAGGGAGTTTGCCACGTAGCGATCCACCCGCGCGGCGGCCCGGCGATCACCCCGGCGCAGGGCTGCGAATAGCGGCTTGCTCAGCGCTCGCACCGGTGCCGAAAGCCCGGCTGGATCGAGATACGTTGGATCCTGGTAGAGGAACCGGGCTGGAGAATGGCAGTAACAAACAAGAACCGCTCCCGGCGGGGCGGGTGCCCGGTGTGCCCAGGCGCTAGAGTCCGCAAGAATCAGATCGAACGTAGCGAGCTCCCGGCGGAACGCGCGAAACAGGGCCGGGTACACGGGGAGGAGCCCCCGGTGCCAGCGCGCCATACCGGGCACGTGCTTGAGAATGCTCTGCCGCACATCCCACGACCGCCACGAGGGCGGCAATACCGAGAAGTCGGCAATGGAGGTAAAGACGGGGGCATCAGGATAAAGATCGTGCAGTGCTTGGAGGACCCGCTCGGCGCCGCCGTGCTGCGTCAGATAATCGTGAACGAGAGCGACGCGCACGCGGACCCAGCTCCTTTCGCCGATTCAAGTGACACACCTGGACGGCCCAGAAACGTGAGCATCGCCCGCTGCGACAGCTGTGGAGCCGCCCAACAGCATCCAGTGAACGCGGCCGATCTCAGCCCAGCACCACCAACTCGCGAAGGTCAACCGATCGCGGCGTGTCGGATCCATCGCACCCGATCGCGGCCGCGAGAGTATACGTCCCGCGCCGCCGTGCTAGCCGCGCGGACCCCGGGCCGGCACGCTTTCTCGGCTGGTAAACTCTCGACTCCGCCACCCAGACCCGTGTCGTCGCCTTGATCTGCCGCCATCGAATTTGGAAAAAAATGACGCTCGATCCAACCACGGTCGACCCAGCCCGCCCTCCCGATGTGACCGGTGCCCTGTTCTCGTCCGCCGCGCCCCTGACGTTGAGCCGGGACGAAGCGCGCCTGCTGGCCGTGCAGGCTCAGGGGCTTGATCGCCGCCCACTGTTCCGAAACGGCCCCAGCAAGGACCGCCTCCTGGAGACCATCCGCGCGCTCGGCTGCGTGCAATTGGACACCATCAGCGTGGTCTCGCGCTCGCATGAGACCGTTCTCTGGAGCCGGCTCGGGCGCTACGACCCCGCGTTGCTCGCCCAACTGCACCACCCGGACGGCGCGCTGATCGAATACTGGGTCCACGCCGCGGCCCTTGTTCCGGTCGAGTTCTTCCCCTACGTCCGCCGCCGCATGGCCTTCTACGCCGCGCAAGATTCGTGGGCGCGGGAGCACGCCGACGTGCTGGACCGGGTTCGCGGGCGAATCCGCAACGGTGGCCCGCTGGCCTCCCGCGACTTTGAACGACCGGATGGGCCACGCCCGGATCCCTGGACCTGGTGGGGTGGCAAACCCGAGCGACAGGCGCTTGATGCGCTCTGGTCAGCCGGTGAGTTGGTGGTGCTCAAGCGGGACGGCTTCCAACGCACCTACGACCTCACCGACCGAGTGTTGCCCGGAGCCCGAGAGACACCGCTCCCGAGCGAGGTTGAGCAGCGGCGCTGGTTCGTGGAGCGGGCGCTGCGCGCGCTCGGAGTCGCCACCGCCCGTTGGACGTCTGACTACTTCCGCGGCGGTTCTCGCCCCTACGTTCCCCCGAGGGAAGCCGCGGCCGAGTTGACCGCCATGGCAACGGAGGGGCTGGCATGCCGGGTGACCGTGGACGGGCTGGAAGAACCGGCCTGGCTGGCGCCAGCTCAGGCAGCCCACCTCGTCGACATCCGCGCCGGGCGCCGCCGCCCGACCCTGACGACCCTCTTGTCGCCGTTCGACAACCTAGTCTGGCACCGCGGCCGAATCGCGGCCCTCTTCGGGTTCGACTACCGCCTAGAAAGCTACACCCCCGCGCCGAAGCGCCGCTACGGCTACTACACCTTGCCGATCCTCCACCGCGGCCGCCTAGTCGGCCGGCTGGATCCCTCCTACGACCGGCGCGGTCGGGTGCTGACCGTGAAGGCGATCCACCTTGAACCGGGCGTCCGGGCCGATGACCGTCTGGCGCTGGCGGTGGCCGGCGCGCTGCGGGATCTGTGCGAATTTCTCGGGGGCCGCGAGGTCAGTCTGCTCGCCTGCGACCCCCCGGCGTTCGCCCCGCTACTCAAGGCCGCGCTCGACGCAGGCACACATGGGCGGCAGCCCTAGCCAATCGAGGCTACAGGCTGGCTCGCATCTAAAGCTGGTCCTCACCCCACTCGTCAGCAGGGCGGGACATCGAAACAATGGCGCGCTGATGGGAGCGGTCAAGGACGTTCCTACGAACACCCGACGCCACGACCAACTGCTGGTGATCGTGCTAGATTGCGGTCAGTCATGACACCACCTAACCGTTCCAGGAGGATTCCAACGTTGCCACCGTCGATCCGCGAACGTGACCGCTCCACCCCTCTCCGCGTGTTCGACACCCACGTCCACTTTCCCTGGGGGGAAGACCGCGATCCGCGGGAGGCGATGGACGAACTGGCGGAGCGATGCGCGGCGCTCGGGATCGTCAAGATCGCCCTGCTTGGCGCCCGCTGGGCGGACTACAACGAACGCGTCGCCAAGGCGATCGGCTGGTATCCGGATCTGGTCGTCGGGATGTACGGCGTCGAGCTGGAGTCGGACACACCCGAGACGATCCGCGACGCACACGCTCGGGGCTTCCGCGGCCTGAAGGTGATCCACGCCCTCACCAACTACGACGATCGCACCTACTGGCCGCTCTACGCCGAAGCGGAGCGGCTCGGGATGGTCTGCCTC
>JADDPH010000083.1 GCA_016781925.1 Sphaerobacteraceae bacterium | reverse complement strand
GGCATGCAACGGGAGACTACGATCGCACCGGAGGCGGAGGTGGAACTCCTGCGCCGTTTTCGGACCTGGAAGCAGGGCTGAGGCCGTTACGCGGACGCCCTGAGACGTTGCTGGCGCGGCGTAAGCCGAGCTGCCATCGTCCAGACACTCGTGGGGAGCGTGGTGTAACACCATGCGGCGACGACAAGACGAGAGCCTCGACGAGGCGTTGGGACAGGGCCGCCCCAGACATCCGGGCGGTCGCGATGGTAGAGCCGAGGAGGAGCAGAACTCAGATGTCGGAGGGCAAGCGGCGACTCGGTGCAGCGGCCGATAGGCAGAACGGTTGTCACGGCCGGGATCTCCCGAAGGAGCCAGTCGAGGCCTCCCACGAGGCAGCCTTCCGCACCCAGGCGGCCCATGCCGGGGAAGATCGGTCGGCGCCGGTGAGGCCATTGACTGAGCCCATCTACCAGGGCACGGTCTACGCCTTTCACGACCCGGGTCTGGCCGAGACCCGCCACGCGGCCGATCCGTCGGAGCCGAACTACGCTCGCGACGGGCTGCCCAATGTCCGCACGTTGGAGCGGGCCGTCGCGCAACTCGAAGGGGCGGAGGAGGGTGTCGCGGCCGCGTCCGGGATGGGAGCGATTGCCCTGATCTTCCTGGCGCACCTTGCCGCTGGTGATGAGGTCGTCGTCTCCTCCGACTGCTACTGTGATACCGCAACGCTCCTGAGGGAGGAACTCGTCCGCTTCGGCGTGACTGCGATGTTCATCGACACCTGCGACCCTGAGACGTTACGGGGCAGCCTGACGAATCGCACCCGTCTCGTCTACGTTGAGACGGTCTCCAACCCCGCGATGAAGCTCTGTGACCTGGCCCGCACCGCCAGGATCGCTCACGAGGCGGGGGCCTTGCTCGTGGTGGACAATACCTTCGCCACCCCGGCGCTCTGCCGGCCGCTGGAGCATGGCGCAGACCTGGTGGTCCACAGCGCGACGAAGTTCATCGGCGGCCACCACGATCTGACCGCGGGGATCGTGGTCGGAAACCGGGCCGTCTTAGAGCGGATCCGGCGCTGTGCCTATTTCTATGGGCCGACCCTCGGGTCGATGGATGCCTGGCTCGCTCTGCGTGGCGTGAAGACGCTGGCGCCGCGCATGGCTTGGATCAGTGAGACTGCGGCGGCCGTGGCCGCCTTCCTTGCCGCGCACCCTGCCGTCGCTGCTGTTCGCTACCCGGGGCTGCCGAATCATCCCCAGGCAAATCTGGCGCGACGACTCCTGCCGGACGGCGCCGGAGGCATGCTCACCTTTGACCTAGCCGGTGGCCCCTCAGCCGCCGAGGCGTTGATCTGCTGCCTCCGCATGATCGCCTTTGCCCCCAGCCTCGGCGGAACCGAGACCACGATCTCCTATCCGCCCAAAGCGCGGCCGGTGACTGGCGCTCCCCATGCGCCGACTGGCTCCGTCCGTCTATCTATCGGGTTGGAAGCCGCAGGAGATCTGATTGCCGACCTCCGCCAGGCCCTCGATGGGCTTCCGGCGCCTGGGGTGGCCTTCGGGATCGACGTGGACGTTGTCTTGGAGGTCACATCGTGAGCGAGAGCATGACGGCGCTCGTGACCGGCGGCGCCGGCCTAATTGGCTCCCACATCGTGGACGCGGCGCTGGCGCAGGGCTGGAACGTGCGTGTGCTGGATAGCCTGGAGCGGCAGACCCACCGCCATGGCAAACCCGCCTGGGTCCCCCCGGAGGTCGACTTCGTCCGCGGCGATGTCCGTAATCGGCGGGATTGGGAACGGGCGCTGGATGGGATCGATGTCGTCTTCCATGAGGCGGCCTACGGTGGTTACATGCCGGAGATCGCCAAATTCGTCCACGTCAACTCCTACGGCACGGCCCTCATGCTGGAGACGATCCGCGACCGGCGGCTGCCGGTGCGGAAGGTGGTGGTCGCATCCTCCCAGGCCGTCTACAACGAGGGAGCCTACGCCTGCCCGGTCCACGGCCGCTTCTACGGCAGCACACGTTCAATCGGGCAACTCGCTCAGGGTGACTACGCCATCCACTGCCCCACCTGCGGCGCCGTCGCGACCCCCAGGCCAACCGATGAGGGCGCGCCGATGGGCGGGGAGAACGTCTACGCGATCACCAAGGCCGACCAGGAGCGGTTGGTGATCTCCTGGGGACGCTCCACCGGCACCCCTGTCGTCGCCTTGCGCTACTCCTGCACCTACGGCCCGCGTCAGTCTGTCTTCAACCCGTACACCGGGGTGATTGCGATCTTCTGCACCCGCCTCCTGAACGACTTGCCGCCCGTGGTCTATGAGGACGGCGGCCAGATGCGGGACCTCGTCTTCGTGGAGGACATCGCCCGCGCCAACCTCCTGGTCGCCACCGACGAGCGGGCCGACGGCCGGATCTTTAACGTGGGGACCGGCCAAGCGGTGACGATCGGTGGCCTGGCCGAGCTGCTTGCGGAGCGGCTCGGGAAAGAGATTCCGCCACACCTTCCAGGTGAGTATCGCCTAGGCGAGATGCGTGCCCTCATCTCGGACATCACCCGTATCGCCGATCTGGGGTTCGCCCCCCGGATCGACCTTGCCACGGGTATTGACCGCTACCTCGCCTGGATTGCCGAGCAAGGCGACATCGAGGACTACTTCGGAGCGGCCGAGCGCCGTCTCCGCCGGCGCCAAGTCGTCAAACGGGCCACGGGAGCCGCGATGAGAGAGCCCGCGATTGCGGGAGGCAGCTCGTGACACCGTCTAGAATGGACTGGAACTCCGCGCTCACCCAGTCCAGCGACGAAGAGGACGGGCCGTTAGCGGACGAACCCCTGAGCACCGTGCCGTCGTCTCCATCAGGCATGGGGATGGAGCGTTCAGGCAGGCAGTCCAAGCCCACCTTCGCCGTTGTCATCCCCGCCCTCAACGAAGAAGCGGCGATTGGGGACCTTGTGGCGGAGGTGCTCGCCGCCAGCCGGCAGCCGGATCTCGGGGCAACGCCTGCGGGCGTCTTCGTGGTCGACAACGGCAGCACCGACGCGACAGCTGCCCGGGCCGCCGAAGCCGGCGCGACTGTCGTGGCCGAACCGCGGCGCGGCTACGGACGCGCCTGTTTGAGCGGCGTCCTAGCTGCTGGGGACGTCGACGTGATCGTCCTCATGGACGGTGACCAGAGCGACCGCCCAGACGAATTGCCCCTCCTGCTCGGGCCGCTGCTCGCCGGGGAGGCAGACCTGGTCATTGGATCCCGCACGCTTGGGTCCTACGAGCCCGGCTCACTGTTGCCCCAGCAGATCGCCGGCAATTGGGTCGCGGCGAAGCTGCTGCGGCTGCTCTATGGGGTGCGCGTGACGGACATCGGTCCATTCCGCGTGATCCGGCGGCACGATTTGCTCGGGCTGGGGATGCGCGAGATGACCTACGGCTGGTCGGTCGAGATGATCGCCCGGGCGGCACGCCAGCGGTTGCGCGTGCGAGAGGTGCCCGTGACCTACCGGAAGCGGGCGGGCGGGGAGTCCAAGGTGAGCGGCAATCTGCGCGCGTCGGTTCGGGCAGGTGCTCGAATCACCGCCACGATCCTCCGCTGCCGGCGCGACCACGCGCTGAACACCGGAGGGTGAACGAGGTTCCCGGGCCGTAACGAACGGCGGCTCCCGGGAGACCTACAGGATAACGGCATGGCGACCGGAGCCCTGTTTCCATGCGGGCGGGACCGTCCGGCTTGGCGAGCACAAAGAGGAGGTCTCCGATGAGCATCGGCCGCCGGATTGGGACGCTCATGGTGGGGGGGCTGGCCGGATTAGTCGCGACTCTCCTGATGGTCCTCCTGATGGTCGTCGGGCGGATCTGGTTGGGCATCTCGCCACCGCCGGAGGCGATCCCCGACCGCTTCGCGCCGACGCTCGACATTGACACCTTCTTCTCGCTGTTCAACCGCTTCGGCGGCTACAACGGGCTCAAGAAGTTTGGCATCCGCTCTGGTATGACCGGGCTGTTCGCCGTGGGGACCCTGGTCGGTCTGGTCTATGCGGCAATTGTCGAGAGCCGCCGCTCCCGCGCCAGCGTCGCCTGGCGCCTCGGTCTCAGCCGGATCGGCCTGCGCTTCGTGACCATCACTGCCCTCCTGCTCTGGATCATCTCGTTGATCGTCCTCTGGCCGGTCCTCGATGCGAACTACCGGGGCCTGCCACCCTCAACCGCGCGATTCGTGAGCGCGCTCGGCCTCCTCGTCGCCTACGCCAGCTATGGGATCGCGCTGATCGCCACCTACCGATTCGTCATACGCCGCCGGGCGGTGGATTCGCCGGAGACGACGGAAGGCGTGCCGCCAGGAGCCCCGGTCGGTCGCCGGGCGGTACTGGCCGGCGTCGTCGGCGCTCTGCTCGTCGTGCCCTCCTATCGGCTGCTGCAACGACTTTACAACCGCGCTACCTTCTCTTACGACGGCACGCCGTACAGCGGTCCCGGCATCCAGCCGATCACCCCAAACGACAAGTTCTACATCGTGACGAAGAACGTGGTCGACCCGAACGTCACCACGTCGTTCTGGCGGCTTGAGGTGGGCGGCTTGGTGGAGGATGCCAAGAGCTACAGCTTCGATGACCTGGCGTCACTGCCGTCCGTCGACCAGGAGACGACGCTAATGTGCATCAGCAACCACATCGGCGCCGGCTTGTTCAGCAACGCGACATGGAAGGGTGTCCCGATGCGCGACCTCCTTGCCGCGTCCCGTCCGAAGGCGGGCGCTGTTGAGGTGATGCTCTACGGTGCTGACGGCTACACCGACACCTTCGCCTTCGAGAAGGCGATGGAGCCGACCACACTGGTGGTCTACGAGATGAACGGCGCGCCGCTGCCCCAGCGTCACGGCTACCCGGTCCGCGTGATCGTGCCAGGACTGTTCGGTGAGAAGAACGTGAAGTGGGTGACGGGCATCGAGGTGGTTGATCACGATGCCAAGGGGTTCTACGAGCAGCAGGGCTGGGGCCCGAACTTCGTGATCCCCACGCGCTCGGACATCTTCGCCCCGCGGTGGGATCGTCAGCGGGGCAAGGACGCCTTCACGGAGCCGATGCGCGTCGGCCAGCCCACCACGATTCGCGGTCGGGCCTTCGCCGGCAATCGCGGTGTCGCGAAGGTGGAAGTGAGCCTGGACGACGGTGAGACGTGGCAGCCGGCGAAGATCGACTACCCGGGCACGCAGCTGACCTGGACCTTTTGGAGCTACGACTGGCATCCCGCGGATCCCGGTGACCACGTCGTCACCTCACGCGCCACCGACGGTACCGGCGCCGTCCAGACCTCTGACAGGCGAGACATCGTGCCGCAGGGAGCCACCGGATATCACCGGGTGATGGCGATCGTTGAAGGGTAAATCAG
>JADDPH010000111.1 GCA_016781925.1 Sphaerobacteraceae bacterium | reverse complement strand
TCGTCGGCGAGGAGGTCCGTTCATCTCCCTCATCTCCCTCACTGAAAGCGTTCGATCGTGACGCGGTCACGACAGTGGATCTCGTCGCGGTATAGCAACTATCGAGCGCTGGCGGCGAACAGCCCGCTTCAGCGTGCCAAAGGAGTATTCCGATGAACGAGGTCTTCGGGGTCTCGATGACCTCGATCATGCTGGTCCTGCTCGGGTTGCTGGCGCTCTGCCTGCTCTCGGTGGCGTGGGTGGCCTGGCGACGGCCGGTGGTCTTCAAGCTGGGGGTGCGCAACATTCCCCGCCGGCGCGCGCAGACGACGCTGATCGTGGCCGGGCTGATGCTTTCGACGCTGATCATCGCTGCGGCGCTGAGCGTTGGCGACACCATCGACCACTCGACCACCAGCCACATCTATCGGCAACTGGGACACGTCGACGAGGTGGTGGTCTCCAGCCCGGATGGCGATGCCGACATTGGGCGGGCCTATGCCGAGAAGATCGATCCTGGCGCTCTGGCGCGCGCGGATGAAGCGTTCGCCGGCGATGGCCGGGTTGACGGGATCCTGCCGGTGCTGGTCGAGACGGTGCCAATCCTCAACCCCGGCAAGGGGCAGGGAGAGCCGGAGGTCACGCTGGCAGGCATTGAGGCGAGTCGCACCGGCGCGTTTGGCGGCATCCGGGGGGTGAGCGGGGCGCCGATCGACCTCGCGGCGATGCCTGCGAACGGGGTCGTGTTGAGCGAGGCGGCGGCGAGCAAGCTGGACGCGGTCCCCGGCGACCGCTTGACCGTCTACTACGGCAACGCGCCCATCGACCTCACGGTCAGCGCCGTGGCCGAGAACTCGATCCTCAGCGGGGTGCTGGAGCCGGGCAAGATCGGGATGACCGTGCCGCTGGATCGCCTGCGGCAGATCACCGGCCAGCCGGACGCGCTGAGCGCGATCCTCGTCTCCAACGCCGGCGCCGTGCGGGACAGCCTGGCCCCGACGTCCTCGGTTGTCGCCACCCTCCAGGTCGCGCTCCCCAGTGGAACCGGCGTCACGGCCATCAAGCGGGATATGGTTGACGAAGCGAGCGGCATGGCGCAGGGGGCTACCGGACTCTTCCTGGTGCTCGGGCTCTTCTCGGTCGCCGCCGGCATCCTGCTGATCGTGCTGATCTTCACCATGCTCGCCGCCGAGCGACGGACCGAGATGGGGATCACTCGCGCCGTCGGCGCGCACCGGCGGCAACTGATCCAGCAGTTCGTCGCCGAGGGGGCCGGGTACGCGCTCGTCGCTGGTCTCGTCGGGGCCGCGCTCGGGGTCGTGGTGGCGGCCGGCATGGCGGCGGGGATTCAGTACCTCTTCGGCCAGTGGGTCCCGATCGAGCCGCGGGTGACGCCCCGCAGCCTCGTCGTTGCCTACGCCCTGGGCGTGACCATCACGTTCCTGGCCGTGGTGGGGTCCTCGTGGCGGATCAGCCGCCTCAACATCGTCGCCGCGGTGCGCGACATTCCGGACATCTCTTCATCCAAACGGAAGAAGATGACGCTGGTGTGGGCCGCGCTGCTCCTGCTGGCCGCCGGGTTGGGCACGATGGCGGGCCACGAGAGCGGCAACCAGTTCCCGTTCTACGGAGGGATGAGCCAGCTGCCGTTCGGCGCGGCCCTCGTGCTGCGCTTCTTCGGCGTCCCCGGCCGGCCAGTCTTCACCGCCGTCGGAATCTACCTGCTCACCCTGTGGCTGCTGCCGGAGAACGTCGCCGAGCGACTCTGGGGGGAATTGGACGGCGACTTCGAGATGTTCTTCCTCTCCGGGATCTTCATGGTGATCGGGGCGACGATCGTCCTCGTCAACAACCTCGGCGTCCTGCTCGCCGGGCTCAGCCGACTCGGCGGGATCTTCCGGTCGCTCCTGCCGGCGGTTCGCATGGCGATCGCCTACCCGGGAGCCTCCCGGGGCCGGACCGGCCTGACGATCGCCATGTTCGCCCTGATCGTCTTCTCCCTCGTGATGATGGCCACCATGAACAAGAACTTCGCCAACCTCTTCCTGGGAGAGGAGGCGAGCGCCGGCTGGGACGTGATCGCCGAAGGGTCGCCAATGAACCCGATCGGCGAGTTTCGAGGGGCGCTGCAGGCACGAGGGGTCGACACGACGGACCTCGAAGCGATCGGGACCGTCGCGACCGGGAGCGAATCCGCTGCGGTCCGACCCATAGGTGCCCCGGCCTGGAAGACCTGGAGCGTCCGCGGCATGGACCGGGCGTTCATCGAAGAGAGCGATTTCCTGTTTCAGGCACGCGCTGTTGGCTACGCCACGGACGCCGAGGTGATCCAGGCGCTGCTAACGCAGCCGGACGTGGCCGTGATCAACGCTGCCGCGGTCGATGAGGAGTGGTGGGAGAACGAGCTTGAACTGGGACGGATCGGCCCGGACAAGCCGTTCGTGCCGATCGGGCTTGAGGTGCGCAACCCGGAGACGGGGCAGCCGCACCCCGTGACGGTGATCGGGATCATCGACGGGAAGAACGGCGCGTTCTGGGGGCTCTACACGGCCCAGCCGACGCTCGCGAAGATCTTTCCGCAGCCCGCAGCGACGTCCCACTACGTCCGCTTGACCGACCCGGACCGCGCGGATCGGGTCGCCAAGCAGATTGAGTCCGCCCTTCTTCCGAACGGGGTGCAGGCGAGTTCCGTCCGCGATCAACTGGCGGAGGAGCAGCGGTTCTTCAACGGGATCCTCTACCTGATCGAGGGATTCATGGGGCTGGGCTTGTTTGTCGGGATCGCGGCGGTGGGCGTGGTGGCGTTCCGCTCGGTGGTGGAGCGGCGGCAGCAGATCGGGATGCTGCGGGCGCTCGGCTACCAGCGCTCGACGGTCGCGCTCTCGTTCCTGATCGAGACGGCGTTCGTGGTGCTGCTCGGGGTCCTCTCCGGCGCGGTGCTGGGCGTCCTCCTGGCGCGCAACCTCTTCACCTCGCTCGACGAGGTCACGTCGAGTGATGTCGACTTCGTCGTGCCCTGGCAGCTGATCGGCCTCATCCTGGCGCTCACCGTGGGCGCCGCGCTGCTGTTGACCTGGCTGCCGGCCCGGCAGGCGTCCAAGCTCGCCCCAGCCGAAGCCCTGCGCTACGAGTAGGCCCTCTACTCAAAACAAGACCGGGCGGTCACCCGTGAAGGTGACCGCCCGGCTGGCACGAACGGGACGAGGTTGAAGCAGGGAGGGGTGTCTACGCGGCCGATTCCGGCGCCGCCGCAGCCACGCGGCGATCGGCCGCAGGCGCGACGGCCGCTCCGTCGGCAGCATCGGGCCGCTCGGCGGCGAGGCGCGGCATCTCCTGGAGGAACGGCGCGAAGCGCCCAACCGCCGCCGCCGGGAGCTGGCCGAGCAGGGTCGTGCCGCTCTCGTCGTGGCTGGTCTCCTCGACCCGGCCGAGGCGGTGGAACCGGTCGACCAGATCGGTCCGTTCGAACGGAACCGTGAGCCGAACCGGGACAAAGTCGGCATCCGCCTCCAGCGTCGCCTCGATCTTGGCGAGCAGGGTATCCAGCCCGATCCGCTTCTGGGCGGAGATGGCTGCCGCATTCTCGGGCTCAGCGAAGCCGAATTCGGCGGCAAGCGCAGCGGCGTCAACTTCGCCACTAGACGGCAGGGCGTCGACCTTGTTGAGGGCGAGCACCGTCAACTTGTCGTCTGCGCCAAGCTCCTCCAGCACGTTGCCAACCGTCATCGCCTGCTCGACCGCATTGGGATGGGTCGCGTCCAACACGTGGACGAGCACCGTCGCCTCGTTGATCTCCTCCAGCGTGGCCCGGAAGGCGGCGACCAGCAGCGTCGGCAGGTTGTTGATGAACCCGACCGTGTCGGTGAGCAACACCTCCCGCCCGCTGGGCAGGGTCATGCGGCGGGTGGTGGGATCGAGGGTGGCAAAGAGCTTGTCCTCGGCCATCACCCCGGCCCCGGTCAAGGCATTGAGCAGCGTGCTCTTGCCCGCGTTGGTGTAGCCGACCAGAGCCACCACCGAGACGGGGGTGTCCTTGCGGCGGTCGCGGTAGAGCTGGCGGTGGGTGTGGACGTGCTCCAGCTCCCCCTTGAGGAAGGCGATCCGCTTGCCCAGCTCGCGGCGGTCAGATTCGAGCTGCGTCTCACCCGGTCCGCGCAAGCCGACACCACCGACGCCCTGGCGGGAGAGGTGGGTCCACATGCCGGTCAGACGGGGCAGGCGGTACTCCAACTGGGCCAACTCCACCTGGAGCCGGCCTTCGTGGGTCTGAGCGCGGCGGGCAAAGACATCCAGGATGAGCGCGGTGCGGTCGATGATCTTGACGTCGAGGGCCTTCTCCAGGTTGCGCTGCTGGGCCGGGGTCAGCTCCCCGTCGACGATGACGAGGTCATACTCCAGCTCCTCGCGCAGATCCTTGACCTCTTGCAGCTTGCCCTTGCCGAGGTAGGTGCCGGCGAGCGGGTGGGCAAGCTTCTGGGTCACCGATCCGACGACCTCGACATCGACGGTTTCGGCCAGGCGCGCCAACTCCTCCAGGGAGTCCTGGACGGCCCAGGCGGCGTCGTACCGGTCCACGGCGACAAGGAGGGCGTGCTCGGTCGGGGTCTGGGTGGGTGTTGCGGTGCGAGTAATGGGTGATGTCCTGTGGTGTGGGCCGCGGTGAGGCGGCAAAGCGGTGACATCGGCGCTGATGCACCAACAATTATACCCGAGCGACCGGTCCTAGCGCGGCAGGCGCCGGTCGCGTTGGCACGAGGCAGGCAGGGAATGCGGCTATGATGATGTGTCGTTCGGCCTGTCGTACGATCCTTTGCACGATCGCTCTTATCAGATCGCTTGGAGACTGGTGATGGTCGCGCCGCCCGTGCGAAAGAACATTTCGATATCGCTCCCTCAAGAGCTTGCCCAGGCGGTGGACGAGTGGGCGGCTAGCGAGGGCACCACGCGGAGTGCAATCCTGGTCCAGCTCATTCGGGAGGAGCAGGAGAGGCGGTTCGAGGCCGACCTGGCGCGCGATTACATGGGCGCCACGGCGGACGGGTACTTCGACGATGTCGACCTCTTCTTCGAACTCCAAGCGGAGGCAGTCCTTGGAGACGCGCCCTAG
>JADDPH010000131.1 GCA_016781925.1 Sphaerobacteraceae bacterium | reverse complement strand
GCGCCGATTCTCCCACACCCCTGTTACGTCCGGATGTCAGTCCTCCCCCAGTCAGGCGCGGTCTGTGCCGGATCGGATCGAGGCGGATTCCCACCTACGCCTCACCGATGGACCCCAGCAGACCGGCCTCGCGCACGGCGGGACTACTCGTCAGGTAGAGCACCGGACCGGAAACGGGCGCTTGAATCACCGCGATCTCGTCGCCGTACAGGTTTTCAATGCGGCCGATCCGCTGGCCCTTGGTGACCTCCTCCGCCAATTCAACCTCCGGAAGCCACATCCCCTCTGCCGGTGAGGTCACCGAATTGGAAGACTTGAGGACACGCTGCGTGCCGGCAGATTCTGGTTCACCATCCAGCATCCCGAGATAGCGCAGAACGTTGGTGATGCCGCGCACCTGCATCTCGGTCTCCGGCTCCGTCAGCAGACCACGTCCACCCACCTCGGTCGTGATCGCCGGGATGCCGGCCTGAGCCGAGGAGGCGCTGGTCGTGCCGGAGAGAACAGCGCCTGTAGGCTCCGTGGCGACAACAAACGGCAACGCGAAGGCTTTTGCCATCGCTACCGCGACGTCGTCGACCGCCGGATTACCGGTGCGGCGACAAATGGTGAACGGCGCGAGGTGCTCGAAGATGTCGCCGCAATGGAGATCGACCAGATGTGTGGCGCGAGTGATGACATTGGTGAAGATGGCGTGAGCCAGGACATCGGAGAAGGTGCCAGTCTGGTTGCCGGGGAAGCAGCGATTCGGGTTCTTCCCGTCGACCGGGCAGACGAACGCACTCCGGGCGTAGAAGGCCGGCGGGTCGACGATCAGGATCGAGACGATGCTCCCCTGGAGGCGCGTGGGATCGAGATCGCGCATGAACCGCCGGTTTGCGGCGATGGGGGGGTACTCGCCGGCGTGGACACCGGAGAGGAGCGCCAACGCCGGCCCGTCGCTCTGCCCGCGGGCGACGACGAACGGCCACTCCCATCCCGCCAGGATCGGGTGGAAGAACCGCAAGACGCCCCGCCGTTTCTCGCCCGGGGCCGGTAATTCCGGCCGATCGACCGCGTGAAGCAGTTCCTCCACTTCGAGCATCGAGACAACCTCCAGCGTGATGGCTCTCGTCCGGTCGTAGGTTTCTGAGGTTGGCGCATCATGCAGTGGGGCCGCACGATGCGCAAGCAGTCGTGTGCTTCTCCTCGTCAAGTGTGGGGACGCGCGCGAACAGGCATTTGCCGTCGCGCCCCGGCGCGTGGCTCAACCCCCGGGTTCAAACGACGAAACCGGCTCAAGCCGGCTGACGAACACCGCGGTGGTGCAGCATCTGGGCTAAACGAACCCCTGGTCCGGCACGTCCGGGTCGGCGCGCCCAGGCGCGGTAGCCCAGCCCACCGTCACGGTGTTTTGTGACGGTGGGCTGGGCCGGTTGTGCCATGGGATGACGGAGCTGCGCGGGTGCCTGCTGGCGATAGGTTAGCTCCCGACGGCTGGCACGGGGGTGAACGACGGCGCTGGGGTGATGGCGGGCAGAGCTGCTTCTCGGACCAGGGCGTTGAAGGCCGCTACGTCTCCCTCCTCGACCTGGCGCAGCGCGTCGAGTTGAGCATCAACGCGGCTGGAGAGGTCAGCGAAGAGATCGTGCTGCTGTTTGGTGGGCGCGGTGTCACCGCTGCCGATCGCGTCGCCCAGCCCCGCCAGTTTGCTGTTGAGCTTGACGGGGAAGTTGAGGGTGTCCTGCGAACTCTTGGCCTGCTTCTGGATCAACTCCCCTTCGATGGCGTCCAGCTTGGCCTTCAGGTCCTTGGCGGCTGCGGTGATCTTTCCATCCCCTGAGGTGTCGTCCGTGCGCTTGACCCAGGCGTCGACCTGCTCTCCGATGGCACGGATACGGTTGATCGCCTCGTTGACGGTGCTCAGCGCGTCGCGGACCTGGAGGCGGAGGGCGAACTGGGCCTCCAGGTCCTCCTGGCTCGTCCGGATGCGCGGGTCCTTGAGGATCTGGAATCCTTCGGTGAAGGTCTGGTCGCCGACGGTCAGGCGAACCTGGTAGCTGCCGGGGGCGGCGAGGGGGCCGTTGCGCCCGGGCTGGTCGCCGCCCTTGGTCGCGATCTTGGTCGCCTTGGCGTAGCGCATATCCCAGACGAAGCGGTTGAGCCCCGGCTTGGCCGGGACGGTCGGCTCCTTGTCCTTGTCGTCCTCGTCGGGCGACGTGTCCTCGCCACCGGCGATCGATCCCATGGACCCGAAAGGTTCAGCAGCCGTGATCCCGTCCCCATTCGCGCTCGCGGCCGTCGTCTCCTCGGCCTGGGGCTCCTTGCTCTTGAACTCGCGGATCTCCTGCCCCTCGGCGTCGAGGAAAGTCAGGGTGATCGGCTCCGCGGGCTCCTCGGTCAGGGCGAAGTGGACGATGACGCCGTTGGGCGGGTTGGTGCCGGCGTCGAGCCAGGCAGTCTTCTTCTCGCCGTCGGGGTCCTTCGTCTGGTTGAACGCGGGGATGAGGCCGCCGGCGAAGGCATAGTTCTTCCCGAGGACCGGGGAGTGGCCGAACCCTTCAAGGCGGCCATAGCGGGTGGTGTCGCGGGGCCGGAACAGCTGCGTCGTCGCTTGACCATCGCTTGCCGCATCCGGGAACTGGTGGAGCAGGGCGACATCGTCGAGGATCCAGAACGAGCGGCCGTGGGTGGCGACGACGAGATCGCCCTGGGCGACGACGAGGTCGTGGACCGGGACGACGGGCAGGTTGCCGCCGAGGCGGCGCCACGTTGTGCCGTCATCGGAAGAGACGTAAATGCCGGTCTCGGTGCCGGCGTAGAGGAAGCCTCGGCGGGAGGGATCCTCCCGGATGACGCGGGTGAAGTCGTCCTCCGGGATGCCGCCGACGATCTTCTGCCAGGTCTGGCCGAAGTCCGCGGTCTTGAAGAGGTAGGGCTGGAAGTCGTCGCGCTTGTAGCGGGTCGCAGCGAGGTAGGCGACAGCCGGGTCATGCGGAGAGGGTTCGACGGTCGAGATCAAGGCCCACTCGGGCAGCTCGGGCGGGGTGACGTTCTGCCAGGAGCCGCCGCCGTCGCGTGAAACGTGGAGGAGGCCATCGTCTGAGCCGGCCCAGAGCAGACCGGGCTGGACCGGAGATTCGGCGAGGGCGAAGACCGTGCCGTAAACCTCGGCGCCGGTGTTGTCCTTGGTGATCGGGCCACCGGAGGGCTGGAGCGTGGCGGGATCGTTGCGGGAGAGATCGGGGCTGATCGGCTGCCAGCTGGCCCCCTCGTCCGTCGAGCGGAAGACGACGTTGGCGGCGGTGTAGAGCGTGTTCGGGTCGTGCGGGGAGAGGGCGGTCGGCGAGGTCCAGTTGAAGCGGTACCGGAAGTCCTTGGCGCCCCAGCCGGAGTAGGCCTCGGGCCAGACCGTGACGTCGCGCAGCTGGCCAGTGGTGTGGTCGTAGCGGGTCAGGAGGCCCTGGTAGCAGCCGGCGTAGACGACGTTCGGGTCGTCCGGTCGAACCGCGATGTGGCCGGACTCGCAACCGCCGATTTCGTACCACTCCGTCAGGGTGATGGCGTCGTAGTTGGAGCGGCTGGGCACGCTCATCGTGGTGTTGTCTTGCTGGGCGCCGTAGACGCGGTAGGGCGTCCGGGAGTCGACCGTGACGTGGTAGAGCTCAGCGGTGGGCTGGTTGTAGAGGGTGGACCAGGAGAGGCCACCGTTGAAGGAGATGGTGCCGCCGCCGTCGTTCCCGAGGATCATCCGCTGGGGATTCGCGGGGTCGATCCAGAGGTCGTGGTTGTCGCCGTGGGGCGCCGGTACTTGTTGGAAGGTCTTACCGCCGTCGATGGAGCGAAACAGCTCGACGTTGAGGCACCAGACCGTGTTCGGGTCCTTGGGATCGGCGCAGAGGTGGGAGTAGTACCAGGCGCGCTGGCGGAGGTTGCGCTCCTCGTTCAGGCGCTCCCAGGTCTCGCCGCCGTCGTCGGAGCGGAAGACGCCGCCCTTCTCGTGCTCCACGATCGCCCAGACGCGGCCGGACTGGGCGGGGGAGGCGGCGATCCCGATCTTGCCCTTGATCCCCTTCGGCATCCCGGGCTTGTCCGAAAGGTCGGTCCAGGTGTCACCGCCGTCGGTGGATCGCCAGAGGCCAGAGCCGGGGCCGCCGCTGCTCAACTCGTAGGGGCTTCGGCGCGCCTCCCAGAAGGAAGCGTAGATGATCCGGGGGTTGGTCGGGTCGAGCGAGAGATCGACCGCACCGGCGTCCTCACTCCGGGAGAGGACGAGGTCCCAGGTCTTGCCACCGTTCGCGGAGCGGTAGACGCCGCGCTCGGGGTTGGGGCCGTGGGCGTGGCCGAGAGCAGCGACGTAGACGAGATCCGGGTTGGTGGGGTGGACGCGGATCTTGCCGATGTTGCGGGTGCGCTCCAACCCGAGGTGGCTCCAGGTGCGGCCGGCGTCGGTGGAGCGGTAGACGCCGTCGCCGTGGGAGACGTTGCCGCGGATGGTCGCTTCGCCCATCGCGGCGTAGATGACGTTCGGATCGGAGGGGCAGAGGGCCAGCCCGCCGACGGATGCGCGCTTGAAGAAGCCGTCGGAGACGTTTTCCCAATACTGGCCGCCGTCGGTGGTCTTCCAGACTCCGCCGCCGGTCGAGCCGAAGTAAAAAACTCCGATACTCGAGGGGTCTCCGGCGACGGCGACGACGCGGCCGCCGCGGTGGGGACCGATCAGGCGCCACTCGAGCCGGTCGAGCGGATTGGTCGAAGAGTCCTTGCCATTCTGGGTGTGCGTCACGTTGCCTCCCTCATGTAGGCGGACGGTAGGGAGCCGATTATAGAGACAGCGACAGGATGTGGTCTCCTCTGCCATGCGCCGGATTTCGAGGAAGGCACTGCGCCAGCCGTTCAGTGGACGCGTAGTGACATTGATGGCCATCCCAACCGAAGGGCGTTCCTGGGGGTTCTGGTCGGCCCCCCAGCCGGCCCCAGTTGGGGCCGATCGTCAGGGCCGGGGCGAAGCCGCTCTGAGCGAGGACCCACAGGTCAATCTCCCCGGCTTCGGCTTTGTTTGGCGTTGGTCCAACTCGGCGACCTTAGCCTCGTCCGCTACCTGGTCACGCCGCTTGTGGGCCACCGAGATGATGGTGTGTTTCCAGCCGAAGCGGTGCGTGAGCAGCAGTCGCCTAG
>JADDPH010000026.1 GCA_016781925.1 Sphaerobacteraceae bacterium | reverse complement strand
GTTCTTTGTGAACTTCCTTCGAGCGATTTCTTCAACACCCTCCTAGCTAGAGAGCGAATCACTGGTGAGCGGCCGATGGATCTCCCTGGAAAGCGTGACGGGGCACCTCATGTCTGGCCTCGCTCCAAGTCGGTTCGCTCGCGCCCCCCGGGTCACCCGTCGCTCTCCTCGATCACGACGACCTCAGCGCAGTCGCCGTCCCGGCCGTCGGTGCGCCCGTCTCCATCGTTGTCGAGCCCGTCGCTGCAGGTCGGGTCGCCGAAAGGACCCTCCCTGACGCAGTTGGAGTCGCTGCCGTCGATAAACCCGTCGTTATCGTTGTCGAGCCCGTCGCTGCAGGAGCGGTTGTCGAAAGGGCCCTCCCTGGCGCAGTTCGGATCCTCGCCGTCGGTGAGCCCGTTGAGATTGTTGTCGATGCCGTCATAGCAGCTGTCGTCGCCCTGGGGACCCTCCGGCGGGACCGGCGGGGGTGCACAATCGAAGTCTGCGGCATCAGAAACCCCGTCGAGATCGTTCTTCGATGGCATCGGCATCGTCGTTAACAACTTCCTCGACGAGCAAGGCACCCCTCGCCGCGGTGAGCCGATCAGGAATAACGACATCATTGCCAATGTGGTGCAGCGAAATGACAACTCGGGCACCTCGAACATCACCAACGCTGACGCCCGCATCATCGGCAACACCGTTCAAGACAATGGACAGAGAGGCGAGTTCTGCTTCGACACGAACGCCGGCAGTGGCCTTCCCGAGGTTATTTTCTGCCGACCGGCTGCCGAGCCTAGCAATGGCATCGGCTTTCGAGTCGGTCCCCGAACATCTCGGGTGACTGGGGCAGTCATCGAAGCGAATGCCGTCACGGGCAACACGGGAAACGGTATCTATATCGCCAGCGAGGATAATCGCATCATCGCCAACACGTCTCTCCGAAACGGCCCGTCAGGAAGACCAGGCTCAGGGGTAAAGACTTCTCCGGTGGGCGTTACGACCTTCACAACGTCGCATTTTCCAGGGACCGGTCGCGCCCACCGAAGCCCTGCGGCGGCAACGTTTGGTCCCAGAACATCTTCGAGACGGCCTTCCCGGACTGTCTCTACGAGCAGCACGGGCAGACGCCGCCGGCACCGCCTCCCCCCGACGACGGATTGGAAGAGCCACCGCCTGGAGGTGGTGGCGGGCCGATCATCGGGCCTCAGCCTTGAGATAAGGAACCGGCCGCCCCGCGCGGCACCCCACGCCGATGCTCACCTCATGGAACAGCTAAAGCCGAGCGCCGTTCTGACGGTCAGGCCTCACCGCCGCCGGCCAGAGGGGGAGTAGCGCCTTGCCCCAGCAGTGTCCCAAGGTGCCTTCGGCGACAAGTACGGCGACACGGTGCGCGTTTACACCGCCGGTGATCCACGGGGCGACTGGCACAGCAAAGAGATCCGCGGCGGTCCTCACGTCGAACGAACGGGAAAGCTAGGCCGCTTCCGAATCCTCAAAGAGGAGTCATCAAGCGCAGGTGTCCGCAGAATCCGAGCGGTCGTCGAGGCGCTGTCTTTTAGGTCTTCCGAGACGTAACCGATCGACGGCTCCGGGCGCGGGAAGACGGGCGTGGGGCTGTCCCCGAACGCGCGGGCATATCGACGTGGGGCGTCGACGGTGCCGGTGGGGGACACTCCCGAAGCCCGGCGGAGCCGTCCGGGAACCGGCGTACTCGGGCCCGTGTGGCGACCGATGACGTTGTGCGGTCTCGGCCTGGTGGCGACGATGATGGGAGGCCAGGGGGTTCGTCGACGGCGTCGTTGTCGTCGCCCCTCGGGCGCATCCGGAGCGTTCGGCACCTCCACACCCTGCCAAGATGGAGTCGCAAGGGCCTGCAGAGCGCAGTTGAGGAGCTAGCCCCAGAAGATGCCGGCGGAGTCTTCGTCGATCTCGTCGAGAAGGTGGGAGAGCCGTGGGGTGGGTTCCGCCATGTCTTAGTAGTGCCAGCGGCTGTTGGTCTTAGTAGTGCCAGCGGCTGTTGCGGTCGGCGCAGTAGAGCCGCCAGCGGTGGTCGGCAAGGTCTAGCGGAGCTTGAGCGCAGAGGTCATGCTCACTCATCGACGCGACGGGCAGCATGACACCTCTGAAATTGACGGGTGTTGCAGGGTTCTTCTACGAGAAGGTCCCGTCCGACCTAAGGTGGGATCGGCGAATCTCTCAAGCCCGGAAGTTGAGTACAGTGGTCGGGATCGCGCCGGTAGAGGGAGCGGTCGCTCAAGAGCAACTTATACGACGGCTGGCTACCACGGGCGAGAAGCTTTGGCGCAACGGGCCGTAACTAACCAAGTGAGCGCCACCGCCGAATTTTACTAGGTCGGGCAAGAGCCGGGTATCGGCTATGAAAGTCATGCAGGCGCCGTCGAACGCGTCGGGGCATTAGGGGTAACCGGGCACCCACCGCTGTGAGGGCTTTGCATTGGTGGATGAGTCGGTTTGCAGCCGGGACACGGGAGGCGGTCAGCAGAACCGATGGATCACTTCCTCGAACCGCGCGTTAGCGGCGGCGTGGGCCGTTTCCGCCTCCCCGTGTTCGACCGGCAGCTCCTTTGCAGCTTGGGACTCCGCCCTGAAGCGGTCGTAGGCATCCCTTAGGGGATCCGGATAGTCGTCGCTAATCGTCCCGCCAGCTGCCAAGAGCGGTCGAGACCGGGCGAACGGGGAGACGGGAAGATCCTCGGTGATCGTGCAGATCAGCAAGTCGGCTCCGCCCGCCGTGATCTTGACTGAGTCGGTTGCCTTACTGCCCAAAACAATCGCCACGCCAACCACCGCTACTAGGAGGGCCAGGGCTCCGGTGACAATACCTGCGGCGATCGTCATCTCGCTCTCTGTCGCGTTATCATGGCTCGTTTATCTCGTTCCGCGAGGCTCGGGGGACCGAGATCTTACGAACCCCCAGGTCGCAGGTGATGTCGGCTCAGGTCACGCTGCTACGGTCACCTACGGAAGCTTTGACCGCGCAAGTTGAAGCCTTGCGCTCCGCTTGCCAAACAGGTTCTCACTGGAGCAGGCGGCGAACGTGCAGCCGTCGGTCGCGTACAGCCGAGTCCGGCCGAGTGAGGAGCCTCAGCTAGTGCAGTGTCCACCATTTGACGCGCGATATGGTCTCGCCTTCCGGCTATGGCCAATCGACCTGCAGCCCCGCTGGTGATGACCGCCGAGCAGCGGGCAGAGCTCGAACGCATCGCCCGGTCCACCGCTCGCCCGCATCGTGAGGTGCGCCACGCCAAGGGGCTGTTGCTGGCAGCCGACGGGGTGGCCAACACCACCATCGCCGAGCGCCTCGGTGTGGGGCGAGGGACGGTGTTGGCGTGGCGGTCTCGCTTCGAGGGCGACGGTGTGGAGCGCATCGGCAAGGTGGCCAAGGGCCGGGGGCGCAAGCCCTCGATCCCGCAGGAGACCATCGAGGCGATCGTGCACGACACGTTGCACACCACCCCGGAGTCCGCCACCCACTGGTCGTGTCGCTCCATGGCGGCGCATGCCGGGATCTCCAAGGCCATGGTGCAGCGCATCTGGTCCTCCCGGGGGATCAAGCCCCACCTGGTGGTGACCTTCAAGCTGTCCAACGACCCCCGCTTCGAGGAGAAGCTGGTCGACGTCGTGGCGCTCTACCTCGATCCCCCCGAGCGAGCGGTGGTGCTCTGTGTCGACGAGAAGAGCCAGATCCAGGCGCTCGATCGCACCCAGCCCAGCTTGCCATGAAGAAGGGCCGGGCGGTGACCATGACGCACGACTACAAGCGCAACGGGACCACCACCCTCTTCGCCGCCCTCGATGCCGCCACCGGCAAGGTCATGGGCCTGTGCCTGTCCCGCCACCGCCACCGCCACAAGGAGTTCCTGGCCTTCTTGAAGCTCATCGACGGCCAAGTCCCCAAGGACCTCGAGGTGCACCTGGTCCTCGACAACTACGGCACCCACAACCACCCCAACGTCAAGGCCTGGTTGGCCAAGCACCGCCGGTTCCACCTGCACTTCACGCCCACGTCGTCTTCCTGGCTCAATCTGGTGGAGCGGTGGTTCCGGCGAGCTGACCGACAAGGCCATCCGCCGAGGCGTGTTCCCAAGCGTCGATCACCTCGTCGCCGCAATCGACGACTACCTCGACACCCACAACGCCGACCCCAAGCCCTTCACTTGGACCGCCAGCGCCGAGTCGATCATCGAGAAGGTGGAGCGAGGACGGGTGGCCCTCAAGCAAGCGTCCGCTCAATAGCGAGACACTGCACTAGCAGGTGGATGGCTACCAGCTTTCATTGCGACCGATCAATAGCGACACGGAACACTTACCAGAAGTCACCTATCGTCATCCCGATCTGTGGTGCATCTGACTTCGCCGCGGAGGCTCCACCGCGAAAAGGCCCAAGGCTGACGGCTCCTCACCGTCCGGAAGGAGCACTGCATCCCGAGAACGAGGGTCCGCTGCGGCGCCGACCGCGGGTGTTGAGCCCCGAGACGAAGTGGGAGATCTTCCTGCAGGTGACCACCCGCCGCGTTCGGGGACAGCCCTACGCCCGTCCTCGGGCGCCCGGAGCCGTCGATATGTTGCGTGACTCGTCCAGCTACAGGGTGACTTCGTACCTTGTAGGGAGAGGTCCCGGGATGGAGTCCGACGGCGTCTCTGCGACGCGAGCTGCACCCATGCGCTCGTAGAAGGACGCCGCGCCAGGGTCAGCGTCGATGCGCAGGGAACGCATCCCAGCCGACCGAGTCGTCGCGAGTAGGTTTTCGAACAGTCGGCGGCCGACACCCCTGCCGATGAACGGCGGGTCGACGAAGAAGAACCAGACCTCGCCCGCGGAGTCGTCAAGAGGACCGAGGGCGTAGAACGCGATGACATGCCCATCGGTGTGCTCGGCGACGCGCACGGTGAGACGAGCAGATCTTCAGGAACGAGCGTGAGCTGTAGCCCCAGTAGCCCTTCGACCGGAGCGCCAGCTCGCTGAGGAGTTCACACTCGTCGAGCCGAGCGGGTCGAATGAGCACTCCGTGAGTCTGCCGCGACCGTTCTGTCGCGCTCGACGCGCCGCGTAGCCGTCCTTCGATTCGGCCAACGCGTCGAATGCGTTTACGACCGAGGTTCCGGTCGGGCGCGGACCTCACGGGCTACGGCAAGACTGCGGGGAGAAGGCGCTTATAGCCCTCGGCCTCGCC
>JADDPH010000014.1 GCA_016781925.1 Sphaerobacteraceae bacterium | reverse complement strand
GCATGACTCGGCTTCACCTCCTGAAGTCCATAACAGGTTCTAAGAGGTCCCCGGCCCGCCGCTTGGCGTCCGAGGAGAGCTGGCTCGCGCCCTGGTGGGCGAGCACCGGGAAGAGCTTGAAGGAGCGGGCCTCGTTGATGATGGAGGCGAACTGGTCCCCGACGAAGAGGTGGAACTCGTCGACGATGCAGCGCCAAGTGTTGCGCCGCCCGTCATCCGGGCGGGCGAAGGTCGCCTCGACCAGGGTCGCCATGATCAGGTTGCCGATCATGATCCCGACGTTGCGGTGCAGATTCGTGCCCAGGTTGCAGACGACGAACTTGCCCTCGGCGAGCCACTCGCGCAGCCGGAAGGTAGAGCGGTAGGTGCCGACGAGGGCGTTCATGGCGGGGGAGGAGAGGAAGTCGAAGAAGCGGTTGGTGGTCGTGGTCGTCTTGCGCCGCTGCTCCGAAGGCGTCACCCCCTCGTAGTCATGCTGCCAGTAGACCTTCGTTGCCGGCCAGGCGCGCTTGGCGAGCAGCTTGGCCCGCGTCGGCGGGTGGTAGAGGACCAAGGGCAGGGTCAGGAGCGTCGGCTCATCGTCACGCAGGGCAAGCTGGGTCGTGGCCTGGAGCGTCTGGCGGATGTTGGCCATCGTCGAGAGGTCAGCCATCCCCATCCGCTCGAAGAGGGTCGGGATCGCCTCGGCCATGCGGTAGGCGGCGTCCCGGTCGTGGCGGTCGAACTCGAACGGGTTGAGCGCCCAGGTTCGCTGCCCGTCGGGGAAGTCGCACTCGCCCGGCGAGAAGTAGATCAGCTTGTCCGGGTGACGGGTGCGGGCGGCGATCTCGTGGGCCAGATCCCCCTTGATGTCCAGCACCAGCACACCTTGGCCGGGAAGACCGGCGAACTGCTCAGCGAGGTTGCCGAGTAGGGTGGACTTGCCGGTGTTGGGCGAGCCGACGATGTAGACCGGCGTCTCCAGATCCCGCTCGGCGAGTTGCAGCCGGTAGCGGGTCGTCTCGTACTTGCCGAGGGTCACCTTAGCCATCGAAGCGGAGGAGGAAGGGGAGCGCTCCTTGCAGGATCGAGAGCCGGCGGTGTTTCTCGTCCTCGTCCGGGAGCGCGTTGATCGCCGCGGTCTCGGCCCAGACCTGCTGCATCGCGGCCAACCCCTCAGTGGTGCGTTGGACGGCGTTCGTGCGGGTCGTGATCGCGGTCAAGAGCTGCTGGTTGGCCATCGCCAGCTCGTGCTGCTGGGTGCCGCGCTGGAGTTCGAGCCCGCATTCGTGGCGCAACTTCTCGCCGGCCTGGTCGATCTGGGCTTGGAGCAGCATCTGCGCCCGCTGGAGGCCGGTGTGATGGTCGAGACGGGTCAGCTCGTATTCGAGGGAGACCGTGTTGAGCACCCGCAGCCGCTCGGCCTCAAAACGCAGCGCTTCCGCGTGCTGCATCTCCCGTTGCACGCGGCCGACTTGGACCGAGGTCAGGCTGACCATGGCGTGCAGGATCGAGACCTGCATCTGCTCGTAAGTCCGATCGACGAGCGCCTTCCAGTGGCGCTTGCGGACTTTCCCGTGGAGCCAGCGCACTTGCGAGAAGGCCCCGAAGGGATAGCGCTCATCGTAGATGTCGTAGAAGAACTGCTCGATGACGGGGAGGTGCAGCGGGGCCAGCACCGTTGGGGTCGTCGCCCGGTGCAGGAGCTGCTCTCCCATCTCTTCGACAGCAACCAGTGCATTCGTCACGGACGGTCCTCCTAACGGAACGGTCGCACAACGGCAACCAGGGCCGAGCCCACGAGGAAGGGCAGGGCGAAGACCGCCTCCAGCAGCGTGCCCACGCCCAACCCGAGGTAGCTGGGGCCGATCCGGCCCCGCACGGCGTAATCGACCATCGCCTGCTCGTAGAGATCGGTCCAGGCGCGCGCCTGGCGGTCCAACCCGACGCCGCTCAGCATCTCGCGCCCGACGACGGCGTTGCAGCTGAGCCCGACGCTGAGCATCCGGCCGAGCGGTGTCCCGCCCCGCCAGTAGCTGGCGAAGCGCAGCCCGTCCGCCCGGGTCAAGTTGGTGCAGCCCCAGCTCGGATTGAGCAAGCCGTAGGGGCCGTCCCGCTCCGCGCGGCGGAGACGGGTAATCTCCCGTTCGGCCCCGGCCGCCGCGCCGCTGCCCGGATCGAGCCAGACGGTGAGCAGGCCGAAGAGCGACCAGATCACCAGGAACACCACCGTGACCTTGACAATCCGGCCGAGGCGCAGGTGCGGGAGAAGGAAGCCCAACGCGAAGATGGCGAGGGAGAGCGGGAAGGTCACGACGAGCAGCGGCCGCTGCCACCAGCGCACCGAACCCCGTCGCCTGGGTACACCCATCTCCAGCGGATACACCGCCGCCCCATCCCTCATGCTGTCGTGGATCGCGTGGAAACGATCCTAGCAACGAACGCCGAGGGTCACAAGAGGGGGGGGGCCCCCTGTCTTTCGCAGCGTCTTTGCGCCAAGACACCCGGAAAGACCGGACGGCGTGAGCCTTCGTGTCCGCCGGACACGTGACTGGCGGGTCAGGGCTGGTATGATCCTGATCGAAGGGACGCGCCGCAGGGGCCGCTTCGATCTTGGACGGGCATCACACTCTTTGGGGACGGTCACTTCTGTGGGCGTGACCAGGGAGGACGATGAACGACTTTGCGCGAACCCTCCAAGATCAGCTCAAGGCACGAGGCAAGAGCCTCACCTTCCTGGCGGAGTTCACGGGGATCGACCGGGCCTACATCTCGCGCCTGGCGCGCGGGGAGAAGGAGCGGCCCTCGCCCGAAACGGTGGTCAAGCTCTGGATGGGGCTGATCGCCTGCGAGGAGCAGTACCGGAAGGACCCCTTGATGCCGCACGGATTGACCGAGCTCATGCTCAGTGCCGGATTCACCGCCGCTGCGAGATCTTCCTAGTGCAGGGGGGCGGCGCCCGGCGCGTCAGCCGGCGCGACCGCCCGTAAGGGGAACCTGAGACTGCGGCGTGTCCCTTCACTTCTCCGCCAAACTCAGCCGCTTGCGCTTCCGCGCGGGCGGCGCGTCGACGACCAGGATGCCCTGCAGCCGCTCGAAGGGGGAGGCGGCCGCGTGTTTGGCGCGAATGTCGGCGTCGTTCTGGGTGACATAGCGTTGGGTGGTGGCCAGATCGGCGTGGCCGAGGATCCGCTGGACCGCGAAGACATCGGCGTTGGCCCGGACCATCATCGACGCCGCCTGGTGCCGGAGCTGGTGCGGGTGGAAGCGCTCCAGCCCCGTCTCCTCCTGAATGCGGCGGAAGACCGTGCGGACGCCGGCGGAGGAGAGCCAGAAGAGGCTGCCCGGCTCCTGCCCGCGAACGGCCAGCCAATCCCGCACCAGGTGCATGACCGAGGTGGAGAAGGGGACCCGGCGCTGCTTGTTGCCCTTCCCGATGACGGTGAGCAGGCAGTCGTCGAGGGACACATCCTCCAGACGGAGCGCGGCGACTTCGGAGCGGCGCAATCCGGTGTCGAGCATCAGGGCCACGAGCGCCCGGTTGCGCGTCGCGAGGGCCGAGCGCCCCGTCAGGTACTTGCTCTCCCAGACGGAGGCGAGTTCAGCGGTGGCGAGGATCGGGAAGAGCCGCTCCGGGAGCTTGGGCAGCGCCACGCGGACCGGCCGGGTGAGGACCCCTTCCTCCGTGAGCCAGCGGACGAAGGCGCGCATGTCCCGGAGGTGGGCGTGGATGCCGGCTTCGGAGCGCTGGCTGGTGCCGCGCTGCAGCCGGATCGGGGTGGCGCGCAGCCACACGGTGAAGCGCTCCACCGTCTCGCTCGTCAGCGCCCGCGAATCGGGGGCGGTGCCCTGCTCGGCGAGAAAGCGGGCAAACAAGGCGAACGTGGCCTCATAGCGCGCGATCGTGTTGCGGCTGGAGCCACGGGCGCAGTGCTGGGTCAGGTACCGGTCAACGAGATCCGTGAGGGGGTGGATCGGGTCCACGGGCATCCTCCGCTCGGCAAGCGTGAGTCGATGCCTTGATCCTGCCATGGGGGCCTCCGTCTGCGCAGCGTCCACGGGACTACCCTGGCCACTTGCCGTGGTGAGGGTCGGCCACATGTCTCGAATACCGGCAGGCAAGAGGTCTACGACGGGGGATGGGCCACGTGTGGAGGGAAAAAGGGGCTTCAACGGGGGGTGGTACGCCCGGCAGGACTCGAACCTGCGGCCTCTTGCTCCGGAGGCAAGCGCTCTATCCGCTGAGCTACGGGCGCGTCTGAACGAGTATACCGTGGCCGCCTGTAGCGTTCCAGGTGATCTCGTTGAGTAGCAGTTCACGGCTGGGGGCCGGGCCTGCCTCTTCGAGGTGGCGCTTGATTGCGAGCGGCGGGTGGTGGGCCTTGACATCTCCAAACCTGCGCTGGTAGAGTGCCGCCGAATTCAAGAGCGTGATCTGCGACGATCGGAACGAGTAGGCGTTTACAGGCGCAGTTGAGCGAGCCGGGGTATGGTGTGAGCCCGGGACTGCACGGACGCTGAATGGCTCCGGGAGTTGCGTCCCGAACGCGCCGGCCCTGCCGGTCAAGTAGGCGGCGCCGGCTTCTCCGCCGTTATTGGGAGCGGCGTATCGGTGCGGCGAAAGCCGAGCCCGTACGCGCGAAGGGGGGGACCGGCAAGAGCCGGACCCCAATCAGGGTGGCACCGCGGGGCATGCTTGTTGCACCCCCGTCCCTCTAATGGGACGGGGGTTTTTCGTTTTTCGGCGCTTCCGCCATTCGTCGCTGCATCCGGGCCGGCCGCCGCTGGCATCGTTTACGGGGGTCGGTCATGGTTCACATCGCCACGCCTCGCCACCGCACCCGCCGGCGGGGGGAGTTGACGCCCTCCTTCACGGAGGTACAGGCCCTCGTGGAGCGTGGGAATTCAAGCATCCACACCATACCGGTCTACCGGGAGATCATGGCGGATCTTGAGACGCCCGTTTCCGCTTACCTCAAGATCTGCGGCCAGGGCCGGGGCTTCTTGCTAGAGAGCGTGGAGGGGGGCGAGCGCCTCGCCCGTTACTCCTTCATTGGGGCCGACCCGCTGATCGTGGTGACGCTGAGGGACGGCATCGCGACGATCGAGGGGAGAACAGCAACCCGCGAGGAGCGATACACGGATCCGCTCGTTGCGCTTGGGGATCTTCTCGCTCCGTATCAGGGAGCGACGCTACCTGGGTTGCCTCGATTCGTCGGTGGGGCCGTGGGCTACCTGGGTTATGAGGCCGTACGCTCCTTCGAGCCCCGCGTGGCGCCGGCAGCCGGCCCGGGGCTCGGTCTCCCGGATGGCCGGTTCCTGGTGGTGGACTCGCTGCTCGTCTTTGACCACCTGGAACGCACCATCAAGGCGGTCAGTCACGTCCACCTCCATAGCGGTGGGTCGCTTGAGGAGGCGTACGCGGCAGCCGCGGCGCGGGTGGACTCCCTCGTGGCCCAACTCCGCCGGCCGACTCCGCCGCTTCCGATCGGGGAGGCGCCGGTCGAGACTGCTCCCGCCGAGCGCCAACAGCCAAACACGACCCCGGAGCGTTACCGCGCGATGGTGGAGCGCGCAAAGGAGTACATCACGGCTGGGGACGTGATCCAGGTCGTCCTGTCTCAGCGCGTCGATCTGCCCACGCCGGCCCATCCATTCACTGTCTACCGGGCGTTACGGACGGTCAACCCGTCGCCGTATATGTTCTACCTGGAGTTTCTGGATCATCAGATCGTCGGCGCCTCACCTGAGCTGCTGGTGCGTTTGGAGGACCGGACGATCACCAACCACCCCATCGCCGGCACGCGTCCCCGCGGTGAGACTGCCGACGCGGATAGCGCGCTCGCTGCCGAGTTAGCCGCCGACGAAAAGGAGCGCGCGGAGCACATCATGCTCGTGGACCTGGGCCGCAACGACGTGGGCCGGGTGGCGCAACCAGGCTCCGTGCGAGTCCCACAGTTGATGGAGGTCGAACGCTACTCCCACGTGATGCACTTGGTGAGCCACGTCGAAGGTGAGTTGGAGGACGGATTGTCCGGACTCGACGCGCTGCGCTCCTGCTTCCCGGCTGGCACCGTCTCCGGCGCTCCGAAGGTGCGGGCGATGGAGATCATCGCCGAGTTGGAGACAGACCGGCGTGGCGCCTACTCCGGAGCGGTGGGCTACGTCGACTTCGCCGGCGGGATGGACACCGCAATCGCGCTTCGAACACTGGTCGTCAAGGAGGGCGTGGCGTCCATGCAGGCGGGCGGGGGGATCGTGGCCGACAGCACGCCCGAAGGGGAATACGCCGAGAGCTACCATAAGATGCGCGCGCTCCTCCGCGCGATCGAGTTGGCAGAGGATCTGGAGGCGGCCGAATACGACCTGTCCAAGGTGACGGCCGGCGACGGGGGACGCGACCAGACGCAAGGGGGCGCGAGGTGATCTTCCTTCTTGATAACTACGACTCGTTCACCTTCAACCTGTACCAGGCGCTGCGCGAACTCGGCGCGGAGGTCGAGGTGGCTCGCAACGACCAGATCACGGTCGACGAGGTCGAGGCTATGGCGCCGCGCATCGAGCGAATTGTGATCTCGCCGGGGCCATGCACACCCCGCGAGGCTGGGATCTCTGTCCCGCTGATCCAGCAATTCGCCGGGCGGGTGCCCATTCTGGGCGTCTGCCTCGGTCATCAGGCCATCGGCGCCGCGTTCGGCGCCCGGATTGTGCGGGCACCGTCGCTGATGCACGGCAAGACATCGCCGATTCACCATGAGGACGCCGGTGTCTTCGCGGGCCTGCCGAATCCGTTTCCGGCGACTCGGTACCACTCACTCCTGGTCGAGCGGGAGACGCTGCCGCCCGTTCTCGATGTCACGGCCGAGACGAGCGACGGTTTGATCATGGGCCTGCGTCACCGGGAGTTGGACATGGAGGGCGTGCAGTTTCATCCCGAGTCCATCCTGACCCTCGCCGGCAAGGATCTCCTGGCCAATTTTCTCGGGGCCGGTCAGGGAGCAGCAGGGGATGGCCGAGTGCGGCAGCCGGAGCCTGCGCTCGGCTAGCAGGGCCGCGCCACGGGCGCTTGAGATGTGAGAGGAGGATGGAGTGGCGGATCCGGCGAACGCAGTCAACATCCGCGAGACGATTCAGGCCATTGTCGAGGGGCGGGAGTTGACGCTGCCCGAGGCAACGGCGGCCATGGATGCGATCATGACCGGTCAGGTCACCGGGGCCCAGATTGGCGCCCTGGTGATGGGCTTGAGAATGCGAGGCGAGACCGAGCAGGAGATCGCGGGATTCGCGACCGCGATGCGGCACCACGCCTTGCGGGTGGAGATCGCGGACGACGGTCGCCCCTTGGTCGATACCTGTGGCACGGGGGGCGATGCCTCCAACACCTTCAATATCTCGACGACGGCCTCCTTCGCGATCGCGGCGGCAGGAGTCCGGGTCGCGAAGCACGGCAATCGGGCGGTGACCAGCAAGTGCGGCTCCGCCGACCTGCTGGAGGGACTCGGCATCGCGATTGAGCTGACGCCCGACCAGGTGGCGCGCTGCGTGGAGGAGGTCGGCATCGGCTTCATGTACGCCCCGGCGTTCCACCCTGCCATGCGGTTCGTCGGTCCAACACGGCGCGAGATCGGCATCCGGACGATCTTTAACGTGCTTGGGCCGTTGACCAACCCGGCCGGCGCGCTTCACCAACTGATCGGTGTCGGCCACGCCGACATTGCAGGCAAGCTGGCGCGGGTGCTGGGCATGCTCGGAAGCCGGCACGCGGTCCTGGTCCACGCCGAGGAGGGATTGGACGAGATCGGCATCGGCGGTCCTTCGGCCGTCACCGAGTTCGACGCCCGTGACGGCGAGATTCGCACCTACCAGGTTGACCCAGAAGCGTTTGGGCTCGAGCGAGGTACCACCGAGCAGCTCCGTGGCGGAGGGGTGGAGGAGAACGTCGCGATCACCCGGGAGGTGCTTTCCGGTGTACCCGGCCCACGTCGCTCCGTGACGCTGCTCAACGCCGGTGCCGGAATCTACGCCGCGAACGCCGCCGATTCCTTTGGGGAAGGCATCCAGCTTGCCGCGGAAGCGATCGATTCAGGCCGCGCCCTGGCCACGATGGAGGCCCTGGCGGCCTACTCGTCCCGTCTGGCCACCGAGTCCGCCGCGGAGATCCCGCAACCGGTCACCGCCTGATGGGCGGCTACACGGCGACGGGAACGATTTTGGACCGGATATTGGTCCGGACGGTGGCTGATGTCGCCGTGAGGAAGCGAGCGGTCCCTGCAGGCGCGCTTCAGCGGCGTGCGGACCAGCAACGTCCTCCGGTCAGCTTGCGCGCCGCGCTGGCGGGTCCGGAGATGGCCGTGATCGCGGAGATCAAGCGCGCTTCTCCTTCCCGGGGCGTCTTTCCTGTTGAGGTCGATCCGCCGGCGGTGGCTCAAGCCTACCTGGTAGGCGGTGCTGCCGCACTCTCGGTCCTGACCGACGCGCCCTTCTTTCATGGCTCGCTCGACGATTTGGCGGTGGTCGCAGAGGTGGCCCATGCCGGGCCGACGTCGGCGCCGATTCTCCGCAAGGATTTCGTGCTGGACGAGTATCAGATCCTCGAAGCGCGGGCATTTGGCGCTGATGCCGTGCTGCTGATCGTCGCTGCCCTGGACGATGCCGGGTTGCGGTCGTTGCTGATCGCCGCGAGAGAGCAAGGACTCGACGCGCTGGTCGAGGTGCACGACGCGGTGGAGATGGAGCGTGCCGCAGCGGCTGGTGCAACGTTGATTGGCATCAACAATCGCGACCTCCGCACATTTGAGGTGGATTTGGCGGTGACCGAGGCGCTTGCTCCCCGTGCCCCGGAGGGCGCGGTCATCGTCGGCGAGAGCGGGATCTTCTCCCACCAAGACGTGCTGCGGCTGCACCGATGTGGTGTCCACGCCGTGCTGGTCGGTGAGTCCCTGATCGTCGCGCCGGATCGCGCGGCAGCGATCCGAGGGCTGCTTGGCAGGAGCGCCGGATGATCGGGTCGGAGAGGATCGCTCCCGGCAGTATCAAGATTTGCGGCTTGCGGGAGCCAGATCACGCGCGAGTGGCGGTGGGCGCGGGAGCGACATTAATCGGCTTCATCTTCGCCCCAGCACGCCGCCGGGTCGATGTGGCGACGGCGCGCGCCGCGATCGAAGCGGCACGCTCGGAGGCAGGGTCGAGGGTGGTACTCGCGGTCGGCGTCTTCGTCGATGCCGACGCGGAGGAGATGAACGCGACTGCGGAGACAGCAGGGCTCGATCTTCTGCAGCTTCATGGTGACGAGCCGCCGGCGCTCCTCGCCCAGCTGCGTCGCCCGGTCATCAAGGCGCTACGGATCCCAGCGGGAACGGACGCTGCCCGCGTCGAGTCGTTGATTGCGTCCTATGAGACGTCGACATCCCCCCCGGTGGTCTATCTCCTCGATGGGTTCGATCCCGCGGCACACGGCGGCTCCGGGGTGAAGGCCGACTGGCATCTCGCCGCCGATCTTGCCAGCCGGTGGCCGCTCATGCTTGCCGGCGGGCTCACACCTGACAACGTAAGCGCCGCCATCCGCGCAGCCATACCACGCGCCGTGGATGTCAGTAGTGGGGTCGAGCTGGACGGGGTGAAGGACCCCATACGTATTGCCGCGTTCATTGCAGCAGCGCGGGATGCGTTTGCGCCACTTGCAGGGGCTGGTCTGTAGGACGCACACAACCGAGGTCGGCCATCACGCCAGGGTGATGAGAATCCGTTTCGGTGAGGCCGGCAGGGACATCAACTGTCCACCTAGGCTCAATCATCCGGGGGATCTTCGGTCGTTCCTGCACCGGTGGTCGGTGTGACGCGATAGATGCCGTTCGCCCGGACCATGAAGCCAAAATCAACCAGGTCCCGGCGGAGGGTCGCGACATCCTCATGGGCGCTGCGCAGGATGGCGTTGACCTCCTTCTCCGGGTACTCACGGCCGGGCTCGAACCGCCCCAGAAGGTGTCGCAGAACGATCAGCAGCTTCTTGCGCCGAGCCGGGATCTGTTTGAGGCACGGTCCGGCGAAGAAGTCGCGCAGGACCTTTTCTTCCTCGTTGAGCTCCGGTCCTTCGGACGAGCGGTTCTGCTGGCTGGCCGCACCCCTGGCGGTGCTGGCCAGCAGCGCTTCGGCTGTTGC
Organism: Sphaerobacteraceae bacterium; assembly: GCA_016781925.1. Lineage (GTDB taxonomy): Bacteria > Chloroflexota > Chloroflexia > Thermomicrobiales > UBA6265 > LC2-1. The sequence goes on along the minus strand of JADDPH010000014.1, from coordinate 10,164 downwards.
CCCCAACCCTGTCAAGACGGTCTCGTCAAGAGTGAACGTCGGGCTGGTGGTGGTCGGATCCACCTTTACGACACCTGCTGCGACCAAGGCGCCGAGGTGACCCCCGAGGTCACCGGTTTCCACCCCCAGCCGCTCGGTCAGTTGTTCCAGCGTCGCCGGACCCTCAGTGATCCGGCCGAGCAGCCGCACCGCCAGGGGCTGGGCGATCACTTTCATCACCCGCGCAAGGCTGGCTGCCTGATCCGCGTTCACCATGCTCACCGTCGACGAGCCGGGCCTACACGTCGGTCGGGACGGTGTCCCAATCCATACCGAAGCCGCAGAGCCAGTTCAGGGCTCGGTGACGTTCGGCGGCAATCGCCGTCGCCACGTCGAGCGCCTCCCCAGCGAGGTCGCGGTATGGTCGTCCATCCACCGTAAAGTCCCCGGCGGTGACGTGATCGACGATGCCGGCTCGGGCCGCTTCACCCGCGACCTCGCGGATCACCGCCCCGAGCCGCTGTGCCTCCTTGCCCCGGGCCTCAAGCAAGAGGTCGACCATGGTCGCCCGCCAGTGCCAGAGCTCCGCTCGCTCGCGTTCCGCGGCGATCTCCTCCTCCGGGCGGAGGCGCACGCCGGTGCGGAACGGACCCGTCTTGTCCCAGGGGGAGGGCATGGCATCAAGCAAGGGGCCAGGGTCGACTGGTATGTGGTAGGGCGGCAACGCCTCTAGGATGCCCATCGCCCACGCCAACGCCGCCAGGGCTTCCGTCTGCCAGCTCGCCGCGTCGGTCTCATCAGAGCCAAGCCGTCCCAGACGCGTTTGAAGCAGGTGGCGCTCGACCGGAGAGGCGATGGGGTCGAGCCCTTCCGTTCGGAGCCAGGCGACCAAATCAAAGCGCTCCGCCTCGGGGTCGTCCGCTCCGTCGTCCCCCTCGGCTCGTTCTAGATAGGCGCGATGGCAGACAGCCGCGAGCACGATGACCCGCGCGGCCACTTCTGCGGGTGCCCGCAGGTTGATTTCGATGTCCAGATCTGGATCGAGGTCCAGGTCCTCGTCATCGGTCATCCGCCGTCCAGTCCCCGCAGCGTCGACACCCCTAGACGTTGAAGAGGAAGTTGATGATGTCGCCGTCCTGAACGACGTAGGTCTTGCCCTCGCGGCGGAAGGTCCCTGCCTTCTTGGCCTCGTTGATGCCCCCGGCCGCGAGCAGGTCGTCATAACCTACGATCTCTGCCCGGATAAAGCCACGCTGAATATCGGAGTGGATCTCACCCGCCGCCTCAAGGGCCGTGGCCCCTCGACGAATCGTCCATGCACGGCACTCATCCGGCCCGACCGTGAAGAAGGGGATCAGCCCGAGCAGGTCGAACGAGAGGCGGATGACCCGATCGAGGCCGGATTCGGCGATGCCGAGGTCGGCCATGAAGGCGGCGGCGTCATCCGGGTCCAGGCGGGCGATTTCCATCTCGATCTGGCCAGCCAGGGCATCCACCGCCACACCGGGCCGCGTGAACCGCTCCCGCGCGTCCTGGACCTGTTGTTGCCCCTCGTCGCCGATCTGATCCTCGCCCAGGTTGAGGAGGATCAGGAGCGGCTTGGAGGTGAGGAACCCGAATCCCCGCAGGATCTTGGCGTCGTCAGGATCCAGATCCTGCACCACCTCGCGGAGCGGCGTGTCGGCTTCAAGGGCTGCCTTGAGACGGGTCATCACGACTTGCTCGCGCTCGGTTGCGTCCCGCTCCTGGCCGCGGAGCTTTGGGAGTTGGGACGCGATCCGCTGGAGCCGCTTGTCAACGAGCGCGAGGTCACTGAAGAGCAGCTCCAGGTTGAGCGTCTCGATGTCCCGCAGCGGGTCGACCGTCTCCTCAGCGTGAGCGACGTTGGGATCCTCAAAGGCGCGAACGACGTGAAGCAGCGCGTCGGCCTGGGCGAGGTGGCCGAGGAGTTGGCCGCTCATGCCTTTTTCAGCGATGCCCTTGGCGATACCCGCCACGTCCAGGTATTGGACATCGGCAGGGACTTTGCGCTGGGGCTGGAACATCTCCGTGAGGCGGTCGAGCCGTGGGTCAGGCACCTTTACCGTTGCGAGGTTCGGCTCGTCGGCACCGGCTCCGAAGGTGCCTGTCTCCGCCTCGGCGCGGGTGAGAGCGTTGAAAACGGTGGTCTTGCCCGAACTGGGCAGGCCAATGATCACGAGCTGCGTGGCCAAGAGCGTGTCCTATGGATGGACCGGAGCAATCGGGATCGAACCCGTGTCGCGCCGAGGGATCGGAAAGCAAACCGGGGCATTATGGCCCACCCCGTTGGCCGGGTGCCATCGCGCTCCGTCCGCCGCGCGCCAGGCTCGTGCGTCATTCCTATGAGAGTGAACGCCTGACGCTAGACCGGGCGCCGCCGTCCGGTGTACCCGCTCTTCGGGATGGTGGCCAGAGCGCCCAAGGCATCGGCGGCCTGGAGGAAGAGCAGGTGGGCGAAAAGAACTGGCTTCGGGGAGGGCTCAAGAGCCTGATGGCCGCTCGCCTCCGGGAAGTGCCCGTCCGTGTCAGCGAGGGAGAGGCCCAGGTCGTAGTAGCCCGCGGCATTCCCGGGGTCATTCACCGCGGCCCGCGCTGTAGCGAGCCAGAATAGCTCCGCCGGTTGGAGGCCCGTTAGGTGGAGAGGAGATGCGTCGTCTCCGCTGTCTGCCACGGGTGCCCGGTTATGGAGTCCGACGGCCCGTTCTGCCAGATCCACGAGCCGTTCTCGCGGCATTCCCGGATTGTTCGAGCACGGCCAGGCGAGAGCCAGGTGGGCTTCGACCAGCCGATCTCGGTCCTCGGGTGTGGGCGTGCCCGCCGGGTCCGGCAGCGTTTCGATTGCCTCGTCACGGCGTTGACGCAGTGCGTCGGCAACCCGCATCCATTCCTGGATCCCCACCGCCGTGCTCGCCGCCCGAAGTCCGAGCTCAGCAGCGGCGAGTTCGGCCGCTCGGAAGGCGCCCTCCGTCGCGGGATGGTCACGGAACCAATTGCCGTCCCAGCGGACGGCAAGCGCGGAGGCGACCCCCCGGGTGACCTCCTGCGCGACGTCACTTTCAGCACGCTGAGGGCGAGCATTGATGGCCCAGAGCAGGAGTCCGCTGCCAAGGACATCGTGGGCCGTATCGAGGACCGGACCATGCACGGCATAGGCGTGGCGTAGGAGACCGTCGTCGGCAAATCCCGCGGCGCGATCTCGAATCCAACGTAGGAGCGGAGCACGAACATCGCGCCCGAGCGCATCCATGGCGCTGATCGCGAAGGAGACGAGTGTTCCTGGTCGGCAGCGGAAGGCGTCACGGGCGCCGGCTGGATAGAACGGGAGGTGGGTAGGAGCCTCGACGAGCGCGCCATTCGGTAGTAGACACTCTTCATAGAGCCTGGTGGTGGTGCCGACGAGGGCGACTAGGTCGCCCTGACGGAAGGCTGTCTCGCTGCCGCCTGGTGGATCGGCCGCCACCCTCGCGGTCTCGATTGCCGCAGTCTCGTCCGCCTGCAAGTCGTGGCTCACGCCGATCCCACCTCCTGATCCCCTGACGGGTTAGGGGCGGACGACCCGCCGGTGAAGGGTCCGTCCTCCCCGGTGTAACAACCGCCGCGCGTGTGCATCGCAGGATTTTGGCCCGGCACATCCGCAGCATGCTGGCGTGGCGCGTGGTGTCGCTCGAGACGGACGATCGGACTCAACGTGGGGTGTCGAGGTGCGACGACCTCGGAACGGGCTACCGGCCCCGGCGGCGCGGGTCGAGGGCGTCCCGCAGGCCGTCGCCGAAGAAATTGAGGGCCATGACCACGCTCATGATGGCAAGGCCCGGCACGGCCGCGTACCACCAATACTGGGTGCCCTTGTCGGCGCCGGCCTTGATCATCGCGCCCCACTCGGGGTTGGGAGGCACGGCCCCAAGTCCGATAAAGCTGAGGCCGGCAGTCAGAACGATCGCGGCACCAACATCGAGGGTCGCCTTGACAATAATCGGCGCGTCCGTGCTGGGGAGGATGTGGCGCAGCAACACGCGTCCCCGTGAGGCGCCGATAGCCTCGGCCGCGGTAACGTACTCGTTGGAGCGGATCGCGAGCACCTGACCCCGCATCACCCGGGCGTACTCCGGCCAGAGCACGAGCGCGACGGCGATCAGGGCGTTGAACAGACGCTGGTCCTTGAACGGTGAGGCGGCGGTGATCGACATGGCGAGGATGATCGAAGGGAATGAGAGGACGGCGTCCGCGATTCGCATGATCACGTTGTCCAGCCAGCCGCCGATGTACCCCGCTACGGCACCGACGAGGCAGCCGAAGGTTCCGGTGATGAGAATGACGACGATGCCCGCTGGCAGCGAGATGCGAGCGCCATAGATGACCCGGCTGACCATGTCACGGCCAAGGTCGTCGGTGCCGAAGATGTGACCCGGACCTGGCGGCTGGAGGCGATTGGCGATGTCCTGGTGGTTCGGATCCTGGATGGGGAGGATGGGCGCCAGGAGGGCGAGGATGAGCCAGGCGCAGATGATCGCAAAGCCGGACATCGCGACCGGCTGCCGGCGGAGCGTGCGGAACGCGTCACCCAGCGGCGTGCGCCGCTTATTGAGCACCGCCCCCGACCCGAGCAGAACTGAATGCTGTTGGACCGTGGCGCTAGCCATGCGACCGCCCAATCCTCGCCGACGCCGTCATGAGATCCGAATTCTCGGGTCCAGGATGCCGTAGATCACGTCGACGAGCAGGTTGAAGAGGACGTAGGTGACGGCGATGACCAGGGTCACCCCAAGGAGACCGGGGTAGTCCAGTTTGATGGCGGTCTTGACCGCGTATTGTCCCATTCCCGGCCAGGAGAAGATCGTCTCCGTCAGCACGGCTCCGGTGAGGAGGCCGGCGAAGGTCAGGCCAAGCACGGTAACGGTCGGGATGAGGGCATTCCGCAGGGCGTGTCCCGCGACGACCCGCCGCTCGACCAAGCCCTTGGCCCGGGCTGTCCGCACGTAGTCATCGCTCATCGCCGCGACCAGGGAGGAGCGCAACATACGCGCGACGATGCCCATCGCAAAGGAGCCGAGGACGACCGCCGGCATGACCATATGCCGGAGGACGCTCCGGAGCGCGTCCCAGTCCCGCGCTAGGATCGCATCTACCGTAACCATGCCTGTGACATAGTCCGGCCGGCTCATGCCCGGGTCGAGTTGGCCCGGGCCGGGGAGCCACCGGAGGCGATAGAAGAAGACGTACAGGAACAGCAGCCCAAGCCAAAAGACCGGCACCGACGTGCCGATTAGGGCGATGAACCGGGTGAGATGGTCGGGCCAGCGGTTCTGCCGCACGGCGGCAATGATGCCGAGCGGCACGCCGACCGTGATGGCGAAGATCATCGCGGCGATGGTCAATTCGATGGTGGCAGGGACGAACTGCTGGAGGTCCTCCACCACCGGTTGTCGCGTGCTAATCGAGAGGCCGAGATCGCCGCGGAGCAGGTTGCGGACGTAGTAGGCGTACTGGAGGGGTAAGGGTTTGTCCAGCCCGAAGCGCCGCTCGAACTGCGCCCGCACCTCCGGATTATCCGCCTGGCGCTCGCCGATGATCGCACTGATCGGATCACCCGGCACGGCGTGTGATAAGAGGAACGTGCCGATACTGACCATGATCAGCACCAGTGCCGCGAGAACCAGCCGGCGACCGATGTAGGCCCATAGACCCATGGGGCGCTCCTCGCTCCCAGACGGACGCGATAGGGGCTCCGTAGCCGAACCCCGCTAGTGGCCGAGCAGGACGGCGTCGATCTGGAACCGCACCACTCGGGTTGCGTCCGAGTGGCGCATCAATCAAATGTCGCCGGGTAGGGGCGAGGCCTGCCTCGCTTTCGGGGCCGGCACCCGGGCGACGCGTGCGTCGCCCCTACCAGCGACGGGCCTCGACCAAAGACGCGCGACGATCCACTACGCGGTCTTCGATGCGTAGCGGAGCTGGATCATGTAGATCGAATGGGTCGTGACATTCTGCACGGCCTTGCTCGCGGGTTTGCGGTCGATCGGCTGCTCCAGGGCGATGAACGCCGCGTCGTCGATCATGAGCTTCTGGAGGTCGATATAGGTTTGCTTGCGCTTCTCCGGATCGAGTTCCCCGATGCCCTGTGCGAGCAGCGCGTCCACCTGAGGATTGCTGTAGTTGACCCGCTTCGCGGCCGCCCCGCCGGTCTTGCCAAACGGCTCAGCATAGGCGTGAACGTCCGGGTAGTCCGCGCTCCAGCCAGAGAAGGTGAAGGCGATTTTGGCCGCTCGGAAATCGGCGAGGCGTTGAGCCTGGTCCATTGGATTGAGCTTGACAGTCAAGCCATCGATCTTCTGGAGATCGGCCTGAATCTTCGCCAGCAGCACATCCAGTGAGACGCCATTGGAGCTGGATGCGTCGGCCCCATAGGTGAGCGTCAGCTCAACTGGACCCCCGACCGTCGCGAACAACTCCTGAGCCTTGGCCAGATCGGGCTTGTAGGCGAGGTCCTTGACCTCCTCAGTCCCGAGGAGGCCCAGCGGGATCATCGTCGCCGGGCGGATCGAGGCGCCGCCGGAGAGACCGTTGATGATGCCGTCATAGTCGATGGCATAGGCGATCGCCTGACGCAGTTCCTTCTTCGCGAGGGGACCACCGACCGCCTCACTGGTATTGAACGCAAGGTAGTCGAGGTTCAGTGTCGGCGCCTGGAAGATCTGGAGGTTGGGATCAGCCTCCACCTCCGCGACTTTGTCCGGATCCACCGCATAGGCAATGTCGATTTCACCTGTTTGGACCAACTGGAGTTGGGTGTTCGGGTCGCCCACGTTGCGCCAAATGATCCGCTGAAGTTTCGGCGCACCGCCCCAATAGTCCGCGTGCGCCTCGACGACGACCTCGGTTTCGATGTCCCACGTCGTGACCCGGTACGGCCCGGTCCCAGCGGACTGCTTCGTCATGAAATCAATGGTGCCCTGGGCCTCGGGGGTGCCGGCAGACGTTAGGTCCGCGCCTCCCTGCTCCATGACGGCCTTGCTGTCGGTGACGGAGAGCGGGGTAGCCGCAAGGATGGGAACGAGCGCCGCGTTCGGGGTCTCCAGCGTCAACTTGAGCGTGAGCGGATCAACGGCTTCGTAGGTGCCGACGTACTCGGCAAGGAACGAGGGGTTGTCGGCCACGGCCTTGAGCCGGTTCCAGGAGTAGATCCAGTCGGCAGATGTCATCTCGTTGCCGGTGTTATGGAACTTGACACCCGGCCGCAGCTTGATGGTGACAACTTTACCGTCGGCCGAAACGTCGGGCATCGCTTCGGCCAACAGTGGCTCGAACTGGTCAGCCTTCGTGGAGTCCGGTAGGTGATACAGGCACTCGTAGACGACGTTCATGGCCGCTTGGGAATTGACTTCATAGATCCGAGCAGGATCAAGGGTGATCCAGTTGCCGGCGAGGTTGTCCGCGATGATCAGCGTGGTGGCGTCAGTCTGGCTACGGCTGGAAGGGACCCGGGGCGGTGACGCAGGGGCCGCTCCGGCGCCTGGGCCGAGCGCGAGCGCGGGCAAGGAGACGCCGAGCGCGAGTGCCCACTGGATGAACTGCCGCCGATTGATCCGGCCCTCGTTCATGGCTTGGACGAGGTCGCTGAGACGCGTGTCGGTCATGCTGCTCTCCACCTCACGAAGCGGGCTACGTCACCCGCTGCCTGGCTTCCTCCGCGCGGCCACGACCCGCGGCCCGGCGGCAGGCGGCCATCATGACCCGAACGCGGCCGGTTCCGGTCTCTCAGTTCGGGCGGTTGCGTCGGATCATAGCACGCAAGCTGCAGAGGGACCGCTCCATTCGCGAATGACGTCACGGCCATGGGAGCGCTTTGCGTCCGGCCTGGAAGCCGGTCCGAGGTGAAGAACGAGAGAAGGCTCGGCTGGTCACCGAAAGGTGAATCCGGGTGAAGGGCGGACGGAACACTCGCGGTGCCACGGCGTTCGGGAGATCGAGGCAGCTCACGCCGGTGGCGCGGCATCGGTTGGACGTGTTGATGCAGCTGCGAGGAGTAAACGGAGGGGGGCGGGCTCCAATGCCCGCCCCCAGACCTTGAACGATCCGGATCACCTGGATCCGGAGACCTACTCGGTCTTGGACGCACCGCGTAACTGAAGCGTGTAGGCAAAGTGACTGGTGACGCCCTGCACGCTCTTGCGGGCCGGGTTCTGGAAGGTGGGCTGGTAGAGCACGGCGTAGGGGGCGTCCTCAATGAGTTGCCGCTGGATCGCGGCGTACTCTGTCTCGCGGGCGGCGGCGTCCTTGGCTTGGGCGGCGCGGGTCAGGGCCTCATCGACCGCCGTGTTGGAGTAGCCAACCTGGGCAGCCACCTGCGTGTCGGTCTTGCCAAAGGGTTCGACGTAGCTGAGGACATCCGGGTAGTCGGGGCCCCAGGGAGCGAGGGTCATCTGAAGCTTGCTGGCGCGATAGTCGTCGATCCACTGGTTGGCATCCATCGGGTTGAGCTTGATCGTGAGGCCGTTGATCTGCTGAAGATCCGACTGGATCTTCGTCGCCAGGGTCTCCTCCAGGAGCCCGCCCCGGCGCCTTCGGCGCGGAAGCTGAGGGAAAGCTCGATCTCCCCAACCCCGGCAGCGTCGAAGAGTTCCTGGGCGCGGGCGAGGTCGGTGGCCAGGGCGAGATCCTGAACTTCCTCGGAGCCGGGCAGCGGGAGCGGAACCACAGTTGGGGGGCGGACGGCGGCGCCCTTGAGGAGGTCGTTGATGATGCCGTCGTAGTCGATGGCGTGACTGATCGCGCGGCGCACATCGGGGTTGGCGAGAGGACCGCCTGGGTCCTCCTGAGTGTGCATCGCGAGGTACTCAAGCGAGATGGACGGGGTGCTCAGGAGTTGGAGGTTCGGGTCGCTCGTGACCTGCTCGACCGCATCCGGGTCAAGAGAGAACGCCACATCGGCTTCACCCCCCTGGATCGCCTAAAGTTGGGCGTTGCCGTCCGCCACGTTGCGGAAGATGATCCTCTCCAGCGTCGCGGGGTCACCCCAGTAGTCGGGGTTGCGCTCCAGCACCACCTCCGTATCGACGTCCCAGGAGGTAAGCACGAACGGGCCGGTGCCAGCCGAGTTGTCCGTCAAAAACGCATGGGGGGCCTCCGGCTCCGGAGTGCCGGCCGTCGTTGCGTCGATGCCTCCCTGCTCCTTGACCACCTTGCTGTCGGTCACCGAGAGAGCGGAGGAGGTGAGGATGGCCACCAGGGCGGGGTTGGGCCCGGGTAGCGTGAACTTGATGGTCGTTGGATCGACCGCCTCCACCTTGTCCCAGTAGGAAGCCAGATACGACGGGCTGCCCTGCACAAGCTTGACCCGATCGAGGGAGTAGACCCAGTCCTCGGCGGTCATCTCGTTGCCGGTGGCATGGAATGTCACCCCGGTCCGGATCTTGATCGTGACCTCGGTTCCATCTTCAGAGACCTGCGGCTCGCCGTCGGCCAGGAGCGGCTCAAAGTAGTCCGGGCGGGTGGTATCGGGGATGTGGTAGAGCGTCTCATAGACGACGTTCATTGCGGCGCTGAGGTTGGGCTCGTAGAAGTAGGCCGGGTCGAGACTCAGCCACAGACCGCCCGAGGACATGTTATCGGCCAGGATGAGGGTGGATGCGTCTGCCTGGAAGGCACGTGCCGTGGAGGGCGGGACGCTGCCGGGGGCCGCTTCAGCCGCCGCGGCGAGGACGGCCGAGATCGCCGGGGCCGTGAGGCCAAGCGCAACAGCCCGCTGGAGGAAGCGGCGCCGGCTGAGGGTCCCAGCCGCGATTTGACGCACGAGAATGCTTGTCTGCTCGTCGGTCATCGTGTCTTCTCTCTCCTCTGCTCGGACGTGGTTACCTGCCGGCGCTCAGGCGCCCGCTGGACGGCGCCCGTGCCGCCATCCCTCCTGCTCCGTCTGGTCCTCTACCGGAAAGGCACCGGTCAACCAGCACTTGCGGTTGGGTCGAAGTCCTGGCATCTTGCGGGGAGCGCGGCGGGACGTCAAGAGGGGCAACTTGGCATTATCCGTCACGGCGACCGGGGAAGGCGGACGCTGACGCATGGGGGCCATGGCCAGCAGTCGTGTTGGCTCGTTTGTGGTGCGGTGTAATGATGGGTCGGGATCGACCGCGGAAGGTGACGGCGCCCATGTGGGAACGGCCGTAAGGG
>JADDPH010000065.1 GCA_016781925.1 Sphaerobacteraceae bacterium | reverse complement strand
CCGCTCGGCTCGGCATCGAGGCTTGAAGCCGCCTGGATTCGGTGCGCTGAGCGCCGTGCAGAGAGGTTTTCCGTGACCCGGAGGGCGTGACAGCCCTTCGGCCACCGAGCCCAAATACGTTCCTGCACTACGTAATTCTACCGATGAGTTTCCCGGCTCGCAGCCACACAATGGTGTCGGTCGATCAGCCACCCTCCACGGCCGCCGATGGGAGGATTTGCTTGCCATGACTGACGAGATGCTGCTTGCCACCCACGCTCGTATTCAGCAGGCGGCCTTTGAGGCCGCCTATATGGACACGCCGCACCCGGACCCCGCTTCCCACGGCTTCGCGGCCCTCGTTTTCACCTACGTGGAACGGCTCTGGGCCGAGCATCGAGCGGGGCAGGGGGACAAGGCACGGCTCGGCCAGATCCCCAGCCAGAAGCACGTCACGATGGACCCTTATGCCGCAGACGGCCTGGTCTCGCCATCGGCGGCCGAGCGGCGCTGGGAGCGGCCCCACTGATTGCGGAAGGAGCATCATGGAGAGCCAGGAGATGTCTGATCTGGTGATGGACGATGCGGTGGTCCTGACCTCAATCCAGTTCGTGGCGCTTGAGCTGGCCTGTCCCTCCTGTGAGGCGCCGATCGCCCTGGGCGGGCGGTTGAAGCTGACGATGGATGAAGAGGGGGCCAGTCCATGCTGTGTCTGTGAGCGGTGCGGGACGGCCACCTATCTGATGCTAGGCCCACCGTAGCGAACCAGGCAAGGACGATGGATGGGTGAGACCAGGACCAGCCGGCTGCGCCCTCGGATGGACCCGAGCCCATGAGCCGGGACACCTCCACTCACCCGACGGCACTGGGCATCGCATGCCTTCCTCCGGGTCATCCTCGTACCCCACTTCCTCATCTGAGCCGGGCGGCGGAGACGCTGCGCCGGGGACGATGAGCCGTCTCCCCGAGGTTGACATGCTCCAGGCACATCTCGTTCGTCGGGGGAATGAACGAGCATCGCCCACGGGCACGACGCTCGTGCAACTGTTGCGCGTGGCAGCTGTTACGCAATTCGGTTGAACGGTTGTCCTTTCTTCGTCGTCAGTCTCGGTGCCCGGGGATGCTTCTCCGGGGCTGGGCACGGGCGCGCGGCCCCCGAATCACCTGGGGTCCGTATGAGACGGCGTGCCTTCGGGAGGCTTTCGACAGATCCACCTCCGGTGAGGCTTTGGGGACTGCGGCCTCCAGGAGCCCGCTGCGACCACCTCATTCGAGGAGGTCTATTTCGCCCATGCGGACATCGCCCTCCGTGGGAGTCGGGGCGGGAGCGGTCGGGTGGGTCAACGAGGCGTACGGGGCGGCGGAGACGCAGGAACGAAAGCCTGAAGCGGGGACGGTGCTGGCGCCGCCGCTCCAGGTTGCACTTGGATGGTTGCACCGCCGATATCCATCGGCGGTGCGATCCGATGTACGAGCGGATTCATGACGCAGACGTTGGATCGGAACGCGGTAGGCGAGTTGGCGCCGGCGGGGAGGACATTCCAGTACGGATCGCTCGGCCTGACCACTACCGACTGACTTGTGTCGTTCTAGCCAGTCCCCCGGGCGCGGCGGAGCATGAACCAGTTGGGGCGACCGAGGACCGGTTGCTCGGCGACGACCTCGAAGCCGAACCGCTGGTAGAAGGTCACGTTGATCGGTTTGTCGGTTTCGAGGTAGGCGTCCTCACCCGCCTCGTCCATACGGGCGCAGAAGACTTCCATCAGGCGGGAGCCGATGCCCTGACCCTGGAGCGGAGCGTCCACCGCCAGCGGTCCGACGTGCCAATGGCGCTCGTCGGGATCACTCTTCGCCCAGGTGCCCAGCCAGCGCATGGTCCGCAGGGCAGTGGGAAGACCACTTCCCAGGATGAGGGGCAGCAGGCGAAGCTGCTGCCGAGGACTGGGTTGGCAGGCACCAGGAGGCATCATGCCGCAGGCGGCGACGATAGTGCCATCCGGGGTGCGCGCCACCAGCATGTGCTGGTCCCAATGGAGGGCGCGCGCGGCGCCGCTGAAGGAGCGCTCGATTTTCTGGCGACGGACCTCGGGGTCTTCTCCGTAGACGGCGACATGGGTGGGGTTGTCCCGCATGCCGCGGGCAAGGACGCCGACGACCGCGTCGAGTTCGTGGGCGCCGACCGGGCCGATCTCCAACTCGCCGGACCGCGTCTTCACTTCCTTCGTTTGTGTGACGACCAAGGTTTCATTCCTTTCTTTGATGTGTCGAAAGCGTTCCGTTGGGCGCTGCTTGGCGCATGACCACCATAGTGGCGCAACGCGGCAGAAGTGCGGCCGGATCGTCACAATCCGGTCACGGCGGGTGGATAGCTGGACTGGGGAGGAGCTTTGCACCGTGCGATGAAAACGCCCGCGGGTGGAGGCGTTGCTAACTTCCACGATCCCACGCACCTGGCACTATCATCGGTCGATGAGGCACCTTCCTCCTCCCTGGCTCAATACCGGATGCGCCGGATCTTCGATGGTCCGGTGCCCGCGTGGGCAAGCTGCTGACGCCACAAGTGGAACGATAATCAGGAGTCAGAGAACGTAGCCGCTGCGAGCGGTGCTGGCCCAGGACCGGCTTGGCCCGGCCGTGGGCGCTGGTTTTTCCGCTCGGGCGCAAGCGGAAAGGTGAACGGACTGTGGAGATGCTGGAGGATCTGGGGGACGGGCTCGTGCTGCGGCGGGCGACGCTGGCGGACACGGAGGCGCTGGTCGCGTTCAACGCCGATATCCACCGTGGCGCGGGGATGGAGGGGCCGAACCCGTACGTTGCGGCGTGGGTGCAGGACCTGATGGGGGGCGGACATCCGACGTTTGCGCCGGGAGATTTCACGGTGGTCGAGGAGACGGGGAGCGGGGAGATCGTCTCCTCGCTGAACCTGATCTCGCAGACCTGGACCTACGGTGGCGTCCCGTTCGGGGTGGGGCGGGTTGAGCTGGTCGGCACCCGCCCCGAGTACCGCCGGCGGGGGCTGGTCCGTCGCCAGATGGAGGTGGTCCATCGTTGGAGCGCGGAGCGGGGCGAGCTGCTCCAGGGCATCACCGGCATCCCGCACTACTACCGGCGGTTCGGGTACGAGATGGCGCTGGAACTCGGGGCCGGCCGCAGCGGCTACCTTCCCCATATCCCCGACCTGGAAGCGGGCGCCGCAGAGCCGTTCCAGGTGCGGCCGGCAACGCCGGACGATGTTCCGTTCATCGCGGCGCTGGACGAGCAGGCGCGGGGTCGCTCGCTGGTGGCGGCCGTGCGGGATGCGGCGATGTGGCGGTTCGAGCTGGCGGGGCGGTTCGACGAAAAGCAGCGGCCCGCGGTGCGGGTCATCGAGCGGGCGGGCGGGGAGCTCGTTGGTTCACTGGTGCATGAGGGCGACCTCTGGAAGACGAGGCTCCATGTGGACGCCTACGAGCTGGCACTGGGGGTGTCGTGGCTTGCCGTGACGCCGAGCGTGCTGCGCTACCTGCGGACTGCCGGGCAGGCGTACCAGGAGCGACCGGGAGCAGCCAGGTTCGAGGCGTTCATGCTGGGTCTCGGGACCGAGCACCCGGCATACCGGGCAATTCCCGATCGATTGCCGCGGGTCCACCCGGCCTACGCATGGTACCTGCGGGTGACGGACCTGGCGGCGTTCCTGCGCCGAATCGCCCCGGTTCTGGAGGGGCGGCTCGCCTCATCGGTGGCGCCGGGGCACTCCGGGGAGCTGTTGCTGAACTTCTATCAGGAGGGTTTGCGGCTGGTCATGGCGGAGGGCCACCTTGAGACAGTAGAGGCGTGGGAGCCGCCGGACGTGGAGGCGGGGGGCGCGTCGTTCCCGGGGCTGAGCTTCCTGCAGATCCTCTTCGGGTACCGCTCCCTGACGGAGCTGGAGCAGGCCTTTGCCGACTGCCGGGTGAACACTGAGGAGGCGCGCGTCCTGCTCGATGCCCTCTTCCCGAAGCTGCCCTCGCGGGTGTGGCCGGTGGAATAGGGCGGAGGTGCTGCCGGCGGCGCAGGCTGCCTGCCCGCTCATTTGGAGCGGTTCCAGGGGCAAGCAACGGAGGCGCCCAGTCTGGTCATGACGCGGTCGTGGTCGCGGCGCAAGGCGAGGGTAACCTCCGCGCTCACCCCACGAAGCCGGTTCAAGCCGGCTGCCGACATCTGCGTCGATGAAGGATGCGGGTTAGCCGGTCGGGGTGGCGGTTCCGGCGGGGTCGGTGAGGGCTTGCAGGATCCAGTCGTGGACCAGGTCGTGAACCTCGGCGGCGACCTGGTCCAGGTTGTGGTTGGCACCCGGGTAGAGCATCAGGCGCTTGGGCTCGTGGGCGCGGGCGTAGACGCGTTCGGAACTGGCTGGGGGGAGGATCTGGTCGGCCGTGCCGTGAACCAGCAGGATCGAAGCGTCGTCCGGGAGCCGGGTGACGGCATCGGCGCCGTAGCCCTGGGTGGCGAGGGTGACGACGGTTCGGGTCAGTGGAGAGGCCGCACCGGCCTGGATGACGACGGCGCCGCCGAAGGAGTGGCCGGTGAAGGAGACAGCCTCGACGCCCTCGCCCTCCAGGTAGGCAAGGCCGGCGAGGAGGTCGAGGATGCACTCCCCCAACATCGCGGCCTGGCGGTAGAGAACCTGGAGCGAGGTGACGTCCTCTGCTAGGAACTCGCGGCTGAGCCGGGGGTAGAGGTCGCCGGCCGGCGTGTGCCAGCCGCCGATGGCACCGGGAACCCAGAGAGCCGCCCGGGTGGCGTTTGGCGCCGGGTAGTGGCGGCACTCGACGTCGCCGCGGCTGGTCGCCAGGGTGACGGTCCGGTAGCCCTCGGCCTCGACCGATCCAACCCGGACGTCGAGGATCTCCATCTCGAAGCGTTCGCCTTCGGCTTGCACGGCGATCTCCCTTCCCTCGACCGGTGAGGGCGTCACTCGCAGTGACGTGACCACTGTGGGCGCAGACGGTTGATGCGCGCTGCCCGGCCAGTCGCGAAGCGCGGCTGGGGCCATAGCGCCCGCAAGGCCAACCGCGGCGCCCCGTTGGACGAGACGGCGGCGGGTGCTCCGACGATCCCGAGGCAGTGGGGCGCGCAAACCGGCGGGAGAAGCCGGCTCACCTGGCGGCACGGCGGGCCTGGGATGACGGGTCGGGTCGACCACGGGATCGCCTCCTGACCTGGGGTGGGGTCCTGGGGGGCTGGGACGCACGCCCAAGGCCCGAACGGCT
>JADDPH010000001.1 GCA_016781925.1 Sphaerobacteraceae bacterium | reverse complement strand
TCCATTCTCCCACGTCGCGGGCGCACGAGACGTGCGCAGATCTCTACTTAGGACCGACTCCCTCGAGACGCCGACCAGCCGTCCCGGCTGTGCTAGCCTTTCCGTTATGGAGAGTTTTGAGCCCACCTCACGCACGGATACCCCCACCGCCGATGCCGTCGTTGAAATCCTGTCCCAGCACGGCTACCGCATGACAGGGCCGCGCAAGGCTGTGGTAACGACGGTGCTGGGGCGCTCTCGCCCATTCACCGCGGAGCAGATCGTCGCAGATCTACGGCGCACGGACCCCGGACTCGGTCGCGCCACGGTCTACCGCACCCTGGAAATCCTCGCCTCGGTGGACGTGCTGACGCGCCTCCTCCAACCAGGAGGGCAGCCGGCCTACGTGGTGGGTCTCCCTGGCCATCGGCACCATCTGGTCTGCTCCGAGTGCGGAACCACGGTGGCCTTTACCTCCTGCCCGATCGACAACCTGGTTGGGGATCTCTCACGAGACACGGACTTCGCCATCCATGGTCATCTGCTGGAAGTCTTCGGCATATGCCCAAGCTGCCAGAATGCTCCCCAACTCGCGACCGCCAAAGCGGCTCTCATCGGGTGATTGACCCAATCGTTTGGCTTCCTCAGTCCTGAACGCTCCCTTCGCCCACTCCTCGTTATTGACACATTGTCTCAGTAAGTGATACCTTCAGACAGTGATTGCCGCCTCGCTCATTGAGGTGCGCGATCGCCGCGGGCAACTCCGGTAGCCGCCGGGAGTCAATGTCGAGCAAGGGGACCAGGATGATGCCACCAGGCGAGGGACAGGATCGAGGCGCGTCCGGGATGATCAGATGGAGGCCGTTCATAGCCGTCCTCGCGCTTGCACTCGTTCTGGTCAGCCCGGCCTCAGCGGTCCAAGTAACCCCTCAGGCTTCACCGGCTGATAGCAGCGTTGCGCCGTTTCTTCAGATCAACCCCCTCCCGGAAGGGGATCCGAGACCAGACGGTCCGCTCTCGGTCGCCGCGACCACCGGCATCGTCGCTGATCTCGTGCGCCAGGCGGGTGGGCAGCGGGTCGACGTGATCACGATCCTACCCGCCAACGCCGATCCCCACGACTTTGAGCCTTCACCGGAGGACGTGGTGGCGGTCGAGGACGCGGACATCGTGGTTACCTATGGACTGCGCCTCGACGAATGGGCTGAAGATTTGGTCGCCAACTCAGGCAGCGATGCCCCGGTCTCGGTGATCTCCGAGGGTGTCCAGCCCCTGGCCGCAGACGAAGACGAGTTCGAGGCGGGCGATCCTCACGCCTGGTTCGACCCGACTCGCGTTCAGACCATGGTCGACAACATCGCGGCCAGTCTGTCGGAGGTCGATCCGGACGGAGCCCCCACCTACCAAGCACGCGCTGCGGCCTACAAGGGGTATCTGACTGCACTCGACGTGGCCATACAGGATCGAGTCGCGCAGATCCCGATCGAGCGCCGCAAGCTGGTCACCAATCACGACGCGCTCAGCTACTTCGCCGAACGGTACGGCTTTGAGGTCGTCGGCACGGTGATTCCAAGCCTGGATACTCGCGCCGAGGCCTCCGCCCGGGACGTGGCAGAGTTGGTTGATGTGATCGAGCGTGAAGGGGTTTCAGCCATCTTCGCCGAGAACACGACCAGCCCGAATCTCGCCGAGGAGTTGGCTGCTCAGGCCGGGGTGACTGTCGTCGACGACCTCTACACCGACAGTCTTGGTGAACCCGGCTCAGGTGCGGACACCTATCTCGGATTGATGCAGACAGACACGGTGCTGATCGTGAATGCGCTACGTTAGGCCGGACCGAATCCGGCAGAACTCCTCAGTAGGAGTACATCCATGACGCCGACCACAATCGGGGGCAGCACCAGCACTGGACGGTTGGAAACCGCCGGTGTCAGCGTGCACTTCGGCCCTCGCTCGGCGCTGGAAGAGATCAACGTTCGCTTTGGCGTGGCGGAGACGATCAGCCTCCTGGGACCGAACGGTGCCGGCAAGAGTACGCTTCTCAAACTGCTCGCCGGCATGCTTCCCCCTTCCCACGGCGAGGTACTCCTGGATGGCGTTCCCGTTCGGAAGCCGACCCAGGGCGTCGTCTACGTCCCCCAGCGCACCGGCGTGGACTGGACCTTTCCAGTCAACGTCCTCGATGTGGCCCTGATGGGGCGCGCCGGCAGCCGATCCCGGTTGACGCGGTTCGCGGAGCACGACCGTATGGAGGGCCTTGCGGCACTCGACCGGGTCGGCATGCGGCGCTTCGCCGGGGTCCAGATTGGCCAACTCTCCGGCGGTCAGCAACAGCGCGTCTTCCTGGCCCGGGCACTACTCCAAGCCGGCCAGATCTATCTCCTGGACGAGCCATTCGCGGGTGTCGATGTCCCGACCCAAGAGTTACTGATCGACCTCTTTGAGGGCCTGCGCCGGGAAGGCAGGACGATTATCTATGCGACCCACGACCTCGCCCAAGCCGCCAAGTGTTCCAACCGCGTCCTCCTGATCAACCGCCGGGTGATCGCGAACGGTCCCCCCTCCCACGTGATGACCGCCACGAACCTGCGGGCGACCTTTGGCGGCCAAGCCGTCCTGATCCCAGCCGGAGCCGAGATCGCCGTTGTCGCCGAGGACAGCGCCGGATGAGCGCGATGCTTGATTGGGTCCTCGACCCGCTGAGCCGAACCTTCATGCAGCACGCGTTCGCAGCCATCGTGCTCGTCGGCGTGATCTGCGGCGTCATCGGCACCTTCGTGACCCTCCGCGGGCTTGCCTTCATGGGGGATGCCCTGGCACACGCGATCTTTCCCGGCGTGGTCATCGCCTTCGTGCTGGGCGGCAACGTTCTGATCGGCGCCTTGATCGCGGCGGTCCTGGTATCGCTGGCGATCGGCGCCGTCGGGCAGAGTGAGCGCCTGAGCAATGACACGGCAATCGGCGTCCTCTTCGCCGGTGGCTTCGCGCTCGGGATTGCGCTGATCTCTGCCGAGCGCTCCTACGCCAAGGATCTTTCTTCGTTCCTCTTCGGCACGATCCTCGGGGTCTCGCGCAGCGATCTCCTGCTCACAGGCGGGGTTGGCCTCACGGTCCTCCTGACGATAGGGCTATTCCGCCGCGAACTGAGCATGATCGCCTTCGACCGCACCTTCGCCCAGGCCAATGGCCTAAACCTTTGGGTTTACGACCAGCTCTTCTTGTTGCTCTTGTCGCTCGCGATCGTGATCTCGCTCCAGACGGTCGGCAACATCCTGGTGCTGGCCATGCTCGTCACGCCAGCTGCCACCGCCCGTCTGCTAACCGATCGGCTTCCCTGGATGGCGTTCCTTGCCGCCTTGATAGGGGCTGGTTCAGGGGTGGTAGGGCTTTATGTCTCCTACTACCGGGGCATCTCCTCAGGCGCCAGTGTCGTGCTGGTTGCCACGGCCATTTTCGCCCTGGCTTACCTCTTTGCACCGCGCACGGGCGTCGTCACCGTCCGGCTCGGAAGGCGCCTCCACTTCCCCCACCCAGAGCACGATGCCTTCCCAGTTGACGCAGATGAAAGTCCATCCCTGCCACAGCCCCACATCCCCTATCGGGACCCCGCCGCGGGCCAGACCGGTCGCCAGCCCACCGCTTCGTAGCTCGACGACAGCTTGACGTGGGCGCTGGGATGCCTGCCGTGGAACCTTTGAATGTCGTCGAATCAACTCCCAAAGGAGGCCGGGGGTCCGGGAACCCGATCCCAGGTGGCAATCGCCCGCTCAAGCAGAGTGAGCGTGGTGGCGGTAGACCGCTCCCCGCGGCCTGCCGCACCTGGATTGAGGCCGGCGACGCTGACGGCCGCCACCTTTCCCGTCCTCAGTACGGCTGCCATCGCCTCCACTGCCTCCTCGATCTCCAGTCCGCCCTCGGCCGGAGTGGACGCACTGGGCACATGGCGGGGGTCGAGCACGTCCAGGTCGACGTGGAGGCAGAGCAACGAGCAACTGTTGGCGAGCCGTTCCACGGCGGTCCGGAGCGGCTCCCCCGCGCAGACATCGCGCGGGCTCAATACCCGAACATCGGTGGAACGGAGGAGCGTCTCCTCCTTCTGGTCCAACTCGCGCACGCCCACGATGAGGATGCGATCGGTCGGGATCGGCACTGCCAGCCCGGCGGCGCCGCGCCAGAGCGGACCCGCCAGGCCGGCGAGGATCGCCACGGGCATCCCTGCCAGGATCCCACTGTAGGATGTCTCAGGTGTGTTGAAGTCCCCGTGTGCGTCGAGCCAAACCAAGCCGATCGGTGTGCCAGCCCCATCCGCCTGCTGGAGGCCGGAGACCACGCCGATGCTGGCGGTGTCGTCGCCCGCGAGGACGAGGGCACCCGCATGGGCGCGCCGGGCAGACGCCACGTGGAGAGCCGTGCGCGCACCGAGCCTACCAATGTTGATGGCGGTTCGCCCCTCTTCCCGCTCAGCGGCATCTAGCGTGGCTTCAACGGGCTCGGCGACCTCCCGGCCTGCCGCGGCGAGGCGGTCCGCCAGTCCGGCCTCCAGCAGAGCGGCAGGCCCGGCACCTAGCCCTTCTGCTCGCTCGTCGTAGCGATACGGCACGGTCACGAGTTGGAGGCGCATACGAAGGCTCTCCTCATCCGGTGCGGTGGTCGTTTTCGGCGCTCACGACCGGCGCCCTAGACGAACTCATGGCAGACACCGGTCCCGGCCGATTCTAGCGCGACACCGGCAGGGGCGTCGTCTGCCAAGCGAGGCTCCACTCCAATCCCCGGCTAGGATCCGGTTTCATACCAGGCGATCCGTCGGGAAGGGCGATGACCGCAGGGTCGAACCACTTTCTGTCCGAGGAGGTGCCTGATGTGAGCACCCTCAGCGAGCGGCCGCTCCCACACGTGATCGCGAGTTGCCGGCTCCGTTGGCTTGCTTCCGACCCGGCTGGGACGAGACCCGGCGCCTGATCGAACTGGATAGCGCAGCCGATCGAATGCGCTGAATACCAGCACGTCGGTACGGTTGCAGGCGGCGCCCCGTCCCGGTGCGAGCTGTCCGCGCACGCTCTGTTGCCTTCCCCAAGCGCAGGTGCGGGTGGCGATAGGAACCGGAACCTGGACCGGACGATCCTTCTCCCCTACTCCCTCGGCCAGTGATCCCAGGTACTAAGGAGTGGTCCAAGAGACTCCTCCTCAAGCGCGAGGTGGGCGAGCAAGTGCTCCTCGAGCTCGATCAAAGCCTCAACGAGCTGGACTCGGCTCCCCCCCGTTGCGTCCGTCACGACCTCATCGGCTACAGCGGCGATCCGCTCGGTGATGTGGTGAACCTTGAGATGGTCCTCCTCCAGCCGGTCGACCACGCTGTTCAACGAGGGATCGTGCTTGCGAACCATCGGGAAGACAGCCGCATCCTCGATGGTGTGGTGGGTGTGCACGAAGCGGCAGTAGTGCATGCAGCCGAACTTGAGCTGCCAAAGCGGGCTGTTGGTTTCCAGGTCGCGAATCTCGGCCAGAATCGCCTGCGGGGAGCCGCCGTCGCGCGCCTCGTTTGCGAGACGGCGAACCGTCTGCAGGTCCCGGCGCAGGAACGAGTGGATATAGAGCAGTTCCCGGAACATGCCCTCTTTGCGCAATGCGGATCTCTCACCAGGTGCCGGTCGGGTCCTCAAGATTCATCTTCTCCGCTGGGCGATGATCGCTCGCTCTTGCTCTCTTCGTCAGCATGGATATAGCGTTGTCCCAGGATTATTACCAGTTCCAGCTGGCAGACGGTGCGCGTGGAGGCACTCCATGGCTGACTATGGCCACAACCTGCACTTCGGCTTCTTTCTCGATCCCTCAACTGGCAACCCCGACCGCACGATCGAGATCGCCCGCATCCTCGACGATCTCGGCTACGACCTGATCGGCATTCAGGATCACCCCTACCAGCAGAAGCACTTCGACGCACTGGCGTTGATTGGCTACATCCTCGGCCAAACAGAGCGGATCCGGGTCTTCCCGGATGTCGCCAATCTGCCCCTCAGGCCACCAACGATGCTTGCCAAGCAGGCGGCAACGCTCGACCAGCTCAGCGGCGGCCGGTTCGAACTCGGGCTCGGCGCTGGTGCGTTCTGGGATGGGATCCGAGCCATGGGCGGTCCGGTCCGGGAGCCGAAGGAGGCGCTGGCCGCTCTGCGGGAGGCAACGAGCCTGCTCCGCGCCTCCTGGAGCGGCCGACCGCTCCGGCACGACGGAGAGATCTACCAGGCGCTCGGTGCGCGAACCGGCCCGCTTCCCGCGCACGAGATCGGCATCTGGTTTGGGGTGGTCGGCCCACGCGCATTGCGCCTGACCGGGGAGATGGCAGACGGCTGGGTTCCCTCGATGTCCTACGTGCCGCCGTCCCAAGCGGCGAAATCGAACGCGATCATCGACGAGGCGGCCCGCGCGGCCGGGCGGGATCCAGCCGCGATCCGGCGGATCTACAACATCGGCGGGGAGGTCGCGCCGATCATCGAGGCGGGCTCAAGCGATGACGACCAGCAGATTGTCGGACCGCGGGACCACTGGGTTGACGTCCTGACGCGCTTGGCGGTCGACCACGGCTTCTCGACGTTCGTGCTGTGGGGCGTGCCGACGGCGCCGCGGCTGCGGATGTTCATCGAGGACATCGCCCCGGCGGTTAAGGAGCGAGTGGCGGAGATCCGAGCAAGCCGCTCATAGCCACATACCCCTGTCCATGCGGCGGTAGCAGACCGGGGTCATGGGGCCACGATCGTGACCCGACGAGATCCGCGTTGCGACGGGGTCTTCCCACCTGTCACCCACCCCTGAGAAGGGCGCGAGCAGGTTTTGCAACACGCGGGAAGGCGACGGGTACAATGAAGGTCGCGTGGGCGGTGTGCCCGCGATCTCCCGTTCACCGTCCTCGTGGCCGTCGTCGACGTCGCGCGGGCGAGTGGCCGCCCCGCCGAGACGACGCCGTTGGCCTCCACTCCGGGTTCCTCACGCTCCAACGCCGGTCCTCGCTCCCCCTCAGGGCGGGCCACGGGTTCAGCGTACTCGCGATCCCGTTCCCCCGGTCCCGCCTCGACCACTGACCTCGACGCCGAAAATCTCTATCAACTTCTCGGTGTCTCGTACACCGCCAGCCCTGCCGAGATCACCCGAGCCTACCGAAACGCCATGAAGCGCGTCCACCCAGACCGGCAGCGCTCCGATCACCGCCACGCTGCCGAAGAGCACGCCAAGAAGCTCAACCACGCCTACGCCACCCTCTCGAAGCCGCTCAAGCGCCAGGCCTACGACCGCTCCATCCGCACTGAGGTGTTGCAGGACCAACTGATGCAGAGCTACGTCGGCGGCTTCGCCACCTCTCAGGCGGGCGGGCACGACGGATCCAACCGGTCCCTTCGACACGAACCGACTGCGGCCGAACGGCGCGACCAGGCCCGGGTCGACCGCTCCGCGCTCATCAGCGTCGTCGTCGTCTTCGGCGGCCTGACCCTCGCCATAATCGTCCTGCTCCTCATCTGGTCGGCGGCGCAGGCGCTGATCGGAAGCTTGGTCTAAGCAGCGGCAATCACCACCGGGCCGGATTTAGAAGAAGGTTGTGGACGCCCTTGTGTTCGAGGGAGAAAACGAGGGGTTCAGCGCGGGGCCAAACCGGTGGTGCATCCTCGCCTGGGCCCCGGATCATCCGAACGCAATCATCGGAAGCGTCGGGCCACCCGGTTTCCCCACCCGATCCCCGGCCTTGACCCGAACGCGAGTCGGGGAGACGCGACAATACCGCCCACCGTGGAGGGAACTGGAAAGAATGCTCGCCTTATCGCCGCGTTCAGGCAGGCTCGGCGGTAACCACCCACGGTTCACCGCGGTGGATCGTGACCATTCGCTCGGCCTGGGTGGGCATGCCTCGCAGGATGATCTCATGTTGACCCGCGGTCATATCACCCGCGGTGAACGCGGGGTTCATGTCCGCAACGAGCCGGCGCTGCACCACCTGGACCAGGGCATCGCGCTCAATCCCCTGGGCGTCGGCCATCTCGGCCAAACTCTCGCCGGCTTCGAACCGCCGCCCGATCTCGATTGGGTTAAGGTCGAGGGTCCGACCCAACTCGCCGATCAGCGCAGGCCAGTCCACCAATGAATTGGCGGCGGCAAGCGACCCGCCGGTCTCCTCTGAGGTTAAAGGACCCACGGCGCTGCCACCCGGTGGAAGGTGAGAGAACGGGCCATCCGGATGCTCGACGGTCCAGACGTGCAGCATCTCGTAGCTGATCGGACGCGTGCTAGATGGGCAGGTGCCGGTTGGCAAGATCGGCACGACAGCAGGGGGACTCGCGAGGCGCAAAGATCGTCGTGGATGTGCCACTCCGTGAGCGGTCCACCCACCGCTGGCCCCTGCCCGATTGGCGCCAGATACATGACTCCGATCAATTCGAGCCGGCCGTCGTCGTGCCTTAGATAGACCAGATTCTCGGGCCGCTCCACATCTAGGACCCGTCCGTCCTCTTGGTAGGCCGGATTACCGAAGTGAGCCGCCCGAACGCCGTAGAAGCTAAATGGCGTGATCTGGACGTAGCCATCCGCCTGCGCGGCACGAACCTCGGCGAAGCGTGCCGCGGCCGCCTTGGTCTTCGTCACCAGGTCGTCCGCGGCGGCACGCTCTTCCGGGGTCGGTTCGCGCGAGACTCCATCCCCGCCGTGCCCGCCGTGGTCCATATCGTCGCTAGGCTGGGTCGGCGGCGGCGGCTGGGCGGCAACACTGGAGATACCTGTGGCCAAGGCTGCGGCAACGGCAAAGATCGCTAGCCAGCGCAACCAGGCAAAACGCCTCATCGCCCTTGAGAGAGGCGTGACGGCCGATGTGACCATGGCGTTCCCTCCGTTTAGGTGGGATCCGGCTTTCGAGGACGACGTGGCGAAGATGGCGCCACCGGCGTGGAGCGGTCACGGGAAGGATGTGCGGGACCTGGGGAGCTCCCCGACCGTTGCCCAGCCCTTCCCCCAGGTCCGCGGGTCGCGGCCGGTCGACCCGCCTCCGGACGGGGGCGATGCACCCACTTTCGGACGCCCGGCATGCTCTTGTCTTCTCCACGGAGGACGACCGGAGTAACGGCTTCCAAGGATGCCAGCAAGGCCTCGGCCCCGGTGCGGAGAGCTGAGGAGACGGGTGGGTCCTCCCTCCCGCGCCGCTCATTGGCGACCACCAACAGCCACCCCGCCTCGGCCACCAGGTCAAGCGCGACCACCGCCGGGAGCAGGCGTCGCTCCTCCGGCGTCAATGCCCGGATGGCGCCATAGGTACCGAGCGCGGCCTCAGCGGCGTCCGGACTCCAACCGCCAAAATGCGCGACCAGGTGAGCCAGATCCAGCAAGGGAGAACCAGCGGCGAGGTCGGAGACATCGACCAGCCCTGTCAGGCGCTCGTCATCATCGCGGCGGGAGAACAGCACGTGGGCGGGCCAGAGATCGTGATGCCCAACGACGGGCATCCCTGTCCACTGGTCGGGAGCTGCCTCCAGCGCCGCCCCCGCGGCCGGGAGCGCTCGCTCGCCCACCCGGATCCACCGCTGCACCGGAGGGTTGCGAGAGGCAGCGGCCCGCAATCGCTCCCGATGCCCCGACCAGGATCGCCACACTGCCGCCGCCACCGCCGACAACGGCGCGCGGGGGGCATCGACGCGTAGGGCGAGTGGCTCCGACGCGACGTGGAAGCGAGCGACCGTCTCAATCAGGTCCTGCAGCGGCACCGGCGGCAAGGTGCCTGGCAGGTTGACGCGCGTGCCGGAAAGGGCCGTCTCTACCACCGTCCTTCCGAGCGGGCGGCCGGGAAGCCAACCCTGCGCGTCGTAGAGTCGGCCACCCGCGGCAATCACGTCCCGCCGCTCGCCGGTGCTGGTCTCCGCGACACCGGGAACCACTCGGAGGCCGGCGCGCCGAGCTTCAAGAAGAACGGCATGCACAAACCGCACCCGCGCCGCCGGTATGCCCGCCGGCCACCGCCGCACGCACCAGGTGCCCGACCCGTCCTCGACGCGCGCGAGATCGTCACTGCTCGGCACGGGCTGCAAGCTCGTCGCCTCGGGAAAGAAAGCGAGCGCCGCATCCCGGAGGTCGGCGGCAACCTCCGTCAGTGATTCTCCGGTGGTGGAGGGCGAGTGTCGGTTCATCATGGAACGAGTATAGCCCGTCGCCCCTGCATACCTAGACCGGGACGCCAGCCAGGGCCTGTGCCCCAAAGCCCGGCCCGTACACCCGGCGTCCCGGCATCGCCCCAGTGTGGACGCCATCACGCAGGACGCGACCGCCATTTACCCAAACGTCTCGGACGCCGACCGAGAGGCGATGGGGATCGGTGTAGGTCGCGACATCGCAGATCGTCTCCGGGTCGAAGACGACGACATCCGCGAGCATGCCGGTCCGGAGCAACCCTCGATCCCGCAGACCAAGCCGATCAGCCACCGCTGCACTCATCTTGCGGACCGCGTCCTCCAGAGGAATCACCCCCTGTTCCCGCACGTAGCGGCCGAGGATGCGTGGATAGGTGCCGTAGGCGCGGGGATGTGCCAGACCATGTTTGGCAGCTGTCACCGGGTCGTGACCGCCCGCATCGGTGCCGAACTTCATCCAAGGCTGGCGGAACTGGAGGTGGAGATTCTCCTCACTCATCATGAAGTAGATCGTGAAGATGTTCTGGCCCTCGCCTGCGAGCAGGTCCAGCGCGGCGTCCACCCATTCCTGCCCACGCGCCGCCGCGATCTCGGCCAGGCGTTTCCCCACGTAGGCCGCGTGCTCTGGACGAGCCAGGGCGGCGATCAGGACGTTCTCCGGCCCGGCGATCTCAGCAAAGTTCTCCCAGTCGGATGTCGGCTGGAGCATCTCTGCCCGGATCGCGGCACGAGCTACGGGGTCCCGCAGGCGCTCAAAGAGCCGGTCCCCCTCGGACGCTTCCGGCGGGAGGGACGCCGCCAGCCCCGTGCCGGCCGCCTCATAGGGGTACATGTCGGCACCGATGTCCAGCCCGGACGCTCGGGCAGCATCAATGCGGCGGATGGCTTCCGGCATCTTCGGCCAGTTGCGTGGACCGGCGGCTTTGAGGTGATAAACCTCCGTCGCGACCCCAGAGCGGCGGCTGATCTCGATCGCCTCATCCAGCGCCTCGAGGAATCGATCCACCTCTGAGCGAATGTGGGTGATGTGCAGGCCCCCGTAGGCCGCGACGACCTCGCAGAGCGCCACCAGTTCATCCGTCCCGGCGAACGCACCGGGCGGGTAGATCAACGCCGTCGCGATGCCGAAAGCGCCGTCTTCCATTGCGGCCGCCACGATGTCGCGCATCTGTGTCAGCTCATCCTGGGTCGGCTTGCCCAGGTCGTGACCTTTGCCGAACTCACGGACCGTCGAGCCGCCGATGAAGGAACCGACGTTGACGGCGACGCCGCACCCCTCCAGATCCGCCAGCCAGTCCCCGAACCGAGACCAACCGCGGGCTCGTTCCGTCCACTCGACGAAGACGGCGTCGCCGAGCCGCCCCCGGACGCCTTCCTCGAACGGGCGCTCGATCCGTCCGCCGAAGGGTGCCGGCGTCCAGTCCTCACCCATGATCTCCGTCGTCACGCCCTGGGTCACTTTCGAGAGGGACCGCCGGTCGGTCAGGAACGGCACGATCGAGTGAGATTGGATATCGATGAAACCGGGGCAGACGATCATGCCGGCCGCATCCACGACCTCACCCACCCCCGCCCGGTCGATCCGTCCCGGCGACGCAACCGCCGCGATCCGATCCCCGCCGATGGCCACGTCCCCGTAGAACCACGGGTTGCCGGTCCCATCGACGATACGGGCACCGGTGATGAGGGTATCCAGCGGAGGAGCGGTGTCGGTCATGAGGGCAAAATCCTTGTGCCTTGAGAATGAAACGATCTCGTTCGTGTGCTCCAAGCATCACACGCCGGTGGAGGGCTCAGACGGTGAGCCGGTCCCCGTTCCCGTTGCTCTTTCCGTCTCGGGCGACAACGCTGATGCGTCCGTCCCCCTCGATATAGGCCTCCTCTACCTGCGAGATGCTCTTGATGCCCTGAAGACGAACCTGGCTCAGGAGCTCGTCCTCTGTGACCAGCTCGCGTCGCATGTTGCGCCGGAGTAGGCGACCATCCTCGACCAGTTTCAGCGGCGCAGGATGGACGAGCTGCTGGATGAACGCGTAGCGGAACCCGAGCCAGTTGAGGGCGTGACTCCAGAACGCGATCGTCGCCACCAGAAGCACGCCATCCGGGATCGAGGTGTAGTCGTCCGCCATCGCGTTCTGTGCGGCGTCAGCCAGGAGCACGACCACAAGCAGATCGGTGATTCCAACAGCACCTGACTCGCGGCGGAGTACGATGCGGAGGAGGCCAAAAAGGACCAGGTAGACCACCGTTCCACGCAGAAAAATTTCCAGGAGCGGGGTGTCTGGGAGGAAGGTTCTCCCCCATTCAACGTCGAACACCGACATGCTCGTTCTTCCTCCGGCCAATCCATCGTCTACTCAACCGGGACCGGGAGGAAGCACGTGGCGTGCCGCACATCGGACATGGTCGATCACATCGTCACGAGTGCCGACGCCTCAGGGCGATCAGGAGAGGATTCGTAAAGCTACGGCGACGTACACCGGGTGGGCTCCAGCGACACGATCTCCTGCCGTCGCCCCACGCGTTGCAGGAACTGCGCCTGCTTCCAGGTGGGGTGACGGATGAGAGGTGCCACCAGGAACTCTTTACTCGTCGTCCTTGCCGGAGCGCGAGGCCTCCCGGATCTCCTCCACAACGCCGGCGTCGGCGAGGGTGGTGGTGTCACCAAGGGCGCGACCTGCCGCGATGTCCCGCAAGAGGCGACGCATGATCTTGCCGGAGCGTGTCTTCGGGAGATCGGGCGTGAACATTAGCGTCTTGGGCTTGGCGATGGGGCCGATCTTGGCCGCAACGTGCTGGCGCAGTTCCTCCCCGAAGGTCGGGCTCGGGTCCGTGCCGAGCTTGAGGATCACGAAGGCGGAGATCGCCTCCCCCGTCAGATTGTCCGGAGTGCCTACCACAGCGGCCTCGGCCACGCGCTCATGGGAGACCAGGGCGCTCTCGATCTCCGTGGTGCTGAGGCGGTGGCCGGAGACGTTCATCACGTCGTCAACTCGGCCCAGAAGCCAGAAGTAGCCGTCCTGGTCCCGCTTCGCCCCATCGCCGGGGAAGTACCGTCCGGGATACCGGCTCCAATACGTCTCGCGGTAACGCTCTGGATTGCCGTAGATCCCGCGCAGCATCGACGGCCACGGCTTGTTGAGCACCAGATAGCCACCGCCACCGAGCGGGACGGAGTTGCCCTCCGCATCGACCACGTCAGCATCGACCCCCGGGAAGGGCACGGTGGCGGAGCCGGGCTTCGTCGTGGTCAGACCAGGCAGCGGGGCGATCATGATCGCGCCGGTCTCCGTCTGCCACCACGTGTCGACGATCGGGCACCGCTCCCCACCGATATGGCGGTGGTACCACATCCAGGCTTCCGGGTTGATCGGCTCGCCAACACTGCCAAGCAGGCGCAGAGAAGAGAGGTCGTGTTTCGCCGCGTGCTCTGTGCCCCACTTCATGTGCGCTCGGATCGCCGTCGGCGCGGTGTAGAGGATCGTCACCTTGTACCGCTCGACAATGTCCCACCATCGATCAGGCGCCGGATAGTCTGGGGTGCCCTCATACATCACCCCGGTAGCGCCGTTCGCGAGCGCCCCATACAGGATGTAGGAGTGACCCGTCACCCAGCCAAGGTCGGCAGCGCACCAGTAGACATCATCATCATTGAGGTCAAAGACGTAGCGGTGGGTCACGGAGCAGCCGAGCAGGTATCCCGCGGTGGTGTGGACAATGCCCTTGGGCTTGGCGGTGGTGCCGGAGGTGTAGAGCAGGTAGAGCATGTCCTCGCTCTCCATCCGCTCCGGCTCGCAGGTCGGCTCCTGTCCATCGACCAGCTCGTGCCACCAGACGTCGCGGCCCGTCTCCATGGTCACGTCCTGACCCGTCCGGCGGGCCACCAAAACCTTCTCGATACTCGGGGTCTGATCACCGGCGATCGCCGCATCAACGTTAACCTTGAGTCCGGAAGGCTTGCCGCGCCGGTAGCCGCCGTCGGCCGTGACGATCAGCTTGGCCTCGGCGTCATTGATTCGGTCGCGAAGCGCCTCAGCGGAGAACCCCCCAAAGACCACGGTGTGGGGTGCCCCGATGCGCGCGCAGGCAAGCATCGCGATCGGCATCTCGGGAATCATCGGCATGTAGATAGCGACGCGGTCGCCCCGGCGTACGCCGAGCGCCTTGAAGGCATTGGCGCACTTGCTGACCTCCGTCAACAACTCCGCGTAGGTGATCGCCTTACGATCGCCGGGCTCGCCTTCCCAGTGGTACGCGACCTTGTCTCCCTGGCCCGCTTCGACATGACGATCCAGGCAGTTCACGGAGACGTTGAGCTGCCCACCTTCGAACCAACGGGCAAAGGGCGGCTCCCAGGAGAGAACCCGGTCCCAGGGCTTGAACCAGGACAGCTTCGCCGCTTCCTCTGCCCAGAACCCTTCCAGATCTGCAGCCGCCCGCTCGTAGATGCTCCGGTCGGAGACTATCGCTCTCGCGGCGAACGCCGGTGGCGGCGGAAAGGTGCGATCCTCGCTCGAGAGCGCTTCAATCGTCTGATCCGGAGCATTCGCTCGCGTTTCGTCAGTCTGTGCCATCCCTTTCCCCACCTCTCCGCCAACATGTAAGCTCGGCGTCCTCGTCAATCGAGGAGTGAGCGCTCGGGTGCCCATACGACACCACGAAAGATCGGCGCAGTATACAAGCGTGGGTCAGCCGACCGGCTGAACGAAGGCTGGCGCCAGCGCGCCGGGAGTCATCGTTTAGTCACCACAGGTCTTTCCTGTCGGCTCAGGACGTGGACCCACGAGGGCAAACGTCCGTCACGCGGCTCCTCTGCTTCGGCATCCGTACCGGGAACCTCGTCCTTTCGTGTTGCACGGTCACGTTCGTGCGAGTCAAATGAAGCGATTGGCGGGACAGACCACAATTCACCGCGTTGTGAGACGGAGGGATAGGACAGAGGCATGGACGCAATCCATAACACCGTTGGGACGCTCGTAGTGCTCGCTTACCTGGTGCTAACCGTCCTTCATCTGCTCGGTGCAAACGGTCGGTCATTCAGTTGGGTCCGGCCGCTCTCGTTCGCGGCGGCGGGCTTGTTGCTCCTCCAGTATGTGCTCGGTTTCTCGCTACTCGGGAGCGGCTACCGGAACGCCGGCAGCCATTACGCGTTCGCGCTGCTTGCACTTGTCACTGTTGGGATGGAGCATGGCTACGCCGGCACCCGTGATACGCCGCGTGCCCGCCACCTCGCCGGTGCCCTCGCGACGGGGTTAACGTTCCTGCTGGTGGTGGTGGCCTACATTATTGGTCAGGGCAACGGATAGGTTGCGCACGGAGGCACCACACCCCATCTCCATTTGTGGCCTTTTGAACCGCCAACGCTGAGAGGATTAGGACAACCACGGAAGGGTAGCGGACCGAGATGGATGCTTTGGACCACTCGGTGGTGCGCGCGGATGTGGCGATCGTTGGCGGCGGCGTCGCTGGCGCCAGCCTGGCGGCTGTGCTGGTGCGAGCAGGACTGCGCGTCGTGGTGGTCGAGCGCGAGGCGCGCTTCCGGGACCGGGTGCGGGGCGAGAGCATCCATCCCTGGGGGGTGATGGAAGCGGCACGGCTCCATCTGCTCCCTGTGCTGAAAGATGCGGGCGCCCGCGAGTTGCCGATCTGGCAGCGTTACGACGATCGTGCCCCGCTGCCGCCTTTTGCGTGGGCGGAGGAGAACCCCGGGGGATATGCGGAGTGGACGGTATCCCACCCTGCTTTCCAGGAGGCCATGCTCCGCCACGCTGCCGGAAGCGGCGCACTGGTGATCCGGCCGGCGAGCGTCAGCGCATATCGCCGCGCCGGAGGTCCTGAACTCGAGGTGCAAGCGGCCGGACAGTCGATCGTGGTCCAGGGCCGCCTTGTGGTGGGCGCGGATGGATCACGGTCAGCGGCGCGGCGGTGGTTGAACGCCAGCACGGAGCGGGACCCGGTGCATCACGCGATCGGTGGCAGCCTCTTGAACGGGGTAGCCGTGGACGAGGGCGCGACCCATCAAGCGTCTGTCCCGGGGCGGATGGTCATCGTTTTCCCGCAGGGCGGCGGTCGTGCCCGGGCTTACATCGTCTGCGACCTCGACACGGCGGCAGGATTCCGCGGGCCGGACGGGCCAGAAGCATTCATCCGAGCGTGCGCGGCACTATTGCCAGAGGGATCCCTCGACTGCGCCGTGCCCGCCGGGCCGACGGCGTTTTTCCCGAACGCGGATGTCTGGTCCAGCCGGATCGCGGGGGACGACATCGTCTTGGTCGGCGACGCAGCGGGCGCGAACGACCCAAGCCAGGGTCAGGGCCTCTCCCTCGTGTTCCACGACGTGCGCCTGTTGAGCGATCTCCTGCTGACCTGCACTGACTGGTCCCGCGCCCTCGCGGAGTATGCGACCCAGCGTGCCGCCTCCTTCAACGTCCTCCGCACCCTCGCCCGCTGGGCGGCTCAGCTCACCACCGAGACGGGCCCGGAGGCCGATGCCCGGCGCGAGCGCGTGGCCCGGGCGCGCGAGCAGGATCCAACCGCGGGCGGATTTGCCGCCATCTTCGCCGCCGGTCCGGAAGGGCTCGTTGCCGATGAAGCCGCCCGGCGCCGATTCTTCGGCGAAGAGGTAATGGGCACGGAGCAAGACGCGTGACCCATCAGTCTGCCGAGACGGCGGCTGGAACGGCCGCGGTGAGCGCCTGCCGCAGATCAGCGATGAGATCGGCCTCGTGCTCGATCCCGACGGAGAGCCGGACCAGGGTCTCCTCGACCTCTGCGCCCGTCCCCGCGACGCTGGCGTGGGTCATCATGCCAGGGTGTTCGATCAATGACTCCACGCCGCCCAAGCTCTCCGCAAGCTGGAAGACCTTGGTCTGGCCCGCCACCCCTGCGGCTGCCTCGTAGCCACCGCGTGTCGTGAAGGCCACCATCCCGGAGAAGTCCCGCATCTGGCGCGCGGCGATCTCGTGCCCAGGGTGACCTGGCAGCCCGGGATAGAAGACCCGGTCGACCGCCTCGTGGTTCTGAAGAAAGGTGGCCACCGCGCGGGCGTTCGCGCTGTGGCGATCCATCCGCACCCCTAACGTTTTGATCCCTCGCAGGGTCAGCCAGCAATCGAAGGGACCCGGCACGGCGCCAGCGGCGTTCTGGTGGAACTTGAGGGATTCGAAGACATCCGGCTCGTTGCCAATCACGGCGCCGCCGACGACGTCCGAGTGGCCGCCGATGTACTTGGTGGTGCTGTGAAGCACCAGATCGGCCCCGTGAGCCAGCGGTTGCTGGAGGTACGGGGAGGCGAAAGTGTTGTCCACCACGAGGCGGGCCGGGTGGTCGGCCAGCAGATCCGCGACGCCGCGGATGTCGACGACCTTGAGGTAGGGATTGGTGGGCGTCTCCACCCAGACCAGTTTCGTCTCCGGCCGGAGCGCCGCCCGCACGGCCTCCAGGTCACTCATGTCAACCAGGGAGAAGTCGATGCCGTAGTTGCTGATCACCTTCGCCATCAGGCGGTAGGTGCCGCCGTAGGCATCGTCCGAGAGCAGGACGTGATCGCCCGGGCGGAGCAGGTACTGCATCAGGTTCTGGGTGGCGGCCAGCCCACTGGCGTAGGCGAGCGCCCAGGCTCCGCCCTCCAGCGAGGCGAGCACGGCATGGAGAGCACTCCGGGTCGGGTTGTCCGTCCGGGAGTACTCGAAGCCCTTATGGACGCCGACCGCCTCCTGGACGTAGGTGCTGGTCTGGTAGATCGGGGTGATCACCGCGCCCGTCGTCGGGTCTGGGTCCTGCCCGGCGTGGATCGCGCGGGTCTCGAACTCGGCGGCGTCCCAATCGGTTCCGGTCATGCTCGGCTACTCCTTCGCCATGGTAGGCGGGACAGGCGGTCTCAGTTCGCCTGTCTCCTCCTGAAAGGTCTCTCTTGGACGAATCCTCGACCTCGAGGTCTCATCAGTGTTCGATCGCCGTTCGGCGGTAAGCGCAGGATTTCCAGCGAGTCTCCGCGTCCCGAGCGCGATCAAGCTCACGGACGATCTGGTCCGTCCGTGACAATCCGCTCGCGCTCCCTCACGAACGCGAGTCCTTCCGGTGGTGAGCGACGAACTCCAGGAGGTCGGCACGGGTTACCACGGCAGTGAGCACGCCCTCGTTCTGGACCAGAACGGCGGGCGAGGCGTCGCCCAGGAGCGGGAAGACGCGCTCCAGCGGCTCCTCGGCATCGACCAGGCTGAACGGACCGTCCATCACCGTGCTCACCTTCGAGCCCAGGACCTCCGGCGTCCGGAAGACCCGGTCGAGCAGGGTCCGCTCCTGAATGGAGCCAACGACGGCATGGACCTCGATCGCGCCGGGGCGAGAACCGGGCTGGCCCGCGCCGTCCGGCGTGACAGTAGAGGCGCCATCGCGGACCACCGGGAGCTGGCTGATGTTGTGCTCCCGCAGCAGGTCGATGGCGTGCTCGACCGTGTCGTCGCACTCGACGGCGACCACCTTTGGCACGTCGCCCTTGCGCTCCGCGACCAAGTTGGCCATCCGGGAGGGCTCGCTGAAGCGGGAGAGGAAGCCGTTCTCACGCATCCAATCGTCGTTGTAAATCTTGGAGAGATAGCCGCGCCCGCTGTCAGGCAGCAGCACCACCATCAACGCGTCAGGGTCGTCAATCTCCTTAGCCGCTTCCACCGCCGCCCACACAGCCAAGCCACAGGATCCACCGACGAGCAGCCCCTCTTCCCGGGCCAACCGACGGGTGGTGATGAAGCTGTCCTTGTCGCTGACCTGGATAAAGCGGTCGACCAGCGAGCGGTCGAAGGTGCCCGGCCAGAAGTCTTCGCCGACGCCCTCCACCTTGTAGGTGTGGATGTTGTCCGGGGTGGTGTAGATGCTGCCTTCCGGGTCCGCGCCGATCACCTGGATCGCCGGGTTCTGCTCCTTCAGGTAGCGCCCGATGCCGGAGATGGTGCCGCCGGTGCCGACGCCCGCCACAAAGTGGGTGATCTTGCCGGCCGTCTGACGCCACAGCTCCGGGCCGGTGCTCTCGTAGTGGGTGCGAGGGTTCATGGGGTTGAAGTACTGGTTTGGCTGAAACGCCTTCGGCACCTCGCGGGTCAGGCGGTCGGCGACGGAGTAGTAGCTCTCCGGGGAGTCCCGCTCGACCGCGGTCGGGGTAATCACCACCTCAGCGCCGTAGGCGCGCAGCAGCGCCACCTTCTCCGACGCGACTTTGTCCGGCATTACGAAGATGCAACGGTAGCCCTTGACGCAGGCGGCCATCGCCAGCCCGACGCCGGTGTTGCCGGAGGTTGGCTCCACAATCGTGCCGCCGGGCCTGAGCCAGCCCTTGCGCTCCGCTTCCTCGATCATCCGGATCCCGATCCGGTCCTTGACCGAGCCACCGGGGTTGAGCATCTCCAGCTTCGCAGCAACGGGGGTCCGAATCCCTTTCGTCACCGAGTTCAGCCGGATGACCGGCGTGCCACCGAGTGCGGCGATCACGTTCGGTCGAATATCGGCGGCGGCGGGAAGATTGCCATCCGCCGAGGCCATTGCTGCCTGACCGGAGACAGTCGTGCTTGCCATCGGATCGTCCTCTTGCCCCGGGCTGGGGTCGTAGTTCGCTGGTAGCGGGCGTGATGAGGGCGATCCGTGCCGCCCGGTCCCTCATATTACTTCCCGAAGTATAGCATCGGAAGTTGGAGTCGCACTCGACCTTGCCGGCAGGCAACGATCGCCCTCGATACAGGTGTCAAGGCCGGCAGTGGTCCTCGCGCTGACCCTGAGGGTCACCAACTTGTGAACCAGGGAGGTTAGGTCACCGGGCCGGACGTGGCTCGGAGAGAGCGGCGGAGGTCTTCGAGCGTGGCTTCCCAGTGGCGGTGAACCGTGCGGCGGCTGATCCCTAGGCGCGTGGCGATCGCACCAAAGCGCTCACCGTCTCGGACGTGCCAGAGCAGAATGGCGCGGCTGGTCGCGGGAAGGCCGGCGGCAAGCGACTCCAGGAGGGCAATCGCCGCTCCCGTGGCGGCTGTGCCGTCAGAGAGGAGATCGTGCGCCGGCCAGGCGACTTGACCGAAGGGGCGCGCGCCGTTGAGGCGGCGGACGGCATCCCGCAGCCGCCAGGGGAAGTAGGCGAGGAAGTAGGGCGTGAAAGAGCCTTCCCCCGTCCACTCGGTAACCAGGTCGACGAAGACCAGAAAGGCTTCCTGGGCAAGGTCGTCGTCGTCCCAGCTTCGGTGCCCGGCCCACGAGCCTCCGCGATAGCGCCGCACAAAGCGGCGGATCTTACCTTCCAGCACCGAGTAGAGGGCGTTGCGAGCGTCGAGATCGCCGGCGCGGGCCGCGCGGGCTAATGCCGAGAGGCCGTGATCGAGCTCAGGGGTAATCTGGGCATCGACCGCGATCGGTTGCAAGCCCGCGGCCAGACCCGGGTGAGCACCCCATCGCTCTAGGCACGGGCTCACGTTGGCAGACAATGTCAACCGGGATGCAGGGATTG
>JADDPH010000018.1 GCA_016781925.1 Sphaerobacteraceae bacterium | reverse complement strand
TCCTTCCTGGCACCGGAAACGCTGCCAGACTTACGACGATGTGCTTAGCGGCGTCGAGGAGGTTGCCCAGCCGCTCGGGGCCGGTCGTGACTGTCAGGACCAGCGGGGCGGGCAGGTCGGCGAAGTACGGATCGTCGCGGTAGCGCTCTTTGAGGTACGCGCCGTACCGCTCGATCTTCCGCTGCCAGGTGTTGGGCGCCCGGCCGGTCACGCTCTCGGTGCCGCGGTCGACCTCGATGAAGTAGGGCTGCCGCTTCCGCGGCGTCTCCAGGATGAAGAAGCCGTCGGGCGTGAAGTCGCCGAAGCGGACGCGCCCACTCGCCTTCAGGCTGTGCAGCTGCTGGTCATCATGCCAGTCGTGCAAGGCGATGCCGGCGGTGCGCGCGGCGGTGACGGCGGCGATCGCCACGTCGTTGATCGCCAGCTCGTGGTCGATCGTCTGGTTGGCGTATTCGCGGATCTTGGGGCTCCAGCGGAGCGCCTCCGGGTCGTAGCCGGCCGCGGCGTAGTGCTCGCGCACCAGCTGCGCACCCTTGGCGGTCAGGACGTTGACCTCGCCCCGGACGAAGGTACCCGCAGACGTGTGCCGGAAGACCGGCAAGCACGCGACGAGTTCACGGTCTTTCAGGCGCCGGAGGCACATCTCGTTGGCCGCCTTTTGGGCGGCGCCGGCCGAGCGGGTTTGGCCCTTGAGGTTGGGTTGGCCCAGAAACAAGAGGCGGGCGATTTGGGCGCTGCTGAGGAAGCGGTACTGGTCCAGCGCCATCAGCGCCGCCATCCCCTGCTGGATCATCTCCATCGGGTACGAGACGGCTAGCTCCTTGTTGAAGTGAATCCGACCGCGGTGCGGGCGGTGTGCCTTTCCCCCGTTGTGCTTGGGATTGACGCTGCTGTCCATCGCCTTTTATTGTCCCATCCTCGGGCAACCGCTTGATGCGCTCCCAGAGATTCGGGACCTTACCCTTCGGTAACGTCATCTCCTCCTGGCGGGCGAGGGCGCGAGCGAGCTGCCCGTCGCTCTCGTCGCCCCACCAGGGTAATAACCGAAGCGTATGCCGTTGGACAGTGCCCCGTGGACCTACCGCGAGCTCGACCTTGGCCGTGTAGCGCTCCAGTTCGCGCAACTCGTCGGCGGTGTCCTGGCCGGCGTGGGCGGCGTGGATGAGCCGATCAGCGCGGGAGGCGCGCAACTCGATCGAGACCGAGGCCATCTGCGCGGCCGAATAGAGGACCTCGGTCTCCCGCGTCTTGATCTGGCTCCAGGTCTGGTGGGCGATGATCGGGAAGACGTTGTACTTGCGCCCGTCGGTGATGAGGTCAGCAAAAGGCAGGGGCGCCAGGCGATGGAACTCATCGACGATGATGCGCCAGCGCCGCTGCCGCTCGTCGAGGGTGCGCATCTTCGTGTCCTGGATGACCTGGGCGAGGATGAGGTTGCCGATCATCCGGCCGGTGTGGTCGTCAAGGGTGCGCTCGCCGCTGCGCCCCAGATTGACGACGATGAGGTGGCCGGCATTGAGCCAGTCCTTGATCCGAAGCGTGGCATGGTATTGGCCGACCGTGCGGTTCACCTGATCGGCGTCGAGCAAGTCCAGCAGACGGGACATGGTCGAGCTCGTTTCGCCACGCCTGTCGCGAGGGCTCAATTGATTGAAGTCCTGCCAGTAGTCGTAGGCTGTGGGGTGGACATGCGGGCGACGCATCAGCTGGCGACGAAATTCCTCGTCACGGATGATTTGGTACAGGTCCAGTAGCGTCGGCTCCTTGTGAGCGAGCGCGAGCCGGGTAGCCTGGCGCAGCACCTTGTTGATCGTCGCCATGACGCCGGGGTCATAGGCGCCGATGCGCTGGAAGAGACCGACGACGTTATTGACGCAGATTTCGTTGAGATGTCGCTGCGTCCGGTCGAACTCGAAGGGGTTGAGGCCCCAGTACCGCTCCTCCAGCGCTGCCGGGGCGACGTAGATCAGGCGGTCGAAGTGCCGGGTGCGCTTGACCACTTCCTCGGCGAGGTCCCCGTGCGGGTCGATGAGCAGCACCCCCTCGTCGGCGGCGGCGCACTGCTCGGCCAGGTTGCCGAGATCGGTACTCTTGCCATACCCCGGAGCGCCAAGGATATGGACGCTCCGAAGATCGTCAGCGTCGACGGCGAGATAATCCTCCCCGACACCGGCGAGAAGTTTGTAGAAGTCTGTGACCGGCTTATAGCCGAGAGCAATCTTAGCCACGACGCACATCATCGAAGTATTTGCTCATCTCGTCACCATACATCTTGATGGTCTCGTCGACCAGTCTCTGGCGTGCTGCCTCATCGAGTGTCCCGGTCATAATCCCCTGCAACGCGTCGCGAACTTTCAGTTGCATCTGGGAGATGCCGTGGCCCATCGTCGCGTAGCGATCCTGGAGTGCGGGATTGCGGATCGCGGCGTCGAGAAGCCTCTGCTGGAACAGGCCGAAATCCTTGAAAACACCCCACATGATCTTCTGTAGCTCGAGCGGTTCCTTCGCTTTGCCCCTTGCCTCCTCCAGTTGTGCCTCAAGCTTCTTAAGGTCGATCTCATGGGCGCGGTCCTTATCTCGCTCTCGCGCCTGGTACCGCCTTTCCCGCTGCTTGTGTTGCGCCTCGATTCTGGCCTTCTTGATCTCGTGGGGCTGATCCAGGCGGCGCAGCTCGACGGTCTCCCGCTGCCGCTGCTCTGCACGAGCGAGGTCGCCCTGCAACACGGGGTCCGTTGCCTGTACCTGCTCAATCGTCATCTCGGCGGCGAGCCGAGCGTCAGCCGCCGCGTCCTCGGCCTGTTGCCGCACGAGCGGGCGGCGGGCCTGATAGGCGGCCGTCTCGATGACCGCGAGCTGCTTCTCGATCAACGCCAGCCGCGCCCGCTTCGTCGCGTCAAGGACTATCAGGTGGAGGTCCTTGAAGGCCGCGGCCAGCGCTCGCCGGAGCTGCGCCTTCTTCAACCGTCGCTGCACGCCATTCCAATCCCAAATGTCGCCCGGGTCGTCGGGATATCGCGCATCGATCGAGACGTAGGCCCACCGCGCCCACTCATGCAACCAGTCATCTCCGAGCAGATCGAAGTTGCCGGTCAGTAGTCGTGCCAGGTAGCGGGGATCATCCAGGGTATGCTCGACGGCCCATCCCGCGTCGCGCGCGAGGAGGAGCTGTGTCGGATCGATCGGGCCATCGGACGGTCGTGCGCCGTTTCTCGACATCACTTGCTCCTCTTTGTCTACCGGCAGCCGGGGTCGATGCGAATCATGCGTTCGTCGGTCCCATACGGGCCGCCGGTCAGATCCGTCCATCGGACGGTGTCGTGATCCACCAACTTCGTCCCGAATATCCCGCTCGTCTTCCGACACTCCCAGCTGGAATCCACCCGCACCCGGCCAACCCAGTCCCGCCCGACCAGAATCTGTATCTTCCCGTCCGACCAGCTTCCCGTGGTCGTTCGCGGGTGCCTCCCTGCCTGCGTCTCCACGGTGTATGATCCACCGAAGGCTGGGTCGCCATCGGTGAACATGACCCTCACCGTGATGGTGCAGCAGCCCTCCCTGATCGACTGCTCGGGCGTGATGCTTCCCCATCGCTCGACGACGCCCTTGCCGATCAGGAAAAGGATGATGAAGGACAAGATAGATAAGAGGAGGATCGCCCTGGCCTGCCATCGACCGAGCCTTTTCGTCATCCGCCGAATCGGACCCGGCCGCTTCTCGAAGACCTCGTGGAAATCCTCACGACGCCGCCCGGCATAGACGGCGCTGTAGGGGAATCCCTCCTCATCAGTAGGGCGCATCGTGGTCCTCCCGCGCGATGGTCCACACCAGGGGGTAGGAGTGCTGCGGCGACCGCCCGACCAACGGCGGTTATCAGAGGTTTCGCGACATCAATTATCCACTCACGCCCTCTCTTAGCGCAATCCCGCTCCCTACGCGACGACGCGATGGCATACAATAGGGGTGGCTGACTGCCCCTCCCCCCTTCGCGGACCCCAAGCGCGCCCCGCCACAGGCCCGATCAGCCATCCTTGCGACACACCCGAGGAGTTGCGCGGGCGCCGCCTCACACCAGGCCGTAAGCATCGGGCGGCTGGCCGCTCGGTGGGCGATGCCGGGGGCACGCACAATAGCCAGGCGCCCCCGGAGACCATGACGCGCGTCCGACCAGAAGGGCGGCAGTCAGCCGACAGGAGATCTCTCCTTCCAGGTATGAGTACAGAAAGTGTTCGGCTGGTGAAGAGTCTGGTGGACCGGGCCTGCTGGACCCGCGATCGAGTAGAATGATCCCGAGCGGGGGATGCCGCCGCGGGATGCCAGCAGCCAGGAGGGTGTCGGGAGAAACGTTCTGGGCACGGCAGAGAAGGGCGCACGCTCTTCGGGCCGTCGTCACAGGAGTTTCTCATGAACGAACTGGCACGCACTCTCCGTGATCTGGCCCGGCGCTGGGGCGTGTCGGAGGAGTATATCGCCGAGTTCACCGGACTCGACCGATCGTACATCCGCCGCCTCTTCTCGGGGGAGAAGCGCAACCCCAGCCGACGCGTGCTCGTCGCCGTCGCCCTGGCGTTGGTCTCCTGCCCCGAGCGCTACCGGAAGGACAAGGAACGCATGGTCAATGCGTTCCCGGCCCTCCTGGCGGCGGCGCTGGAGGATGCCCTGGAGCCTTCAAATAGGTAGGCCGTGGATCATCAGGCGGCGTCCTTAGTCGTCCTGACCCCGTAAACCCTGCCGGCTACCCCGCTCCCTTCCCTATGAAAATGAGGCCGACCTGAGTCTTCAGGCGGCCTCGTCGTGTCTCTCGCTCCTTATTCATGGCGCAGCCGACGGCGCTTCGGCTTCTCCTGCATCTGCGGCAGCTGCGCCGCGATCGCGGCGAACGGGCTGCCGGTGGCGTGCTTGTCGCGCAAGTCCTCCTTGGCCAGGGACAAATACGCCTCGGTGGTCGTGATCTGGGTGTGTCCCAAGAGCTCCTTCACCGAATGCAGGTCGACGCCAGCGACGACGAGCTTGGTGGCCGCCGTGTGCCGGACCTTGTGGGGGAAGACGTCGATGCCTGTCTCCGCTTTGAGCCTGCGCACCAGGGTGACGATCCCGGCGTAGGTGAGCAGGAAGAGGGGGTCGGTCTCGCGCGCCCCCAGGCTCGCGCGCAGCTTCAGCCAGTCGGCGAGGAGCTTCCCCGATTCACGCTGGAAGGGCACGATCCGCTGCTTGTCCCCCTTGCCGATCACCCGCAGGTACTGGCCCTGCACCACCTCCTGGGGGGTGAGGCGGGCGAGCTCGCCCAGCCGGATGCCGGTGTCGAGCAGCAGGGAGAGGATGGCACGGTTGCGGACGGCGTACTCGCTCTTGCCCGTCAGTGGCTTGCTCTGGAAGAGCGCGACCAGGTCCGCGTCCGAGAGGAATCGGGAAGAGCCGCTGCGGCAGCTTGGGTAGGGGCACCCGCACCTTCCAGTCGAT
>JADDPH010000024.1:3187-5200 GCA_016781925.1 Sphaerobacteraceae bacterium | reverse complement strand
TCTACGCCGCCGGTCACAACGTCTTCCAGGTCAGCCAGGACAGCGGCCAGAGCTGGCAGCCCGTCAAGCACAATCTGCCCGGCACCGACCTCCACGCCTTCGCCCAGGACCCCAACGATTCGCGGCGCCTCTTCGCGCTGGTGGCCGGGGTGGGCCTCTTCGCCTCGTCCGATGGTGGAACGACCTGGGCACCGCTGCCGACATCACCTCCTGGTGGAGGGATGCACCTCGCCCTCGCCGCAAGCAGCACCGGTCTCTACGCGGCAACGGAGGCCGGGATCGTCGTCACCCGTGATGGAGGCGCCACCTGGGAGCGGTTGCCAGGGCAGCCAGACGGTGGGGTGATGAGCCTCGCGATCCCGGCGGCCGCACCCGAGACCCTCTACGCCGGTACGTCGAGCGGGCTCGCCAAGAGCACCGACGGTGGGGCGAGGTGGGCGGTGGTCGGACCGGCCGGCGTTCCGGCGCTTGCCCTCGCCGTCGCCCCATCCGACCCCAACCGCGTGCTCTTCGTCGCCGACGGTGGCGGCGTCTACCGCAGCGACGACGGTGGGACTTCTTGGTTGGTCCCGCGGTGATCGATGCGCGTGAGGGTTAGCCCGTGCGCTCGGCGCGGACGACCATGCGGGAGAGGTACTCGCCAGTGGCGTAGTCGAACTCGCCGCCGCAGGTGATCAGGGTCAGGGCTGGTGCATCCGTGGGGCCGACGATCTCCTGGATCTGTTCGGTGGTCAATTCGGCGACGGAGTAGGTTTGGATCCACTCCACCTGGTAGGTGTAGACCGTGCCGTCCTCGCCGGTCACCTGGATCTCGTCGCCTTGGGCCAGGTCCTTCAGGTTGTAGAAGACGGCGGGGCCGACGTCCCAGTAGTCGACGTGGCCGGCCATGACGGTGTTGTCGTCCTCGCCCAGGCGGGCGGTCTCCTTGTACCAGGAGACGACCCAGGGGCCGGTGGGGTTCTGCATCACCCCGTCGACGATCTCGACCGTCTCCACCTCGGCGTCCACCTCGGCCTTGTCGATCCGGATCGCGGAGGGGAGGACACCGCGGGTGAAGGCGGTGGTCGGGGGGGTGAGACCGACCGGACCGGGGCGCATCCCGCCGGTCGTCGGCATCTCTCCCACCTGGGTCGAGGTGATCGGCGCGGTCGCCCACGCCCGGCCCGACCCCATCGCGACAACCAGGGCGACCAGAACCACGAGCGTCCGCGCCATCGTTCCCCGATCCGCCATCGTCTCCATCCGTTCCCGCTCCTCGCGTTTGCGTCGCTCTTGTCTCCCCCGCGAGGATCGACGACATCTACTCGTGGACCCAAACCCCCGTCCCCAGGGGCGCCCAGCCGTACATCCACTTGGCCACGTCGAGCGGCAGGTTGACGCAGCCGTGACTCATCTTCTGGCCAAAGTTGTTGTGCCAGTAGGTCCCGTGCAGCGCCTCCGCATCCAAGTTGAAATACATCACGTGCGGCACATCCTTGACCTCGTAGGGAACCGTGCCCGGGGGCGCGTCCCCGAAGCCAAGGACCTCACCCGTGGCGTCGGTGAACCCTCCCAAATCCTGCTTCGGGTACTTGAGCCGGATGCGGAAGAGCCCCTGCTCCGTCAGGTTGGGGTCGAGCCCGGTGCTGACGAGGGTGGTCGACATCAGTGTGTCGCCCTGGTACGCCCAGAGCGTCTGCTGGGAGATGCTCACCTCGATCCACTTGGCACCCGGCGCGTAGGGGTCGCCCAGGGGGTTGGGGTTGTCGGTCATCCAGAACAACAGCTCGTCGAAGAGTGGTCGCTCGCCCCGTTCCACCGGCTTGGTCTCAATACCCAATCTGGGCGCCAGCTCCACCGCCAACGGCGCGAGGGCGATCCCATCCCCGCCAACCGTCACAAGCCCGCCCTCGAAGTACTGGAGGATCTGCCCGCGCTCGGCGAACGGCTCGCTCAGGGGGTAGCCAAGGTAGAACGGACCTTCGTTGAAGTCGTACCACGCCAGGATGTCACCGGAGATGGTGTGCCCCGTCG
>JADDPH010000024.1:281-3140 GCA_016781925.1 Sphaerobacteraceae bacterium | reverse complement strand
CCCTTCGGGTCCAGCGGCCGGGACGCGAGGTCGCGGCGGTCGCCGCCGCCGGCCCCCCGGCGGCCGTCATTGCGGAGTCCCCCACTCTGTGCATCGAGTGCGGTCCGACCGATCGGCATCAAACGGACGATCGGATCCTCGGTGTGGAGGTACTCCGGCCGGTACTGGAAGACGGCGTTCTCGAAGGCCTGGCTGTAGGAGCCGTCGGCGGCCGCAAAGGGCTCCGAGATCGGGTGGCCGTAGACCGAAGCGGCGCCGTTGGCCCGCCAGTAGTCGAGGAAGGTGCCGCGCAGGGTGTGCCCGGTGGCCTCGACGTAGACCTCCTGCTCGGCCTGTCCCAGGTCTGGG
The DNA here is from genome assembly GCA_016781925.1 of Sphaerobacteraceae bacterium. Taxonomy (GTDB): domain Bacteria; phylum Chloroflexota; class Chloroflexia; order Thermomicrobiales; family UBA6265; genus LC2-1. The sequence continues at coordinate 2,792 of JADDPH010000024.1, read as the reverse complement.
GGCAAGGAGACGTTGGCGAAGTTGTTGCTGGGTTGGACGGTCTCCCCGTGCGCCGTCCCTTGTCTCGGCGCGAGCGGCACCAAGCCGAGCCCGAGTGCGGCGCCAGCACCACGACGGAGGGTTTCCCGCCGCGTGAGACGGGCACGGGACCGAACGCGGCTGGGGTAACGTGCTCGATCGTCCACAGAAGACCTCCAAGGGCCGAATCCGGCTGGCGCACCGTTCTGCCGGCTCCCTCCTTTACGGAACGACGACCACCGTGGTGCCGAGCGGCGTCCAGTCGTAGAGCCAGGCCGCGACGTCCAGCGGCAAGTTGACGCAGCCGTGGCTGCGCGGCGTGCCGAAGTCGTTGTGCCAGTAGGCCCCGTGGAAGGCGTGGCCGACGTCGGTGAAATACATCACGTCCGGGACCTGGGGCACGTCGTAGTACTCGCCGCCGATCAGGCCCTCCATGTCCTCGATCTCCTTCTTGACCAGGATCTGGTAGGTGCCGGGCGGCGTCTCGAACCGCTCCTTGCCGGTGCTCACCAACGAGCTCAAGACGACGTCCTCGCCCTTGTAGGCCCACATCCGCTGCTGGCTCAGCGAGACCACGATCGACTGCTTGGCCCCGGGCGGTGGGGGTGGGGCGGTGCCGAGATCCTCCTCCTTGACCGGCGGCGGGGGCGGGATGAAGAGGTCCTCGCTGTAGGCCGGCACGTTGCCCTGCGCGACCGCGCCCTGGTCCAGGCCATAGCGCTCGGCGAGCATCTTCCCGACCGGCATCATGGAGGGATCGGTGCCGGGCTCCCAGGCGAGCTGACCGCGCTCGAAGACCTGGTAGGTCACGCCGGCGATCGTGTACTCCTCGGTCACCGGATTGCCCAGGTAGCCGGCCTCGCCCGTGCGCTCCCAAAAGTCCTTGAACCCCGTGGCGACGCTGTGCCCGGTTTCGGGCACGAACCGCCAGTCGGCGGAGTCCGGACGGACCCGCTGCGCGTCCAGCGGCAACCAGGCCTTGGCCATCGCCATCGCCTCGCTGGCCGCGCGCGAATCCTTCGCGTTGGCGCCCTTGAACCCGAGCATCGTCCGGGGCACGGTGACCGGTCGCAACTCCCGGCCGATGTCCCCGAGGCGGACGAGGTTGCCGTTCGCGTCCCCTTCCGGCCAGTATTCGAAGCGGGCGTAGCCGTAGTACTGAACGATGTGCCCGTTGGGAAGGGTGATCTCCGGGGTGATCGGGTTGCCGAAGGCCCAGACCCCGCCGCCATTGCGCCAGAGGTCCAGGAAGAGACCGTCGACGGTGTGCCCGGTTTCGGGAACGTAGACCCGGGTCGGCGGCGCCCACTCCTCCGAAGAGGCTCGGTCCTGGGCAGACGCCGGGCTCGGGATGAGCGGGAAGACCAGCGCCACGATCCCGGCGATCGCGGCCACCCGCACAAGGACTGCCATCCGACGGCCCATCGTGGTCGCGTGCTGCAACACCGACCCCTTCCTCCTTGCGTTCTCGCCGTGCGCGGCCACCCTCCCCCCGCGGAGATAGCCTACACTATGTAAGATACACTGCCGTCGCGCTGTAAGCGCGCTTACGGTGCCGGTCAGGTTCGTTCGGGCGATCAGGCGTCGTGGGGAAGCTGGGGTGGACATTCATCGATTCAACCTGGAGGGCAGCGGCCTCACCCGGGTCTTGGGCGAGTTGGAGGCCCGGATCATGGAGGCCGTCTGGCGGCTCGGGTCGCCGACCGGCAAGGAGATCCACACCAGCCTCGGCGACGGCTCCCACTACAAGACGGTGATGACCGTTGCCAATCGCCTCGTCGAGAAGGGCCTCCTCCTCCGCGAAGGCACCGCCGAGCGTGCCTTCCGCTACCGGGCCGCGGAGAGCCGCGAGGCCTTTCTCGCGCGGGTCTCGGCCAGCGTGGCCAGCGGACTGGTGGGGGACTTCGGCCGGCACGCCCTGGCCCAACTTGTTCGCGCGGCCGAGGAGGTCGATCCGGCCTACCTTGATGAGTTGGAGCGGCTGGTCCGCGAGCGCAGGGGAGATCGCTGATGCTCCGCAGACACGAGGTCATCCGGCGGCTCCGCGCCTGCCCCTGGCCGGTCACCGTTGTCACGAGTATGGTCGTGCTGCTGCTGGCGGCCGTCCCCGCCCTCCTCGTCCCCGTCGCCCACGGCTACCGGGCGGTGTGCGCCGCGTATCCGCCCCTCGCCCAGCTGACCAACCACATGCCGCCGCTTCCCCTCGCGCTGCTGCTGATCCTCGCCGCGCTCGCCCTAGGCAACGGCGCCCGGGCCGGGGCGGTCCAGCTCATGGGCACCCTCCGCTTCAACCGCACCCTGCGCCGCCAAGCGGCCCCCCTCCCGCTTCGGCTCTCTGCCGCCGGGGCGACGCTCGGGCTGTCCAACCGGCTCACCTATCTCGAGCACGCGCTGCCGGCGGCGTTCTGCTACGGCTTGCTTCGGCCGCGGATTGCCGTGACGGCAGGCCTCCTCGATCGTCTGGACGACGAGGCGCTCGCCGCCGTGCTCGCC
>JADDPH010000024.1:0-146 GCA_016781925.1 Sphaerobacteraceae bacterium | reverse complement strand
GACCGGGCGGCGCTGGCCGTGGCGCCGCGCGGGGCGCTGGCGGCGGCGCTCCTGGCCCTGCTCGCCACGCCGCCAATGCGCGTTCCCGGCGCGGCGGCCCTGACGGCGACCGAGGCGCGCATTGCGCAGCTGGCGGGACGGCCCGT
>JADDPH010000106.1 GCA_016781925.1 Sphaerobacteraceae bacterium | reverse complement strand
ACCAGATCCTGCACCGCAAGAAGGAAGGGGTCGAGGAGCAGATCGACCTTGCCGTCGCCGACTCCGGCGACGCCGTCGAGGTGCTCAACAGCGTTCTCCTCCCGGCGATGAAGGAGGTCGGCGACAAGTTCGGCGCCGGCGAGTTGATCCTGCCCTTCGTCCTCCAGTCCGCAGAGGTCATGAAGAAGGCGGTCGGTCGCGTGGAGACCTACCTGGAGAAGCAGGAGGGGACCACCAAGGGCACGGTCGTCCTCGCCACCGTCTTCGGCGACGTCCACGACATCGGCAAGAACCTGGTCAACACGATCCTGACCAACAACGGCTACACCGTCCACGACCTCGGCAAGCAGGTCCCCATCTCCCGCATCATTGACAAGGCGGTCGAGGTGGACGCCACCGCCATCGGCCTCTCGGCCCTGCTGGTCAGCACCTCCAAGCAGATGCCCCTCTGCGTCAAGGAGCTTCACCACGCCGGGCACCGGTTCCCGGTGATCATCGGCGGCGCAGCCATCAACCGCGCCTACGCCCAGCGGACCCTCTTCGTCGACGAGTCCACCCCCTACGCCTCCGGCGTCTTCTACGCCAAGGACGCCTTCGAGGGGCTCTCGCTCATGGACCGCATCATCACGCCCGAGGCCCGCCAAGATCTCCTCGAAACCACGGTTGAAACCGCCCGCCGCGCCCTCAGCCGCCCCGGACGGGAAGCCTTCAGCGTCCCCGGCGAGGCCTCCTCCACCGAGGGCGCCACCGTCCGCCCCGTCGACCCGCCTTCCCCTCCCTTCTGGGGCGTGCGGGAGATGGCGGACATCTCGCTGGCAGATCTCTGGCCTCACCTGGACCTGAAGACCCTCTTCCGCCTCCACTGGGGCGGCAAAGGCGTCAAGGACGAGGCCTGGGAAGCCCTCCAGCGAGACGAATTCCTGCCCCGCCTGAAGGAGATGCAGGCGGAGGCAGAGCAGACCGGCTGGCTCAAGCCCCGCGTCCGCTATGGCTACTTCCCGGCCAACAGCGAGGGCAACGACCTGGTCGTCTACAGCCCCGACGAGGCGGAGCGGGAGATCGCCCGCTTCCCCTTCCCGCGCCAGCCCCGCCGCGATCGCCTCTGCCTTGCCGACTACTACCTGCCCGTCTCCTCGGGCAAGCGGGATGTCGCCGTCTTCCAGCTCGTCACCGTCGGCGAGGAGGCCACGAAGCGCACCGAGCAATTGCAGGCGGCCGGCGAGTACGCGGCCAGCTTCTACTCCCACGGCTTGGGTGTCCAGAGCGCCGAGGGGCTCGCCGAATACGTCCACCAGCGGATCCGCCGCGAGTTGGGCATCGGCGAGGAGCAGGGCAAGCGCTACTCCTGGGGCTACCCCTCCTGCCCCGATCTGGAGCAACATCTTCTGGTCGAAAAACTCCTCGACGCCGCCGCGATCGGCGTCCGCGTCACCGAGGGCTTCCAGTTCGAGCCGGAGCAGACCACCGCCGCCCTCGTCGTTACCCACCCGGACGCCCGCTACTTCGCCCTCGCCATGACCGGTGGCACCGGCGGCGGGCCGGAGGGCGAGTAACCGGGGCTGTGGCGGCGCTCCTCCTGACGAGCCGACGGGGGCCCGCTCCTGGTCCAGAGTTTGCGAACTCTCCCGCTGAGTCGCAGCGCGATGCCTCTGGGTCGCGCATCACCTTATGGGAGAAACCATGGCCACAAAACGCCAAGCCCCTGACATTCTGGACGAAGGGAGCCGCGAGAAGCGCGACGAGATCGTCGAACTGCTCAAGCAGGCCTACTGGATGGAGATGGAGACGGTGATGAGCTACGTCGCCAACTCCGTCAACCCCGACGGCGTCCGCGGCCGGGAGATCTCCGAGGCCCTGGAGCAGGACATCCAGGAGGAGCTCGGCCACGCCCAGCTCTTCGCCCGCCGGATCAAGGACCTCTACGGGGTGGTGCCCGGCTCGATGGAGTTCCGGGCCCAGCAGCAATCCCTCCAGCCGCCGGACGTCCAGACCGACCTTGTCCACGTGATCCGCGGTGTCATCGACGCCGAGAACGGCGCCATCGCCCACTACAACAACATCATCGAGGCCACCGACGGCGTTGACCACGCCACCCAGGACATCGTCATCGACATCCTCCGCGACGAGCAGAGTCACAAGCGGATGTTCGAAGGCTTCCTGCGAGAGTTCGAGGCCGAGCACCGGTCCTAGCTCCGACACTTAGGGGAAACCGAACACTGAGGGTCGGTCCGACTCGGGTCCGGCCCTCATCGCGCGGGCGTATCATAGGCCGCCCGGCCCATGCGGCGCCGGACAGATGCTGCGACCATGACCGGAGAAACGGCGCCCATGGCCGACGCGATCCGAAGGCTAGTCCTCGCAATCGACCAGGGCACCACCTCCAGCCGCGCGATCCTCTTCGACGCCGAGGGAACCATCCGCGGACTCGCCCAGCGTCCCATTGAGCCCTCCTATCCCCACCCCGGCTGGGTCGAGCAGGACGCCGCTGGCCTGTGGGAGACAACCCTGGCGGTCACTCGCGAGGTCCTGGAGCAAACCGGCACACCCGCGTCGAGCCTGGCCGCGATCGGCATCGCCAACCAGCGCGAAACGACCGTCCTCTGGAACCGCCGCACCGGCGCGCCGGTCGCCCCGGCCATCGTCTGGCAAAGCCGTCAATCGGCGCCGCTGGTCGAGGCGATCGCGCGGCGTCGGATGACCGAGACCTACCAGCGCCGCACCGGTCTCGTACCGGATGCCTACTTCTCCGCCACCAAGATCGCCTGGCTGCTTGACCGCGACCCGGAGATGCGCCGCCGCGCGGAGGCCGGAGAGGTCCTCTTCGGCACGGTTGACAGCTGGCTCCTCTGGCACCTCTCCGGAGGTCAGGTCCATGCCACCGACTACACCAACGCCTCCCGCACCATGCTCTACGACATCCGAGCCCTGGACTGGGCCGGCGACCTCCTTGCCGACCTCGCCATTCCCCGCGCCATGCTGCCCGAGGTGCGAGACAGCTCCGGCGTCCTGTTCGAGGCCGATCCTTCCCTCCTTGGCGGGGCTGTCCCGGTTGCCGGTGTTGCCGGCGATCAGCAGGCGGCACTTGTCGGTCAGGTCTGCTTCCAGCCTGGGGAGGCGAAGAACACCTACGGCACCGGCAGTTTCCTCCTGTTGCACACGGGGGAGGAGGCACAAGCGTCCTCCCACCGGCTGCTGACCACGATCGCTTCAGGGATCGGGGGACGGATCGAGTACGCGCTTGAGGGGGCGATCTTCGTGACTGGGGCCGCCGTCCAGTGGCTGCGAGACGGCCTCGGGATCATCCAAGAGGCGGCCGAGGTCGAGACCCTGGCGGCCTCGGTCCCGAACAGCGGCGGCGTCGTCTTCGTGCCGGCTCTGGCCGGCTTAGGGGCGCCCCATTGGGACCAGAGCGCCCGTGGCACCCTGCTCGGGATCACCCGTGGCACCACCGCTTCCCACATCGCCCGCGCCACGTTGGAAGCCATCGCCCTCCAGGTGAAGGAGGTGCTGGATGCGATGCACGCCGACTCGGGGGTGGCCCTTGCCGAGTTGCGCGTTGATGGAGGCGCCGCCGCCAATGACCTCCTGCTCCAGATCCAGGCCGACATCCTGGGCGTGCCCGTCGTCCGGCCACGAGTCGTGGAAACGACGGCGCTCGGCGCCGCCGCCCTGGCCGGACTTGCTGTCGGCGTCTGGAAAGACCGCGACGACCTTCGCGCCACCTGGCAGGAGGACCGCCGCTTCGAGCCTCGCCTGGCCGCCTCCGAGCGTGACCGCCTCATCGCAACCTGGCAGATCGGGGTCGAGCGATCGCGCCGGTGGGCTTCCGACGAGGTTGGGTAGGTCGCGTAGGCGCCGTGGGTCGACCGGAGGCGGTCGAAGGCCCACCCGCGCAGTATCCGAATCTTCGCCGCGACACCCCATCAGGCTCGTCGCTAAGCGAAGTTCGGAAGCCAGTCGCCGTGCGCCGTGATCAGATCGTCGACGAGAGACCAGATTTGGCCGAGATCCAACTCGGCGGCCGTGTGCGGGTCCAGCATGGCCGCGTGGTAAACATGCTCTCGTTTACCTGAGAGGATCGCTTCTACCGTAAGCGCTTGGACGTTGATGTTGGTTTGCATGAGCGCCGCGAGCTGGGGCGGCAGCGCGCCGACCTTGGTCGGCTGGATACCGTTGCGATCGACGAGGCACGGAACCTCGACGCAGCACCCGTCGGGCAAATTGTCGATCAGGCCGTGGTTGATCACGTTGCCGTAGATCACCCTCGGCGTGCCAGTCTCCATACTGTGGATAATCAAGGATCCGTATTCTCCGGAGTGCCCATCAAGCTTGTGTCGCCGCTCCAGTAGGCGCTCCTGGCGCAGGCTCGCTGCGCGGACCGGATCCTCCCGGGCAGCAGTCGCCAAGCGGCGCTCCCACATGCCGGGAAGTCTTTCCCAGCGTGCTGCTTCGTAACGGGCTTCGTCCTCGGGATTAGTGGTGATGAGGGCTTCCCGCATCTCCTCCCATTCAGCAATTTGCTCCTCGCAGCGCGCAGGATACTCGTCGAGGGGGATATTGAATGCGTCGATCAGGTCGGGACGATCCAGCTTGATGAACCAGGGGACGTATTCGGCGAAGTGCTCGCTCGACTCGGTGACGAAGTAGCCGAACCGGCGGAGCATCTCGAACCGCACCCGGTCGTGGGCGGGTGGCGGTCCCTCCGCCAGAACCCGACGCAGATCCGGATAGAGGTCACGACCGGCGTGCTCAAGCCGCAGGTAGAACGCCATATGGTTGATGCCGGCGCAGAGATAGTCGACATCGTCAGCGGGAAGGTCGAGGACCCGGGCGAGCTCCGCGGCGGTGCCCTGGACACTGTGGCAGAGTCCCACGGTCTTGATGGAGGTCGCTCGCCCCATTGCCCAGGTCAGCATGGCCATGGGATTGGTGTAGTTCATGAAAAGGGCGTCAGGACAACAGGCTTTCATGTCCCGCGCCATCTCCAACATCACCGGGGCGGTGCGGAGGGCGCGCATGATCCCGCCGATGCCAAGGGTATCGCCGATCGTCTGCCGCAACCCGTACCGCTTCGGAACCTCGAAGTCGACCATGGTGGCAGGCTGGTAGCCGCCGACCTGGATCATGTTGATGACGTAGTCGGCTCCATCCAGGGCGCGCCGCCGGTCTGTCGTCGCCTCGATCACTGGGGCCGCTCCGGTTGCCTTGGCAACGCCATGGACCACTTGCTCCGTGACTTCAAGCCGCTCACGGTCAATGTCCATCAGGGCGATGGATGCCTCGTGCAGCTCGGGAAAGGTGAACAGGTCACGCAGCAGCGCCCGTGCGAAGACGGTGCTCCCGGCACCGACAAAGGCGACCTTTGGTCCACGCCTGCTCATCGAGTAGAAGCTCCTTTTCTCATGTAAGAAGTGACCTTCAGGCGCCCGTTGACCACAGTCACGACAGTAACTCCTGATGCCACCCGGCCGCGTTGATCAAGCGTCGGTCGCTACTCGGTCCGGATCGTGATCTTTGTTGAGGGTACTACTTCTAGGTTCCCAACAATGGAGGTGGCAGCAGTCGTAGCCTGCAGGGTTTGCCATGCCGGTC
>JADDPH010000085.1 GCA_016781925.1 Sphaerobacteraceae bacterium | reverse complement strand
GGTTTTGCGGTCGCGAACGCCACGATCAACTCCACGCACGCCAACAAGTCGTCTTCGTCCACAAACTCGATGGCGGAGTGGGTGTAGCGGGTGGGGTAGGCGAGCAACGCGGTCTCGACGCCGCGCCGGAGCATCGATGCTCCATCGCTGCCGAAGTTCTGAAAGATGGCCTGTTGGATCGGGATACCTCTCTCCCTGGCAAGAGCGGCCAGGCGATCGGTGAGTCGCCGGCTGTAGTGGCAGGAGTTGTCCTTGTAGACCAGAGTCGGGCCAGCGCCTAGACGGGCCGGGAAGTCCCGCTCGTCAGGGCCGGGAATGTCCCCGGTGAGCCCCACCTCCAGATTGATGCAAATGTCGACTGGCAGCTCGTCGACGACGCTGCTGGCACCGATCAGACCGTTCTCTTCCTGGATCGTCGACGCCAGCCAGACCTCGTACGCCAGGTCATCTCGTCCGGCGAGGCGCTCAGCCGCTAGCGTTGCAATCGCCAGGGCGGCCCGGTCGTCCATCGCCTTGCCGACGATGCCCCGCCGCCCGAGCCGCCTCGTCGGCGGGTTCCAGATCACCCGGCAACCCGGGTGGATGCCCATCTCCTCCACCTCCGCCCGCGAGCGGACGCCGAGTTCAACGAACAGGTCGTTCCACTCCAGTTGCTCCTTCTTGCTGGACCGCCCTCCGACGACGTGCCCGCTCGCCGTGGCAATGATCCCTTCGGCCATACCAGTGGCCGTCAACACGAGGGCGGGCTGGCTGGCCGGCATAAACCAGCGCGGCGGGTGACCAAGGGTGTCGGCGTAATACGGTCCCACGTGGAGGTGGCCGCCGTCCGTCACGCTCTTGACCATCAGGCAGATCTCATCGGCATGGCCCATGATCAGCAGCCGCCGGCCGGAGCCCCCAACGCGGGCGAGCACATTGTCCACCCGCGTCCGTCGCACCTCCTGGGCGAATCCGCCCCAACGCACCGAGAGCCAGTCCTGGACGGCATCCTCGTGCCCCACCGGTCCTGGGAGCTCGGTCAACGTCTTGACGAGATCAAAGATCGAAGCGTCTTCCGGAGCGCTCATGCACCGTCCTTCCCATCGTCTCGGCTATCGCTGAAATCAGGCCTCCAGGCTATGCGACGGGCGACACTGACCAACGCCGGCCAGAGTCCGCCGCCCCTCACTCCCGTCGGCAAGACAGGATGAGCACCAACCCTGAGCGCCACGCCTTCCTCATGATCTTTCTCGGCGGCTGAGCACTCCCTGCCGGACGGCCTCTGCCCGGTCGTGCATCGGGCCGGCAACCGGGCCGTGACGCTGTAGCGCTTCACTGAGATCAACCCCCGCATCGATCAGCGCCAGGTGGGTAAACGCCTGCGGGTAGTTGCCTAAAGCGGCGCCTGAGGCCGGATCCACCTCTTCCGCGAAGAGACCGAGTTCGCTGGCGTAGCCGAGCATTCGCTCAAACAGGGCCTGCGCCTCCTCAATCCGGCCCAGCGCCGTCAAGCAGTCGACCAGCCAGAAGGTACAGATGGAGAAGGCGCCTTCTTGCCCGACTAATCCGTCATTCGCGCGGTAGCGCATCACGAGGCCGTTGATTCCCAGGTGAGCCTGAACCTGCTCTATGGTGGAGCGCATCCGCGGATCGTTGGCCGGCAGGAACCCGACCAAGGGCATGCGCAGGGTCGCCGCGTCCAGCTCATCCGTGCCGTAGTACATGGTGAAGGCGCGGGCGGTCTCGCTGTACCCATGCTTCAGAATGTCCTCCCGCAGCGTGTCTCGTTCCCGCTCCCAACGGGTCGTGTTGCAGGCAAGATCCGTCTTGCGGGCAAGGCGCACCGCCCGGTCGAGCCCGACCCAGCACATCACCTTGGAGTGGACGAAGTGCTGGGGCGCCTCCCGCTGCTCCCAAAGCCCCTGATCCTTCTCCCTCCAGATCTCACAGATGTAGTCAGCGATCGAGCGCATCAGATGCCAGACCCGCGGGTTAAGAGACGCCTCCTCCCCGTTCGCGCTGGCGTGCTGGCGATAGAACCAGAACGCGTCAAGAAGTTCGCCATAGACGTCAAGTTGCCGCTGGTCGGCCGCGGCATTGCCGACCCGTACCGGTCGGGAGTCGCGATAGCCGGACAGGTGGTCAAGCGTCCGCTCGGGAAGGTCTCGCTCGCCGTGAAGGCCATACATGATTTGCAGACGCTCCGGCGCATCCTCGTCGGACCCGCAGACCCGCTCGATCCAATGCCAGAACGCATGGGCCGCCGTGTGATCCCCGACCAGAAGGAGCGCGTAGAGGGTGAACGTCGCATCCCGCAACCAGCAGTAGCGGTAGTCCCAGTTGCGCTCCCCACCGATCGCTTCCGGCAGCGAGGTCGTGGGCGCCGCCACCAAAGCCCCCGTGGGCTCGAAGGTGAGCAGCTTGAGGGTCAGGGCGGAGCGGAGCAGGGCATCACGATAGGGTCCCTCCACCTGGCACTCGACGGACCAGGCGCGCCAGCTTGCATCCGCGTCCCTCACCTGTCTCTCCCAGTCCTCCCCCTCCAGCAGCGCCCGCGCCCGCGTCACCTCCTCCTCATAGGCCAGCACGCAGGCGCCTAGCGTGCCGGGATCCAGCTGAAGCGACCCAGTGAGCGTGCCGTCAGTGTCCGCCACCAATGTGCCGGACCAAACGAGGACCAGAAACCGCTCGCCGCTCCCGTCGGAGAGGATGGCCCCTTGTCCCGGCACGATCTCGACGGTGGGAGAGGTCGCGGCGAAGTCAAACCCGATCTTCGCTTCCAGGGTCACGTCGAGCGGCGTGTCGACCGCCTCCAGCAGCCGGACAATCCGATGTCGCCCCTTGCCGCCCCAAATCCCGTCCAGGACCGGCCCCGGATCCCCAACGGCCAGCGGCATCGCATCCGTCACCCGCAGCGATCCATCATCAGTCTCCAGCGTCGTTTCCAGCACCGCGGACCCCGGCAGGTAGCGCCGGAGGGCTCGCGTGGTGGACTTCGACGGGCGGATAGCGAGGAAGCCGCCCTTCGCCGCATCCAGGATTCGGCACAGGACGGCCGGGCTATCAAAGTGAGGAAGGCAGAGCCAGTCAATCGTTCCGTCGCTGGCGACCAGCGCGGCGCTCTGGGCGTCACCAATGAGCGCATAGTCGCTGATCGCACGGTACCCGATTGCTGGCACGCCGGGCTCCGGCGCGGCCACTTCATGCACCCGCTCCTCGATGGCCAGGCGCCGGTCGCGCTCCTCCTGACGCACTACGTGCTCGTCCACCGCATCTCCGATCGCGGGGTTCAGCGTCCCGGTGTCGTGCTCTTCGTGGGGGAGGGGAGGGCCACGGTCTCCCTCGTTGGCGTCACCACCTCGACCCCGACCTTCCCTTCCAGTGGCAGCACCACCGCGGCCATGTCATGCGTCCCGAGATTGGCCGCGCTGGCGGCGTCAAAGATGCGCCGCGCCGCCTCGCCCTCGGCGATCGGCACCCCAAGGTCCGCTGCCAGGTCGGCGATCAGGCCCAGATCCTTGCGAATCAGATCGATCGGGGTTCGTCCGTCAAACCGACGCTCCAGCATCAACGGCACCACCCGCTCCAGCATCCTGCTGCCGCCGTAGCTGGTGGACAAGACATCCAGCATCGCACCCGGGTCCGCACCAGCCTTCACCCCCAGCACCATCGCCTCGGCCACCCCGGCCACGTTGATCCCCACCAGGAGCTGGTTCGCTAGCTTCACGACCGTGCCGCTGCCGGTCGGCCCGACGTGGTGGAGCCGCTGTCCCATTGCCATAAGGACCGGGCGGGCACGCTCGAACGTCTCCCGGTCGCCACCGACCATAATGGTCAGGGTGGCCGACTCTGCGCCGTCGACCCCACCGCTCACCGGCGCGTCAAGAAAGCGTGCCTCGCGTGATGCCAGAGCGGCAGCAACCGTCCGGCTCGTTCCCAAGCCGACCGTGCTGGTGTCGACAAAAATCTGCCCCGCCCTGGCCGACTCCACCAAGCCCCCGGCGCTCAGGTACACCTCCTCGACCGCGGCGGGATCGGGCAGACAGGTGAGCACGATCGCGCTGCCGGCCGCGATCTCCTCCGGGCTGCCGGCCGCAACGGCGCCCCGTGCGACCAACTCCTGAACTACACTGCGCGACCGATTATGGACGAGCAGCGGGAATCCGACCCGTAGCAGGTTGAGGGCCATGGGTCGGCCCATCTTGCCGAGGCCGATGAACCCGACTCGTGCGGTTTCTGCGCCATCCATTCACGTTCCCTCAGCATGACCAGGGGTCTGGCACGGCCCCTCCTGGCTGGTGATGCTAGTACCTTGGTGGACCGGAAGGGGATCAATTGCGCTTGCCGACACGGACGGTGCAGCCGTCGCCCGGCACCGAGAGGTCACACTCGCTGACTGAGCCTGCAAGGTAATCCAGACCATGGGATGCGCAATCTCCGGCCCCTCCGACCACATGGTCATCGTTCTCTTCACCGGCCCACCAGGGGCGAGGAGCGCGACATGCGTCGTAAAGAACGGCACGAGCCGCGGACTTCCAGTACCGCCCGACCGACAGGTGAGCGGTAGACATAACCATGAAAGGGCAGGGGAGAGCGCCGGTGAAAACAGGCGCACGGCCGGGACTCTTCGGACTTCGAGCGACACTGCCAGAAGCGACCGTTCCCTGTCAGGAAGCCGCATCCAGTCCAAGCCGCTAGCATTGACCGGTGTAGGCCAGTTGTCATCCTAGGCGGACGCGATGAGGAGACAGACGAGCCGCTCCACGGTAGCCCATGTGCTTGATTCTGGTCGTTCAAATTGACAGCAAACCATGGGGTGCTTGAGATCACCTGGACCAGGGCTGGACGCCTGGTGAGCGCGGCTGTGCCTGCAGACGATGATCGCCTTGGCCCTCGGCTTCGCCAGGGTTGGTTACGGCACTGGCCTGGAACGACGTGATCACGGCTACGACCCAGCGGATCGCAGGGGGTGCGAGTTTCGCCGGACTCACCACGTATGCCTGTTCTCCTCACGGCGATCGCGCTGGTGGTCCTGGTCGCGCTCGGCTCCCAGGCGGAGCACCTGAGCAACAAGGCGACAACCCTGCGTGAAGCCGAAGGCTAAATCTGGTCCCGGTCGCAGGGACATGAGCCTCTGGGATGAGGGCGAACCTCGTGTGCAGCCGTCTTAGGCCCACGCGAGGGGCGGCGGAGTTGCATCACCCTTCAGAGCCGCGTCCCGCGTCTTCGCATAAGTGCGCTTATCCGCATTGTCGGGGACATCCCAACAGGCGTTGAGCGTTTTCATCCCCCACCAGAGATAGATCAGTCGGAGGTGGCGCCACGTACCTCCGCCATGCCCCGAAATCCCGCTTTGGCAGCGCGAGGTGCTAGGACGGAACGTGGTTGAGGAGCACGCGCGTCAGGAGCCGGCGACACCAGGGACAACAACGCTCGATGTCCTGCAGGGAGGGCACACACCATCCCATTCCTGGTGCGACCGCAGGACACGTGTCCCGCCGCCCCACGTCGCCATTCGGAGCGACGGACGCTGGCCTGGTCCACTCGCCGCCTCACCAAGAGCGACGGGCACCGGCGCTCCTATCTAGGAGTCGAAGGAGGTCACACCTTCGTCGATCTGCCATTCGTCGGACGGATC
>JADDPH010000126.1 GCA_016781925.1 Sphaerobacteraceae bacterium | reverse complement strand
GGCCGGCGGAGCCACGATACGCTCAAGGGTGCCGAGCACCGTCTCCGCCAGTAACGCCAAAAGGGTGACGGGGATCGCCCCGACTAGCAGCAGCTTGTTGTCGAGCAGGGTGACGCCGCTGGTGATAAAGGTACCTAGCCCACCCACGCCGATGAAGGCGGCAAGTGTCGCGCTGGCGACAATCTCCACCGCTGCCGTGCGGATCCCCGCGATCACGACCGGGAGCGCGAGTGGAAACTGGACCTGGAAAAAGACCTGCGCGGGACTCATGCCAAGTCCACGCGCATTCTCCAGTACCGCGGCGTCCACGTTGCGTAAGCCGGCGTCCGTGTTGATCACGAGGGGTGGACCGGCGAGCACCGTCAGCGCCAGCAGCGCCAGAGCGTAGGTTGGCTGGAGAAACGGAATCATGCGGCGGATCTCGCTGAGATACGGGTAGAGGAGGAACAAGACCGCCAGACTGGGAATTACCCGCACAGCCGCGACGACACCGAGGAGTGTAGGACCCACCCGGGCGCTCCGAGCGGCCACCACACCCAGGGGCAGGAACACGAGGATCGCCAGGACCAGGGAGGAGACGCTCAAGCGGAGATGCACTGAGAGCGCCTGCTGGAATTTCTCCGGGTTGTCCTGCACGTACTGGAGGGTGTCACGGAGCAAATCCATCAGACCGTCACGTCCCTTCGCACGAGCTACGCGGGAACGATGCACGGCCGCGCCGCCCCATCTCCACCCCTTTCGGCACCGAGGGATGCCTTGGTGCCACAAGAAGGACAGCGGCAGCGCGCCCTACCGATTCCGGCAAGATAAATGCCCCCGCATCCAGAGCGAGACGAACCACGGGCGGCCAACCTGTTTCGAGGTGGATTTGACGCCGAGGCTGCCCAGTTTTCCTGCCCCTCAGTCGGCCGCGCCGAGAACGAGGCTTGCGTTGATTCCACCAAAGCCAAACGAGTTGGTCATCAGGTAGAGCACGGTGACATCCCGACCACCCGGGGGCATCACGTTAAGGTCACAGGCCGGATCCGGGTCCGCCAGGTTCGCCGTGCCGGGTAGGTGACCATGCGTGAGGGCAAGGGAGCAAATCGCGGTCTCGATGGCCCCGGTGGCCCCGAGTGCATGTGCATGGAGCCCCTTAGTGCCGCTGACAGCCACCTGGTCCGCGTGGTCACCAAGGGCCAGGCGGATGGCGCGGCACTCGGTCGGGTCGTTCAGAACGGTGGAGGAGCCGTGAGCGTTGACGTAGCCGATGGCCTCCGGTGGTAGACCGGCATCGGCGAGCGCGTCGGTCATGGCCCGAGCCGCCTCAGCGCCGTCGGGACGGGGAGCCGTCATGTGGTGGGCGTCGTTGGTGGTGCCGTAGCCGAGCAGTTCGGCGTAGATGGTCGCGCCTCGGGCCTGCGCATGGTCCAGATCCTCAAGCACGAGCATCGCTCCACCCTCGGCCATGACGAAGCCGTCCCTGCCGGCGTCGAATGGTCGACTGGCCGTGGCCGGGTCGTCGTTGCGGGTGGTGAGGACGCGAATCAACGAGAACGAGCCGAAGGTGAGCGGGGCGAGCGGGGCCTCGACGCCGCCGGCAAGCATCGCTGTCGCGCGGCCATCACGAATGAGGCGAGCAGCTTCCCCTAGAGCGATCACCCCTGAAGCGCAGGAGTTGGCATTGGCGATCGTAGGGCCGGTGAGGCCCAGCTCGATCGCGATGTTGCAGGAGGACGCCCCGCCGAAGACGGAGAGGGCAAGCAACGGGCTGACCGCGCGCAGTCCCTTTTTGAGATAAACCGCGTGCTGGTCCTCGGCGTAGGCAACACCGCCAAGGGCCGACCCCGTGTAGACGCCCATCCCCGCCGCGGCCGCCTCGGTCGGGGTCATCCCCGAATCCGCCAACGCCATCAAGGCGCAGGCCAGACCGAGTTGGGAGAATCGATCCAGTCGGTGAGCCTTTTTGGGATCCATGAAATCGAGCGGCTCGAATTCCACCTCAGCCGCGACCTGGCACGCGAAGGGGGCCGGATCGAACCGGCTGATCCGGCGCACCGCCGATTGGCCTCGCCGCACCCCATCCCAAAGACCATCGGAGCCGTTACCGATGGCGGTGATCGGGCCAATGCCGGTAATAGCGACTCTGCGACCTTGTTCCGCCATTAGCGTTCAACCTCTGACTGCCGCAGACATCCTGAAATCATGGAAGTCCCTCCTGCCATCGTGTTCCCATCCCTACTAGTCTGATGCCCCATCGTTGCCTGATGAGTACTCCGTTTCCACGATGCTCTTGATCGTCGTTAGGGTCTTGCCAGCAATGTTGCCAATGAACTGCGGGCCGATGACCCGGTCCGCGAGAAAGCCGCCGATGAGCGGCCACGGTGGCGAGAAATCGTGCCGGATGCGGACGACCACCCGGTCGGGCAGGGGATCAAAGGTCCAGTCGACGACCATGCCTTTGACCACGCCGGCGATGTGTCGATAGCTGATGACGGGAGTCGGTCCGTCCCGGTGGATCTCCTGCACGGCCCGCCACTTGACAGGGAGGCGGTCTCGCCGGGCGGCCATCTCGACCACCTTGCGGTCGCCGCCACCCTCCAACAAGGTCACCCATCGGTAGTGCGGCAGGATCTCCGGCCAGCGCTCGATGTCGGCGGCAAGCGCGACGATCCGGTCCAGATCCCCCCGCATCTCGACGACGTTCTCGGTGTGCATCGGCGACCTCATGGACGGTGAGCGGGTCCACTAGCGCGATGGGCGAGCGCTTGGATGCCCCGTGACGACATCTCCTCCGGTCGGGGAAGTGTAGGGGTCAAAGGCCAGATGGATCGGAATGCTGGCTACGGACCCTGAGGCCGCGCTCGTGGCTCCAGTTCTGCCACCCCTCGGACTACGGTCGCAGGAGCCGGGCCAGGAACAGTGGGGAGAGCGCCTGACGCGCTGGGCGGACGTTGCCAAGGACGCCGGCGAGCGTCTGTCCGAGGGCCGATCGGTGATCCAGACGTTCCGTGACGTAGTCCATCAGGACGGGGGCGTGGACGAAGCCCTGTACGATCCAGCAAACCTGCCGCTTGGTGGTGAAGGTCCGGCGGCGGGCGGCCCGGTACGGTGCCAGCGCGGCGGCCGAGGTATCTCCCGCCCGGAGGGCGGCGCTAGCGATGGGCGCAGCCAGTTCTGCCGCACGTAGCGCCTCGTAGATGCCATCCCCGGTGAACGGGTCCAGGAAGCTGGCGGCGTCGCCGACGAGCAGATATCCATCGCCCGCAGTGGTGTGAGCGCGCCGGGCCATGTGCCCGACCCCTCGAATGTTGCCAACCCGTGTCGCGCTCGCCAGTTTCTCCGCGGCCAATGGGATCCCGGCCAAGCCCTGCTCGAAGAAGTGCTCGAGTGAGCCATCCCGCCCGCTCACGGCGGCCGCGTTGGTGACAAACGCGACGTTGGTGAGCCCGTCCTCAAGTGGGGCCAGGCCCGCATACCCGTGTTGAGCGACGTGCATCTCCCCGTGGCGGTCGAGGCCCGTCACGCCACGGTAGTGCGCCACCAGGCCAGTGTGCCGTGGCCACCGGACGGTCACATCCAACCCGAGGGAGCGGGTTACAGCGGAGTGGTGCCCGTCTGCACCGACGACAAGTGGAGCACGCAGCCGCTCCCGCGTCCCGGCGATCGTCGCCTCGACACCAACCACCCGACCGTCCTCGACCAGGACATCCCGGACGTGGGAGCGCTCGCGGACGATGGCGCCGGTCTCGGTAGCACGTTGCAGCAGCAGGTGGTCGAGCCGGTGACGGGAAAGGCCAAGGGCCACCCGGCCGGACCCGACCTTGGTGAAGTCAGCCAGGTAGCTCCGGCCTCCGGGGGCAACGGTGCGCATCGCCTCCATCCGGTGCGGACCTGCAGCCAGGATTGCAGCCTCCACCCCCAGCACTCCCAGCACCCGCACCCCGCCCGGGTTGAGGTACTCCGAGCAGGCCTTGTGGCGCGGGAAACTCGCCTTGTCCAGCACCAGAACCTCGTGACCGGCGGCGGCCAACAGCGTGGCCGTAGCACTGCCGCCCGGCCCTGCGCCGACCACGATGACCTCTGCGTCCTGGGAACGGTGTCTCACCATGGTCGCCCCTGGGCGTTCAGCACCTGCCCGGCAGGTGGTCCAGGCAGCGGTGGATCAATGCTGGTGATGGTGCCGGGCGAGGGATCTGCGTGCCGCTGCCCGCAATGCTGCTGTTTCACCGCCGTCATCCGGAAAAGGGGTCTGCGGCGGACCACCGCACCTTCAATGCCGGCCCGCATGAGGAGATCCCGTAACTCGTCCGGCGTGTAGGCGCGGAGGACAGACAGGGGCGCGTCATGTCGGGTCATCCGGTTGCGGGTGGCGATACGGGAGGAGAGCAAGGCGCCGGCATAGCCACGCCGACTTCGAGCGAGGTCGTTGAGCACGAAGCCGTGCCGAGCCAAACGATGCATCTCACGCAGAACCGCGACCGCATCGTGCGGTGGGAAGTGGTGCAAGGTCATCGAGCAGAGCACCACGTCGAAGCTTCGATCCGGCAGGCGCACCGCTCGCGCGTCGTGGCGAGCCAGCTCAATGCGTGGCTCGTCTGCCACGATTGGCGTAGCGGCCGCCAGGATCTCGTCGGAAACATCGCTGGCGACGACCCGAATTGGACGGCCGCGGCGGCGACTCCACCTGGCGATGGCGAGGGGGATGTCGCCCGAGCCGGTCCCGAGGTCGAGCACGGTAGCCTCGCGATCGGGAGGAACTTCGGCGAGGAGGGCAGGCAACGCGGCAAGGACGGCAGCCGTGCCGCCGCCGAGGCGATTGACACGGCGGATATCCCGCAAGTTCACGGCGAGCTCGACCGGATCCAGGACCGGCTCGTCCATCAGTTCGACGGCCTCACGCCGGGGCGGTGCTGACATCATCCCGGCTAGAGCAAGCCAGGCGGGCTGGAGGAGGGCCGGGACATTCAACGAGCGGACTCCTCTCGGTTGACGAGGTGAGATCGGTCCTTCGGCGATCACCCCAACCGGCGGACCCTGCCGGGGTGGACTTGGATCACGGGAGTAGCTCCAGGGCACCATACGCGCAGGAGCGCGGCTGGAACAAGGACCGACGGTCGTGGCAGCGATGTCACAGCGAGGCCGTGGCCGGGTCATACGGGCAGGATTGTGCTTCGAGCAACACGCGGGGAGCCGGCACGCGCAGGGGGATCGTAAATCTTTCGGCCGAGGCTGGTTGTGAAACGGCCTACAATGGCGGGGAGGTTAGCGACGGTGCGATATCCGACGGTGGTAACAGAACCCCGGTGCAGGTTCCTCATTCCACCGCATCACCTCCTTGCCAGCAGTGCTTTCCCGTCGTTGATATTTTTGTGACAGAAGGATGAGACGATCGGCGTCGGATCGATCCATCGGCGGATCGAGCCTTGGCATTGGCTGGCTCTGCCGGACGCCAGGGAATGGACTGCCGGGCACGCGTCCGACGCCAGCGACACGCTGCGGCCTGGCTGTCTCACCTAGCGAGGTTGCGGATCCTGCAAGCCAGGGAGCCGCGGCAGCGAGAAGGGATCAGACAAATGTTTCGACGCCGCGGCAGCGGTAACAACGAGGATGGGGCGACCGTCTCCTCGGATGCCGACGCCATCATTCGAGCGGCGGGGGTGGTCAAGACCTACGAC
>JADDPH010000019.1 GCA_016781925.1 Sphaerobacteraceae bacterium | reverse complement strand
AAAGAATGAGGCTCCACGTGCGCCCCAGTGTTACGTCCCTGCATAACCTTATCGCTCGGCGAGGCGAACTCGTGGCGACAAGGACGATCTCGGCCTCGCGACCGAGCAAGGAGCGGAACGTTGACCCCATGCAGGCACTGGCGGTGATTCCGACAAGCGGCTGGTCGCCATCCAGGGTCGCCTGGTTGTCGTGCGCCCTGAGTACGGGGCTGGTCGCCAGCGCCGGCATGTTCGTCGTCGTCAACGGCACCGGCATCGGGGCCCTGATGTTTCTCGTCAGCGTGCTTTCGTGCGCGGTGGTCGGCGGTATAGTCGCCTCCCGCCTGCCCACCAATCCGGTCGGCTGGTTCTTCCTTGTGAGCGCGTTGAGTTTCGCAGCGACCGTGTTCACGAATGAGTACGCGACCTACGGACTACTCACCGACCCCGGCTCACTGCCCATCGCTTGGGCCATGGTCTGGCCGCAGTCTTGGCTCTGGGTGCCGGGCGCGGTGCTGATTCTCGCCTTTGTGCCGCTTTACTTCCCCGACGGCCACCTGATCTCAGACCGATGGCGACTCGTTGTCTGGTTCGCTGTCACCTTCTCCGTCCTAGGTGCCACCTACTCCGCCATCTTGCCGGGCGAGATTCAGGAGTCTGGTTTCGTCAACCCGGTTGGAATCGAGGCACAGCACCCTTTTATCGAGATGATCGGCGGTGGCATGCTACCGCTCTGGCTGGGTCTCCTATTCCTGTCTGCGGCTAGCCTGGTGATCCGCTTCCGTCGCTCAGAGGGGGAGCAGCGTCAGCAAATCAAGTGGCTCGCATTCGCCGCATTGGTCGTCCCCACGTGGTTCCTTGTTTCGCCGGGGGTTGAAGCGGTGGCCCCCACCCTGTTCGAGATCCTGGACCCCCTGGCATTCGCGGGCATCCCCATAGCCACCGGCATCGCCATCCTCAAATATCACCTTTACGATATAGACCGAATCATCAATCGCACGCTCGTCTACGGTGCCCTGACCGCCTGCATCCTCGGGATTTACGTGCTCCTCGTTGGCTATACAGGCGCGCTCTTCGGCGCGGATGACAACCTGTTGATCTCAGTGGTCGCCACCGGCACTGTTGCGTTGGTGTTCACGCCGCTGCGCGAACAGCTGCAGCGCGGCGTGAATCGCCTCATGTACGGCGAGCGGGACGATCCCTATGCGGTCCTCTCACGCCTGGGGCAACACCTTAAGACGACGACCGCGCCCGAGTCCGTGCTATCGAAAATTGTCGACACGGCTGGCGGAGCGCTAAAACTGCCCTATGTGGCAATAACCCTGAACCAAGGAGATAGGTTCGAGCCAGTTGCTGAGTATGGAAGCGCCACCACGGCTGAGCCGCTGGTCTTGCCGCTAGCCTACGGGACAGAGTTTATCGGACAACTGATCCTCTCTCCTCGCGCACACGGGGAGCCGTTTGACCCGGTCGACAGACGTCTCCTGGATGACTTTGCCCGCCACGCTGAGGCCGCCGCGTATGCCATGCTTCTGACCGCCGATCTGCAGCGCTCCCGCGAGCGACTGGTCAACGCACGCGAGGAGGAGCGGAGGCGCCTGAGGCGGGACCTTCACGACGGCCTGGGTCCCCAACTCGCCACCTTCACCCTCAAGCTTGACGCCGCCCGCAACTTGCTCGCCCGGGAACCCCAAGCGGCAGACGCCATTCTGATCGGCCTCAAGGTCCAGACCCAGACCGCGATCTCCGATATCCGGCGCCTTGTCTACGACCTCAGGCCGCCTGCGCTTGACGAACTCGGTCTCGTGCCGGCCATCCGGGAACAGGCGACCAGCTTCAGCCAGCATGGCCTTGGTGTCTCTGTTGAGGCTCCGGAGGAGTTACCACCGCTTCCCGCCGCAGTCGAGGTGGCCGCCTACCGCATCGTTCAAGAGGCCCTGACCAATGTCGTGCGACACGCGACGGCCCATGCCTGTCACGTCACGATTGCCTTGGGAGAGAAGCTGGAGTTAGAAATTACCGACGATGGTATCGGCCTGCCTGAAGACCGCCGCACCGGCGTGGGTCTCTCCTCAATGCGCGAACGGGCAGCCGAACTCGGCGGGACGCTCGCGGTGAAGCGCCGGGAGCCTACGGGTGGAGCGCAGGTGCTCGCCTGCCTGCCCCTGCCCACATCCAGGAGTCGGCCATGAATCCCATTCGCATCCTTGTGGCCGACGATCACGCGCTCTTCCGCGAAGGCCTGAGCGCCCTGCTGAGCTCTATTCCTGATATTGAAGTGGTAGGCGAGGCGGCAACCGGCGAAGAAGCCATATCGAAAGCGGCGGATCTTCAGCCAGATGTGGTCTTGATGGACATCCAGATGCCGGGTATCAACGGCATCGAGGGTACGCGCAGGATCGTCCGCGACAGCCCGCACATCGGCATCCTCATCGTCACCATGTTTGAGGACGACGATTCCGTCTTCGCCGCAATGCGCGCCGGAGCCAGGGGGTACGTTCTCAAGGGCGCCGATCAGGAGGAGATTCTCAAGGTGATCCGGGCCGTTGCTGCTGGCGAAGCCCACTTCGGGCCGGAGATCACCCGGCGTCTGATGAGCTTCTTCTCCGTCCCCAGGCCTGCCACCGTCTCGGAAGCGTTTCCGGACCTCACCGCCCGCGAATGTGAGGTCCTTGACCTGATCGCTCGGGGACGTAGCAACCAGGGGATCGCAGATGAGCTTTACCTGAGTCCCAAGACGGTGCGCAACCACATCTCCAACATCTTCTCCAAACTCCAGGTAGCGGACCGTGCCCAAGCAATCATCCGCGCTCGCGAAGTGGGTCTGGGTTGATCCCAGCACCTAGTCACCAGCCGTATTCTGATGGCTCGAAACTCATCCCTACCCGTGCTGGTAATACAGAGACATCCTCCGTCGTCTTCCCTTACCAGAATTGGTCGACCCACAATCCAACGACTCTCCTAGGGCGTACTGCCAGGGGTTGCTCTCATCGAGGCGTGATAACCGTGACCTGCCCCCCGGATTAGGTCGTGTCTGTGACCGACTAGCCCTTCCAGGGGACCAACTGGGGGGCAGGTCAATGGGCCGCCATCCTAACCTTCCCAGTGGAACACGATTCTGGGAGCCAGTCATCCTAATTCTTGCTTGACACTCCTCACCCCCCTTCATACAATCCGGCCCGCCCAAACGACTCGGCCACGACGCCATTGTCGCGGCCGCTGATATCGACGCAGAAGAAGGAGGTCACCTTGACCGACGGACACCCCTCGCGTGCGCTCTTCCAGGACGCCCTAGCCGGCCGGATCAGCCGCCGGGAACTGCTGCAACGCGCTGCCGCGCTCGGGCTCACCGCGCCCGTCGTGGGGGCGCTCATGCACGCATCCAGCCGCGCTGGACTGGCCCAGAGCGTTGAGGGCACTCTCACCCCGACCTACTACGACTGGATCGACAACAACCACGGGGACGCGATCGACAAGGTCAACGAAGACTTCGCCAAGACCTTCCCGATCGATCCGAAGATCGCCCCCTCCGCGGCGTTCAGCATCGACGTCTTTGTGGAAGAGGCGCGGGACAAGACCAGTTCCTACGATCTCTACGTCGGCACGACGCCCTTCGTGGAGATGGCGTCCCTCATTCAGGCGGATGCGATCGAGCCGTGGGACCCCTACATCCCAGCTGACGTGCTGAACGACATCATCCCTTCCATCCGGGAGGAATGTTCGGTCGACGGGCAGCTCTATACCTGGCCGTTCCTGCTCGACGTGATCGTCCAGGGCTGGAACGCGGATATCGTGCAGCGGGCGGAGCTGGACCCGGAAGCAGCGCCGCAGACCTGGGACGAGTTCCTCGCCAATTCAAGGAAGGTCAAGGAGAGCGGGGCGGCCCCCTTCGGCTGCACCTTTGACGCCCGCGGCTGGCGCTCCCTGGCCCCGATCGCGCACAGCTTCAACACCGATGTCTACGTGAATGGCCTGTTCGACTTCACCTCAGACGCCGCGGTCTCGGCGCTGGAGGTGATGAAGCAGATGACCGAACTGGCCAACCCGGATGTCTTCAACGAGGGCACCAGCGACGGCGGCGTCAACCAGACGCCGGACGAGGGCGCGTTCGCGGCCCAGCAGGCGGCGTATTACGTCAAGTATCAGAATGCCCCCCTGCGCATGAGCGGCAACTGGCCGGACCCAAGCAAGGTGCGCCTCGCGGCCCTGCCGAAGGCGGGTGAGAGCGGTTCCGGTGCGACCGTCTTCTGGGATACGGGGGCGACGCTGCTCAAGTACGGCAAGAACAAGCAGCAGGCCGCCGACTATATGAGGATGCTGACGTACGACCAGCGGGTGTGGGAGAACTCCATCGGCAATGCAGCCACAGCCGGCGGACAGCTTCCCGTCTACAACTCGCTCTGGCAGGAGTGGACGAACAACCGCCCGGCGTGGATGACGGACTGGGCCTTCCTGGTCTTCGACAAGCTGAAGGACAGCAAGGCGATCGCGACCAGCACCTTCGGGGTGACGCAGTTCGTGATCGGCAAGCCGCACTGGGAGACATACCTCAAGGGCGAAGTGAGCGATCCCCGGCAGGCGCTGCAAGCGGCGAAGGACGCGGTGATGGCCGAGGTCGCCAAGAGCGACCTTGCCACGCCGGCTGGGTAACAACCCGCCCGCAAGGTTGGGGGAGGGGACGGGACGTCGTTCCCTCCCGCTCCGCTTCCACATTGCTGGCGCCGAGCAAGGTATCCGCGTCTGGGTAGCGTGGCGGGCGTTGCAGGCTGAGGGCCGTGATCGGCCGGCTCCCTGAACCTGGCACGCTCGGTGTCAAGCCTGATGGCGGCCGGGGCAGCATCGTACATCCGTAGCATCCTTGCTGCGGGTTCTCCACCATCGTGCATTCACGAGGACGTCATGGCCCGTGCCGCCGTCCAGCACCAGAGCTACGCCGCCCGGGAGCGACGCTCCCCGCTGGCGGCGTTTCCGGTCAGTTGGCTGTTCCTGCTGCCGACGGTGGTCTTCTTCCTGGGCTGGCAGCTTTATCCCATCGCCCGCGTCGCCTGGATGAGCTTCACGGACTACCACTTCCTGCGCGCCAATGAGCCGGTCCATTTCATCGGGCTGCAGAACTACCGCGATGCGTTTTCCGACCCCCTGGTGCGTAAGGGGTTGCTGCGCGCGGCCGGGTTCACCGCGCTTTTCCTACCCGGAATGATCTTTATCCCGATGGTGCTGGCGGTGATGGTGGACCGCATCAGCCACCCGAAGCTGGCCACGTTCTACCGCTTGATCCTGCTGATCCCCTCCATGATTCCGGGCCCCCTGATCTTCGTCCTGTTCCGCTGGATGTATGACCTCTACATCGGCCCGATCAATTGGCTGCTGGTGGACGTCTTGGGCATCTTCACGCTCTACGACCAGCCCCAGTGGCTCGGCAATCCCAAACTCGTCTTCCCCTCACTCACGCTGATGGAGTGGTGGTGGGGGCTGGGCTACCACACGATGTTCTACCTGGCCGGCCTGGCCACGATTCCCCGCGACCTCTACGACGCCGCGCGCGTGGATGGTGCGGGTGAGTGGCGCCTCTTCCGGACCGTGACGTTTCCTCGCCTGCTGCCGATCATTCTGGTTCTGGTGGTGCTGCGGTTCGGCACCGCGATGGCGGTCATCGACGAGTACCTGATCATGGGCGGCTTCGATCGCACCCGCCCGACCTACACCTGGACCGTCTACATGTGGGACCTCGGCTTCAAGATCGGGGACCGGAATCTCGG
>JADDPH010000067.1 GCA_016781925.1 Sphaerobacteraceae bacterium | reverse complement strand
GGACGCCGTGCGGCACCCGTAGCGAGGTGTCCTTCACCTCGCGCGCCTTCTCGCCGAAGATCGCCCGCAGCAGCCGCTCCTCGGCGCTCAGCTCGGTTTCGCCCCGTGGCGTCACCTTGCCGACCAAGATGTCGTTTGGCCGCACCTCGGCGCCGATGCGGATGATCCCGTTCTCGTCGAGGTTCGCGAGGCTCTCCTCGCCGACGTTCGGGATGTCCCGGGTGATCTCTTCCGGTCCGAGCTTGGTGTCCCGCGCCTCGGTCTCGTACTTCTCGATGTGGATCGAGGTGAAGACATCGTCCCGCACCAGCCGCTCACTGATCAGAATGGCATCCTCAAAGTTGCCGCCCTCCCAAGGCATAAAGGCAACCAGCACGTTCTGTCCCAGCGCCAGCTCGCCGTTCTCTGTCGAGGAGGAATCGGCGATCACCTGATCGACCGCGATCCGCTCGCCGCGCCGAACGCTCGGCCGCTGGTTGATGCATGTGTCCTGGTTGGAACGGACGAACTTCTGCAAGTTGTAGACGTGCGCCGCGCCCTCGTCGTCCTGAATCTTGATCTGCTTGCCGTTGACGGAGGTAACGGTCCCCGCATGACGCGAGACCAGCACCTGGCCGGAATCTTTGGCCGCCTGGTACTCGACCCCGGTGCCAATGACTGGAGCCCGGGGCTGCACCAGCGGCACCGCCTGCCGCTGCATGTTCGCGCCCATCAGGGCCCGGTTTGCGTCGTCGTGCTCCAGGAACGGGATCAGCGCCGTCGCCACGGAGACCACTTGCTTCGGCGAGACATCCATGTAGTTGACTTGCTCGGCAGCCACATGCGGGAACCGGTGCCCGCCGCCGCCAACCACCCGGACCACGACCTCATCCGGGATGAAGCGGTTTGCCTCGTCGAGCGGCGTGTTCGCCTGAGCGATCATCACCTGCTCCTCCCGATCGGCGGAGAGGTAGTCGATGATCTCGGAGGCGACCGGCTTGATCCGGATCGACTTCACCCCCGCGGCCCGAATGGCCTCAGCCGTTCCGTCAACGATTGCGCTGCCCTTCGCGGCGACGATCTCCCCCGTCTCCGGGTTGACCGCGTCGTCGCGGAGGATCTGACCTTCCATGGGAATGGCGGGATCGTCCGTCAGCAACGTCGAGATCACCCGCCGGTACGGCGTCTCGATGAACCCGTACTGGTTGATCTTGCCGTAGGTGGCCAGGGAGCCGATCAGGCCGATGTTCGGGCCTTCCGGCGTCTCGATCGGGCAGATCCGGCCGTAGTGAGACGGGTGAACGTCACGCACGTCGAACCCAGCCCGGTCCCGGCTGAGACCTCCAGGCCCCAGCGCCGAGAGCCGCCGCTTGTGGGTCAGCTCCGCCAGCGGGTTGGTCTGGTCCATGAACTGCGAGAGTTGGCTCCCGCCGAAGAACTCCCGCACTGCCGCCATCACCGGACGGGTCGTGCTAATCAGCCCGTTCGGGGTCACCGTCTCCGGGTCCTGGATGGTCATCCGCTCCCGGATACCGCGCTCCAAGCGCTGGAACCCGGTCCGGACGTGCATCTGGATCAACTCGCCAACCGCACGGATGCGCCGGTTGCCGAGGTGGTCGATGTCGTCCGGCTCGCTGAAGCCGTTGTTGAGCCGGATCATCTCGCGGATGATCTCGATCAGGTCGTCCTGGGTCAGAATCCGGCTGTCGATCCGGTCCTCGCGACCGTCGCCGTCTGCACCGCGGCGCTTGTGCAGCCGCTCATTCAGCTTGTACCGGCCGACGCGTGCCAGATCATAGCGACGGTCGTTGAAGAACAAGTTCTCCAGCAACGCGGTCGCGTTGTCCCGGCTCGGCGGATCCCCTGGGCGAAGCCGCCGATACAGCTCCATCAAGGCGAACTCGCGGGACTCGCCCTTCGTCGGATCCTTGTCGATCGTGGTCGCCATGTACCGCCGCTCAGGGTCGGTATCCACATCGGCGAACAACTCGAGCAGGTCCTCGTCCTTCTCGATTCCAATCGCCCGCAGCAGAATCGTCACCGGCATCTTGCGCTTGCGGTCGACCTTCACCGACAGGATCTCCCGGTTGGAGGTCTCAAACTCCAGCCAGGCGCCCCGGTTCGGAATCAACTTCGCGGTCGAGAGCAGCTTTCCGGTGGTCGCGTCTGCGGCGCGCTCGAAGTAGACGCCCGGAGAGCGCACAAGCTGAGAGACCACGACGCGCTCGGCGCCGTTGATGATGAAGGTGCCGTCGGAGGTCATCATCGGGAAGTCCCCGAGGAAGATGCCGTCCGGCCCCGTCTCCTTGATCTCGCCCGTCTCGCGCATCACCAGCTTCGCGGAGATGCGCAGCGGCGACGCGTAGGTGATGTCGCGCTCGCGGCAGTAGACCTCGGCCACGCGCGGGTCCACCTTGGCCCGCTCCTGCTCCTCACCCTTTGGCATCCGCATCCAGGGCGGATCGAACCGCGGCTCGGAGATGGAGAGTTCCATCTTCTTGTGGTGATCGGTGATGGGAGAGATCTCCTCAAGAAGCTCCCGGAGACCTTCCCGCATAAACCAGTTGAACGATTCAATCTGGATCTGCACCAGATTCGGCATCTCCAACACAGTGGGAATGCGCGAGAACGTGCGCCGCCCGATACCCTCGTTCGACGTGACCTGCCGCGTTCCCACGACTGACGCCATATCCGACCTGGTCAGACTGTTAACGGCCATTCATCGCTCCTCTGTCCCGCTACCGACCCTAAGATCCATCGTCCGGCCGATCTACCACGATGACCCCCGCCCCGTCCGGCCGCACGGGGGCCTACGTCAACCTTGACTCTCCTCGCCTAACGTCGGGATACCGTCACCCGTGTCTGGTTTAATCCCCCCATCAATCGGCACGCCTCCGACATCCTCGGCGGCGAAGCCATTCCGAGGTCGTCCTGAGAAGCAGACATCCGACTGTCAATGGGGGTGCAGCCAACGCCGAAGCGGGAGGGCAGCATGCTCCCCTCCCGTCAGACCTGTAATGATCGGAGTGTTTGTCCGCACGCGCCGTCCAGTTGGCTCGTCCTTGGCAACGAGGGCACACGTGCCCACTCGTCACCGCGAACGAGTATAATACTCCTCCTGCGACACTATGTCAATTCCAATCTGCCGCATCTCGCTCCGCCATTTCCTTGATGACCTGGCAGCGAGCCGCGTCTCTCCCCTCGAACCCGGCACGTGAGGCGTCGGCTGGTACACGGTCGTGGCTGCGGGCGCTCCCACAGCCACGACCGTGTTCAAGGCGATGGTGCCTTACGCTGGCCCGACGGCGACCTTTCTCCCCCACTGCTCCCCAGATCCCGTCGTGGCCTCCGGCAGGTTCCGCGCTATGACGTCGGAGTGGCGTCCGCCCCGGTCGCCGGGGTGCCTGTCACCGGTGTGCCCTCTGGGGTGACGTACTGGCTGCAGTCGGAGATGTAGAGGTATCGCGCCACCTCCGGGTCCTCGATATTCTCCCGGGTGATCGCGGTGTAGCCGGTCGTGATCTTGTTCGGGTCCGGTTCTGTCTTGGTGTTCAGGTAGTCCACGGCCATCTGGAGGGCAGTGGTCCCAATGTCACCCGGGTGTTGGGCGATCAAGATGTCCACCACCTCGCTGCGCAGATCCTGGACCTGGGTCGGACCCGCATCGAAGCCCACCACCCGGATCTGGCCCTGCTTGCCCTGCTCTCGGATGCCTGCCGCCGCACCCTGCGCCGAGAAGAGGTTCGTCCCAAAGATCCCGGCGAGGTCCGGATCCGACTGGATGCGCGCGCTGGCGATGGCTGCCGCTTGGATGGGGTCGTTGTTGCTGTACTCCTGACCCAAGTACTCGATATCGGGGAACTCCTGGAGTGCCTCCGCGAAGCCCTGCTCGCGCTGATCGGTAGTGGAGATGCCCGGCTTGACGTTGACCACGAAGACCTTGCCCTTGCCCCCAATGGCCTCGGCTAGCGACCGAGCCGCCAGACGACCGCCCTCCACGTTGTCGGAGGAGATATCGGCGATCTGCAGATCGCTGTTGATCGTGGTATCGACGCAGAAGACGGCAATTCCTGCGTCCGCCGCCGCCTGCAGTGGCGCAATCATCGCCTGAGTGTCATTCGGGGCAATAAGGATCGCGGCCGGCTTGGCCTGGACGACCGCGTTCAGGATCGGGGTCTGGAGTGTGGCATCGAACTGTTCGGGGCCTTGCACATCGATAGTGACGCCGAGCTCCTGCGCCTTGGCCCGGATTCCGCATTCCATCGTGACGTAGAACTCGTCACCTCGGACGCCCTGGATGAAGGTGATGTTGTAGGCGGTTGCTTGGGTCAGGGCACGCCCGCCATGGGCAGACGTCGGAAGACCGCGCTGTCCGAGGAGGGTCAACCCAACCCCGGCCGCCGCTGTGCCCTTCACGAAGTCACGCCGCGTAATCTGCCGGATCGTCACCCGCTGCTCGCCCATGTCCACTCCTTCATGCGTTCTGGAATCTCCCCACGCGTACTGGGGCCGGCGGAGGGTACCAAGGCCGGCACGGCACCGCAAGAGCGTGGACTCGTCCGGTACCTGCCCTACATCCGCTCCTCCGCCTGGCGTCGGCGCTGGTCAAGATAGACGGCGACAATCAGGATCCCTCCGATCAACACCTGCTGCCAGAACGGCTGTACCCGGGCAATGACGGTGCCATTTCGGAGCACCGCCGGAATAAAGGTGCCGATCACCGACCCCACAATCGTCCCGAGCCCTCCGAACAGACTCGTCCCGCCGATGACAGCGGCGGAAATCGCGGCCAGGTTATCGGCCTGATGCGTGCTGACCGATGCGGTGCCGAATCGGAGCAGATCGAAGACACCTGCAATCCCCGCCAGCAGCCCGCTGAGCGCGTAAACCTTGATGAGGTGCAGATCCACGTTGATCCCAACTCGCCGCGCCGCCGCCGCGTTAGAGCCGACCGCGTAGGTGTAGCGGCCGAAGCGCGTCCGCGCTAAGGCGATCGCCGCAATCACTACAACAATGGTGGTCACCGCGAGCGGGGGCGTGATGCGATAGTGGTAGCCCCCAAGATCGACTGAGGCGAGTTCCCGTAGGCCGATCTCCTGCTGGATCGCGGGCGGAACGTTGGGCACGTTCACGCCACGGGAGAGCAACTGCGCGAACCCGAGGGCCATCCCCAGAGTCCCGAGGGTGACAATGAAGGCCGGCATTTTGAGGCGAGTAATCAGCACGCCATTGACAATACCCCAGCCAAGCCCGGAGAGAACGCCGGCCGCGATGCCGAGGGGGATGCCCACCTCCTGCGTGGGGAACTCATAAAGCTTGACCTGCTCCGGGCTCCCCGAGAAGCGGACCGCCACCTTTGCCGCCACCACCGCCGAGAAGATCAGGATCGAACCGACCGACAAATCAATCCCGGCGGTGATGATGACGAAGGTCGCGCCGACGGCCAGCAGCAGAAGCTGCGAGGCGTCAACGGCGATGTTCTGGAAGTTGTTCGGGTTGAGGAATTTTGTCCCGCTGTAGAGGGTGAACGCGACGATCAGCACGGCCAGGATGAGCAGGGTGAACAGTGACGAGACCCGCGCGAACGGATTGCGGCTCGTCACCTCGCCCGGGGTGTGGGCAGCTTGCGGCGGGACCGTCCTCTGCGCGTCGCTAGCGGTCAATGGTTGCTTCCCTCCTTGCCGCGGTCATCCCCACCGAGCCGGTCATCCCCGACACCGCGTCGTCGATGGTCGCTGTCTTGGGATCCAACTCCTGGACCACCTGGCCCAGCCGCAGGACGACGATGCGGTCGGCCACCTCGAATACGTGAGGCATGTTGTGGCTGATGAAGACCACGGGGATGCCGGCATCGCGCACCTGGCGCATGAGGTCCAGCACCTGGCCGATCTGCGCCACCCCGAGGGCGGCGGTCGGCTCGTCCATGATGACCACCTTGCTCGCCCACATGACGGCCCGGGCGACCGCGACACCTTGGCGCTGGCCACCGGAGAGCGTCGTCATCCGGCGTTGCAACCCCGGCACCCGGACCTTGAGCCGAGCTAACTGCTCTTCCGTCTCCCGCCGCATCCGTTTGCGATCCAGAAACCCCAGCGCGCCCAGCGGCCCCGGCACCCGGTACTCCCGGCCGAGAAAGATGTTCGCCACTGCGTCCAAATGCGGCGCGATCGCGAGATCCTGATAGACCGTCTCTATGCCGTGCCGGCGGGCATCCTGCGGGGAATCGAACCGCACAGGTCGCCCGTCGAAGACGATCTCCCCCGTGTCAAACGGGAGCACCCCGGTCAGCACGTTGATGAGCGTCGACTTGCCGGCGCCGTTGTCGCCAATAAGGGCGACGATCTCGCCCCGGCGCACTTCAAAGTCAACATCGGTGAGCGCCCGGACCGGGCCGAAGTATTTGTTGATCCCCGAGGCCCGCAACACCGGCGCGGTCATCTGGCTTCCATCCATCACCTGCCCCTCTCCGCCTCAGCATCGGCACAATGCTATCCCCTTAGGCTCGGGCGTCAAGCCGGCCAGAGAGAACGAGCGTCACCAGCGACCTGGAGAAGGGCGTGGCTCCTGCATCCACCGCAATCCAGGGCCGGCCGGACCGGCGGCACGTCCTCGTTGCTCACACCTAATGCGCCGCGTAGACTGGCGTCATTGACCCGTGCAGTCTAGACGCGAGGATCAGCTGACCATGCCCTTCCCCACCGTCCCCATCGATCTCCGTTCGGACACGGTGACCCGCCCGACCGCAGCCATGCGCCGAGCAATGGCCGCGGCCGAGGTTGGCGACGACCAGTACAGAGAGGATCCGACGGTCAACCGGCTGGAGGAGCGGGCCGCCGAGCTGATGGGCAAGGAGGCTGCCGTCTTCGTTTCCAGCGGCACCATGGGCAATCTGGTGGCCCTGCTTGCCCATTGCGGGCGCGGGGACGAGGCCATCCTTGGCGACGAATCCCATATCTTCTGGTACGAAAGTGGCGGCGCTGCCGCCCTCGGTGGCATCCCCTTCAACCTCCGCCCCACCTCCCGGCTTGGTCGACTGGATCCAACAGATTTGGCGGAACAGATCCGGACCGTTCGCCCCGGCTACCCTCGCACCGGCGTGGTCTGCATCGAGAACACCCATAACCGGTGCGGCGGTACGGTCCTTCCGTTGGAAGTGCTACGGGAGTTGACCGGGATCGCGCGGGAGCGGAGCGTCCCGGTCCACATGGACGGAGCGAGAATCTTCAACGCAGCGGCGGCCCTCGGCGTGCCCGCGGCTACCATTGCCAGGGAGGTAGATACTGTCCAGTTCTGCCTCTCGAAGGGGCTTGCCGCCCCGGTCGGCTCCCTCGTAGCTGGAGACGCCCCGATCGTTGAGGCGGCACGGCGAGGACGCAAGATCGTCGGTGGGGCGATGCGTCAAGCGGGCGTCATCGCCGCGGCGGGCCTCGTCGCCCTGGAGGAGATGGTCGATCGGCTGCCAGAAGATCATGCCCGTGCCCGAAGGCTCGCCGAGGGGCTGGCCGAGATCCCGGGGGTCACGGTGGACCTGGAGACGGTCCAGACCAACATCGTCATCTTCCGTCCGCCCAGCGATCTCGACCCGGCGGCGGTGATCGACGGCATGGCGGCAAAGGGGATCCGCATCTCCAACTACGGTCTCCGGGGGCTCCGCATGGTGACCCACTACGAGATCGACGACGCGGCGGTCGATCAGGCACTCCAGGCCGCGGCCTCGGTCATGGCCCCCGTCCACGCCTAGCGGTGGGCGGGCAAGACGCAGTTACCGGATGGGGTAGGGGTCGGGTAGTGGAGCCGGGAGTATCGGCGGCTCCCTCCCCGGATGTCACCCATCCCTTGCAAGGCGCGCGGATTATCCTCGCGGTCTCGGGCGGCATCGCTGCCTATAAGGCCGCCGACCTCACCAGCAAGCTCGTGCAAAGCGGCGCCGTTGTAGAGGTGATCCTGACCGCCGGCGGCCAGGAGTTCGTCCGCCCGCTCACCTTCCAGGCGCTCACCAAGCGCGCCGTCCACACGGACACGTTCGCTCCCTGGACCGGGACGTCCTTTGGCCACATCACTCTGGCTCGCGAGGCAGAACTCCTGATCGTTGCGCCGGCGTCAGCCAACACGATCGCCAAGCTGGCGCTCGGCCTCGCCGACGACCTCCTGGGCGCTGTCGCCCTCTCCACGGAGGCCCCGCTCCTCCTCGCCCCCGCGATGGAGCACGGGATGTATCACCACCCGGCCACGCAGGAACACCTCGCCACGCTGCTGCAGCGAGGGGCGACGGTGGTGGGCCCGGAGAGCGGACGCCTCGCGTCGGGCTACGAGGGCGACGGTCGTCTCGTTCCCGTCGAGACAATCCTCGGGAGGGCCAGGGCGTTGCTCGGTCGGGACGGTCCGCTGGCCGGCAAGCATGTCGTGGTCACGGCCGGAGGGACGCGGGAGCCGCTGGATCCCGTCCGTTTCGTTGGTAACCGGTCTAGCGGCACCATGGGCTACGCCCTGGCCCAAGCGGCGATCGACTGCGGGGCGGAGGTGACACTGATCACCACGACCACGCTGAGCCCCCCGGTCAGCGCTGCAATAGTCGCGGTTGAGACCGCCGAGCAGATGCGCGCCGCCGTCGAGCAGGCCATCACGGGCGCCGACGTGCTGATCATGGCGGCGGCGGTGGCCGATTTCCGCCCGGACCAACCCCAGCAGCGGAAGATCAAGAAGCGCCCGGATCAGCACGTGATGGATTTGCGACTGACCCAGAACCCGGACATCGTCGCTTCGATCGACCGCCCAGGTCTGCTGAAGGTCGGCTTCGCCGCGGAGACGGATGATTTAGTTGCCAACGCTCGCGGCAAGCTGACGGCGAAGGGCCTGGCGATGATCGTCGCCAATGACGTGGTCGATACGATCGGCAGCGCTGAGAGCGTTGCGACCATCATCCTGCCGGATCGGCCGCCGGACGAACTCCCCCGGATGAGTAAGCAGAGACTCGCTGCGGAGATCGTGGCGCGGCTGCTCCCGCTCCTTGACCCGGAGGATACCAACGGTGCATGAGCCCTTTCGGATGAAGCAGGGCAACGTGCAAACAGCCCGACCGCAGTTGGCACTCGAGATCCTTCTCCACCTCTACGCGTTCATTGGGGTGGTCGTGCTGCTGCGCCTCTTACTCCGCCTGCTGGACATCACTCACCGGCTGTGGATCGGAGCGACGATCTACCGTTTCACCGACGTGGTGGCCCGACCGCTGGGCCGGCTTCCCGGCGGTGATCGGGAGGTGATCGGTGGCGCCACGCTGCCGGACCTGACGCTCGTAGCCCTGCTCATCCTCCTTCCCCTGGGCGCGGCGGCACTGACAGATCAGCGTCGAAGGCTTTCGAGCTAATGGCCTAAGGAGCGGTCGGCACGTGGCAGTGTCCCAACACCGGGAGGCGCCACAGAAGCGACGAACAACGAGGTGAGCGATTGTCGCCCCCGCCCACCCCCAGGATTCAATCGCCACGGCATGACTTTCGCGTCCCGTATCATCCCTCCGTCCGATTCGGCGGCCGGCCGGAATGGCCTCGTGGCCTGGGGGGCAGATTGGCTGGGTGACGTCCTCCGCTGTCACGACGAGGTCGCCGAGGAGCGGTATACGAAAACCGTAGAGAGCATGAGCCAGGAAAGGCAGGCGCTACCATGGTTCGGAACACGACGCGTGGGATCCTCGGGTTGATCTTTGCCGCGGGCGCGACGTGGCTCGCCAACTTTGTTGTTGAGAAGATCTTTGGCCCAGAGGAGGCCGATGGGCAGAAGGGATAACGGTCACCGGCCAACTCGCTTCGACCAATGACCGTCCGGACCCGATAACCCGTCGGGCAAGGAGATCGATGGCGGCACCTGCCACCGAGACCGAGGCCAAGGACTGGGGGAACAGCCTATCCGCTCATCATCAGGCGGACCCTAGCCGGCACGGCGAGGAGATCTCCGCCGGCAGCGAGAGGCCCCGTCGCATTGTTGCGATCGTCAATCCGGCGACACGTCGGAACGCCCACCGCATCATCGAGAACCTCCGGCAAGAGGCTCCGACGGGGGTGGAGTTGGACATCAGGCTGACTCCGGCAGCTCGCTCCGCCACGAACCTCACACGTGAGGTGCTTCCCGGGACGGACATGGTCGTGGCCATCGGCGGCGACGGCACGGTGGGTGAGGTGGTCACGGCCCTTCGAGGGACGGGCGTTCCGTTAGGGATCGTGCCGGCTGGCTCAACGAACATCGTGGCCCGGGACCTTGGCATTCCTAGGGCTCCGGCCGCCGCCATCGCTGTTCTGTTCGGAGCACACCGTCGGATTCCGCTAGACGTGGGGCTCTGTGGCGAGCACGCGTTCCTGCACATGGCGGGCGCCGGCCTCGACAGCCGCCTCTTCGGGGCCGCGAACCCGGCCCTGAAGCGGCGCATCGGCTGGTTAGCGTACCTGCCTCCCGGAGGACGAGAGCTTCTCCGGCCACCAGCTCGCTTTGAGGTCTCCACGGATGACGAGGTGCATGAGGTCACCTCCCCGCTCGTCCTTGTCGCCAACGGCGGGTCGATTATCACGCCGCGGCTCACCCTGTATCCGGGTTTCCGCAAGGACGACGGCTACCTCGATGTCCTGATCTTCACGGCCTCCAACCCGATCCGGGTGGTCCGCACGTTCGGGCGCCTGGCCACCCGGCATCTCGACCGCTCGCCGTTTGTGCTCCACCGGCGCGCCCGGCGAGTCACCCTGTCGGCCGACCCGCCGCTTCCCGTGCAACTTGACGGGGACGTCGTGACCCGGACGCCCTCCTCTTTTACCCTCGATCCAACGGCCCTGGTCGTCATTGTCCCACCTCACGAGGTGGCGTAACCCCGTTCCAACTCTCAGGCCAGTGACCCGCCGATCCACGCCTGGCCTGCTCAAACCCTCCTGAGATCCCCGTTAGATCGGCGAGTAATGCACTGTCACAGGTGCAGCGATAGACATGAGAGGAGCCCTGAGCTCAGGTGGGCTCAGGGCTCCTCTCATGTCGGCTCGCGTTTGGTGAACCCGTTTGCCTACGGGAGCGGGAAGGAAAGCTCGCCTTCTCCTTCACCCATCACAAAGCCGTTTCCGGTGGCCTCGTTGACGATCCACGTCTGGCCCACGTTCGTGGTGTAAACCTGGAACTGGTCAGCGGACATGGTTCCCGTGGTCTGGCCAGCCGCCAATGTGCCATCGAAATAGGTCACGCCATCGCCCGTGACCGAGAGGTAGATATCCGCGTAGGCGGTAATGCTGATGGTCGTAGCCCCCGTCGATGCTTGCTCAGTCTCCTCGACCGGCGCTACCTCGGCACCCGCATCCTCCGCACTGGTCTGCTCTTCAGCGACGGCTACCTCCTCCGTCGGCGTCGGCTCAGGCCGCGGAGTCTTGGTTGGCCGCGGGGTGTTCGTCGGCTCCGGGGTGTTCGTCGGCTCTGGCTTTTCCGTCGCGGTCACGTCGGCTGTCGGGGATGCTGGGGTTGCCTTCGGCGTCGCCACCTCGGGTGCGGGACTCAGCAGGCGCATCGCGTCCGTTGGGATTGGCGTGACGGTCGGGACCGCCTCGGTGACGGTCGGCATCGCCTCCGCCGGCGCAAAGTAAGCGCTGTACATCCACGCGAACACAATCGCGCTCATCATGACGATGAACGCGACGATCGCGAAGTTCGGCGCCCAATGGCTCGGCATGTCGAGCGGCTTCGTGGCCGGGACAACCGCCGCGTCCACGGTCGCCCCCTGCGCCTCCTCAAACATGGCAAGCAGCTTGTTCGGATCGAGATCAAGGTAGGTCGCGTAATTGCGAACGATGCCGCGCTGATAGATCAACGGCGGCAGCGCGCCGAAGTTCTCCTCCTCCAGCGCCCCAAGATGATGCCGATTGATCCGCGTTGCCTGCTCCGCTTCTTTCAGCGTCACGGCCTTGAAGGCCCGCGCCTGGCGCAGCGTATCCCCAAACATAGCCATGGGTATGCTGTTGGCCCCCCGTGCCTGAGCGGTCAACCGCTCAGCCCCTCCTCGTCCTGCCACGTTCACGCGGGGCGAAACCGTCGTTGATCGGCCTCCGCCACCCGGTGATACAGGGTGGGCCGCCCCTCCACGGCCCAGATCCCGCTCTCGGTGCGCCTTATGCTACCAGGTCACGATCGCCTCCGCCGCCGCACCGGCGGTAAGACACGTGCTTCCTTCGCGGCCTCGTCCATTTGCCACGCGTCGAAGAGCGGGGTCGGTTGGCTGTGGGCCGCAACATCGGCCGTTGCCAACCAGACATCGTCGTGCGGGAGCCACCAGCAGCCCAACGAGGTCTGGCACGGCACCCCCTCCCCCGTCACCATCCGTCGGTGGGAGAAGGCAAATTTGTTGGTGCACCAGCCGCGCCCGCCCCCCTCGGCGGGCCGAAAGTCTCGGCACGTCCGGCATGCGCGGTGGACTTCGGGTGCAATCTGCACCGTCATGTCCAATTCGTCATCATCAATCTCTTCCAGACCGGCGATGCCGATCATCGGCACCTGGACACCCTGAGCCCCTTGGACCCGATGGCCAGGCTGGACCACCTCACGCGCAAAGGCCGGCGCCTCGATCTGATCCTCACCTCCTCCGAGCGGAGCGATGGCAGTCGCCGCGTCGCGGGCCTGGCGAGCGCGGTCCAGGGCAAGATCACGACTCGCGGTGAGCGGCGCCGGGGCGGTGTCCGTTTCGGTCGCCCTGAGCCCGGGCAGGCAATCAGTATCGTCACGGAACCGGCCCACCCGTGAGGCGGCCGCCCGCACCGGCACCGGTCCCGATGGGATCCGTGGTGACTCCACCACATGGATCGTCTCCGGCACTTCTCGCCGTGGCACGTCCGCTCGATCGTCTTCGGCCCGGACCAGAGGTCGCTGAGACGGCGGCCGCACACGTGGCAGCTCGACATCCGGTCGCCGCTCTGGAATGGAGTCGAACGGGTCCTCGGCGGCAACCGATGTCGCAATCCGTGCGAGATTGAACGGCAGGGCCACACCCACATGTGGGCTGGTGTTCGGGTCGACGGTTCCCGGCTCAACCGGCACTTCCCGCCCAGCATCCGTGGTCTCAGCGGCAGGTGTTTCGACATCCTCATTCGGAGGCGCGGCATCGAGTCCAGCCACTTCCGCGCCGGAATCGTCGTTACGCTCCGCCTGCACCACGTCGCCTAATGCCGCAACCTCCACCGGGCGTGTGCGCGACGTGGTCTTGGCCCGATGTCTCTCCCGGGCCCGCTTGATAGCGGAGCGGGCGTCCTGACCCAAGAGCGCCGACCGTTCGTCGGCCTCTTCATCGTCCGTGGCCCGCATCACCGGCGTTTGGCCAACGACCACGTCTTCCGGGATCGCCATCGTTGGTTCCGCCTCGACCGTCACGAGCGCAACGGCGGCGATCTCGTCCATCGAGGCCGGAGCCACCGGCCGGGATGCGTGGCGTTCAACGGAGATCGCCCCGCAGTCGCTGCCGTCCTCGCTGCCAGCAGTCCAGAGATCCTCATCCCAGCCATTCCGGCAGGCGAGTTCGTTCCGGCGGACCATGATCATGGTGTCACTAGATGTTCGGCGGAGCGGATGGTGACACCACCCGCTACCAGCTAGTCCCGCCTCTTGAAAGAAGCGACACGAGCCACATTTACGCTTGCTCACCCACACCCCTCATCCGACCCGCCCCACCGAGCCGTTCGCGCGCATCCCGCGAGCCAATAGCTACGCTAGACCACGAGGCCCCCACGGCCCTTCATGGTCCTGTCGCAGCATTTGGTTTGGGAGGGAAGTTGCTCGCTGCCAAAGGATTGTACCAACGCCCTTCGGCCTTGTCTATGTGGCACCGGCCCATTCTGGCCACCGGTTTCCCATTGCCTTCAGGCCGGCATGATGCTCCCCGCGTGCAAACCCCGCTGCGCTCTCCCTGAGATGATCGTTCAAGCCCTCGGGGCTTGCCGAACTCGTTGCCGCTGCGGGGACCAGAAGGCGCGATGTATACTTAGAGGTTGATACAGCGCCGGTACACTTGGCGGCATTTCGTGCTGGCGCTGCCGTCACCGATCTATTCCTCAGGAGACGATGGTGGCTTCGACCCCGCTGATTCCCCTCCATCCGGCAACCAGCCCCGTCCGGCTGGCGCCCAATGGCAAACGCTTCTTCATTTGGACGATCGGCTGCCAGATGAATGAGGCCGACAGTGCCAAAGTCGCGGCGATGCTGCAGGAAGTCGGGTACCGGCGCACCGAGGACGAGACGGCTGCGGACATCGTCGTGCTCAACTCCTGCGTGGTGCGCCAGGCGGCCGAGGATAAAGTTGCCGGCAAACTCAATGCGTTGGCCAAGCTCAAGCGCGCTAAGCCTGAGGTCCCGCTGGTACTTACGGGCTGCATGGTCACCAACCAGCAGGAGAAGCTGCGGGAGCGCTTCCCCCACGTAGATCTCTTCTTTGACCCCTCCGACTTCAATCAACTCCAGCGCGTGGTGCCAGAACTCGCA
Organism: Sphaerobacteraceae bacterium; assembly: GCA_016781925.1. GTDB lineage: Bacteria > Chloroflexota > Chloroflexia > Thermomicrobiales > UBA6265 > LC2-1. The sequence goes on along the minus strand of JADDPH010000067.1, from coordinate 7,431 downwards.
GACCTGGAGGACGATCTCGCCCAGCTTCCCCATTACTACGCACCAGAAGCGCAGGGCGGCCGCTCCGGGGTCACGGCATTCGTCCCGATCATCTACGGCTGCAACTTTCTCTGCTCCTACTGCATCGTGCCCTACCGCCGCGGCAAGGAGACGAGCCGGCCGATGGCCGATATCGTCCGGGAGGTGACCCACCTGGTTGACGGTGGGGTACGGGAGGTCACGCTCCTGGGCCAGACCGTCAACGCGTATGGCCACGACCTTTCAGATGGGCGAGGCTTGGCCGATCTGCTGCGAGCCGTGGACGCGATTCCCGGGCTGGAGCGGCTTCGTTTCCTGACCTCCCATCCGAAGTACATGTCCGACGAGATCATCGACACGATGGCGGAGCTTCGGACGACCTGCGAACACATGAACCTTCCGGTTCAGGCCGGAGACGACGAGGTGCTACGTCGGATGCGCCGGACGTACACGCGTGACCTGTGGCGCGAGCGGATCGCCTACACGCGGGGCAAGATGCCGGGCGTCACCATCGCGACCGATGTGATCGTCGGCTTTCCGGGTGAAACGGAAGCGCAATTCCTTCAAACGTACGATCTCCTGCAGGCCGTCGCGTGCGACAAGGTCCATCTGGCCATGTACTCACCGCGGCCCGGCACCCTCTCCGCTCGCTGGGCGGACGACATCCCCCACGAGGAGAAGCAACGGCGGCATCAAGAACTCGAACAGCTTCAGGAGCGGCTCTGCACAGAGCGCAATGCACGCCGCCTCGGCGATACCGAGGAAATCCTCGTCGAGGGCATGGCCAAGGGCCGGTGGACGGGCCGCACCCGCGGCAATACGCTGGTTCACTTCGACGATGAGCGTGATGTCCTCGGCAAACTGGTGGACGTGCGGATCACCCGCACCACACCTTGGTTTCTGATGGGCGAACCTGTGGGCGAGCCGCACTAACGAAGAGACCGTCGTTCGAGCCGAATCAATCCACGAGCAAGGGGAGAGAAACGATCGTGAGAGACCAAAAGGCGAAGACAAAGCGGCAGATCGTGGAGGATGCACGGCGGGCATCTCTCGAGGGCCGGTGGGCTGAGACGATCGAACTCAATCAGCAGATCGTCGAGCGTTTTCCACGGGATGCCGAAGCGCACAACCGGATCGGTCGCGCCCTGATGGAGCATCAGCGCTATGCCGAGGCGACCGACGCCTACACGGCTGCGCTCCGTATTGATCCAGCAAACATGATTGCACGGCGCAACCTACAACGTCTCGACCTGCTCCGCCGCCGCACGGAGGCTGAGCGGGGCGAGGGGACTGAAGCTCCGACGACCGTCATTCCCCGCCCGACCGTCTTCATCGAGGAGGTCGGCAAGACCTGGGTCGACGAACTGGTCAATCCGGTGTCCCTGGAGCAATTAGTCGACGTGCCCTCCGGCCAACGGCTGGCTCTTGAGGCCAGTGATCGGCGCCTCTACGTGGTCGATGGGGAGGGCCGGCGCCTCGGGGAGATTGAGGTGAAAACGGCCGAGCGGGTCATCGAGTTGATGTCCGGGGGCAACCGGTATGAAGTCTATGCCCTTGGCATCTCGGCCCACAGTCTTCGAATTATTCTCCGTGAGGTCTATCGCGATCCCTCACTTGGCACCCGGGTCTCGTTCCCCCGTCACATCAAGAACACTCGTGCCTACATGCGAGAGCGGGACATCCTGCGCCAGCGTGACGAGGCGGACTTCCTGCTCTCGGACGAGGACGACGACACCGGAGACGATGACGATCCCCGCGTGGAAGCTGGCGAGGACCTGGAACCGGCCGAGTCGGATGCGGACCCCTTCATTGAGGAAACCGTGACGGTCGAGGAGGAGGAGTCTCAGATCTAGGCACGTCCATCAGTTGCTGCGCCCCATTAAGACCAGCACACGGAGGATCGAGCGGCCTAGCGCTCGATCCTCCGTCTGTTCGTACCGTCTTTCTCCTAGGTTTCCAGAACTAGCAGCAACACGATCATCACGACCAGCAGCGCCCCCGCGGTGATGAGCAGGCGCTGGAGATCCTTTCGGATGTAGCGATACTCTTGTTCCCGAGAAATGACCATGGGCCGCGCGGTTACTCGCGCCGCGGTTGATCGGGATCGACGGCCGGACACGGTGGTGGTTCCCCGGCTGGTGTCAACTGCTGGCCCCTCAATCTCCCGGTCTGGACGTGGGGGTGAGGTCTCCTCGGGGATCTGCACCGGAGCAGCCTCGGCAACTCTCCGCACCTCCATAGCCTGCTGCTGGGCGCGATTCGGCCGCCGCGTGGCTTTTTTACCTCGGTGGTCGGAACGGCCGCTGGTCCTTGACGGGGGGGTGCCCGATCGTGCGCTCACGCGCTCCCTTTCGTGCTTGTCAGACCGCGCCAATTCGCATGCCGGCGTGGCCGCTCATCCATCAACCTCGAACCTGAAAGTGTGCGTCGATGATGTCCGTAGCTCGCCGGGACGCTTTGCCAGCTTGTTCTGCGCGGAGTTTCGTCTCGTCGCGCAGCACCCCCATCGCCCGCAGGTGCTCAGCCAACACATCCGCGGCGGCGAACCGCGGCAGCAAGAACGACGCGGCGGCAACCAGACTCACGACGCCGAGGTCGTCCAGCTGGCCCAAGCCAAGAAAGAGATCCGGCAGGAGATCGATCGGCAACAGGACGTAGACGAGGCCGAACATTGTCACGAGCTTCTTGAGGCGCGGAGAGACACGTGGATCGCGGTACAGACGCCACGCGAGCCGGGCACTATCCCATTTGCCTAGTCCACGCGACGCCGTCCTCAAACTCATCTGTCGCCAGTCACCTGCCGTCCATTCCAGCCGTTGGGTAACGACGAAAGTATAGTCCGGCGGGACAGGACCGGGTAGCTCCCAAGTCAGCCCATCAAGGTCCGTCACAACCTCGCGCAGTCAGATCCTGAGACCCGATCCCGACAAGATGGTCCGATGTGTCGTCGCTCAGCATTCAGCATCCGGGATCGGGGACGTGGTGAGACTGCATCACTAGCTGACCGAAAACCTCGTGAGAAGATCCCGCGCCTCCTCAGCCGCTTCTGGCGTATTGGCATTGAAGAAGGATCGAAGGTCGGGGTCCATCCTGACGATGACATCGGCCTCAACAGGACGCACATGTACCGCATCGAAGAACCCAACGATCTGCCGGCGTCCCTCCGACAGGCGTTGCCGTATAACGGGTAAACAGCCCTTGCCATAGATGGCGTGAAGCGTCTGGAACACGAAGCCACCGCCCTGGCGGCTCTCTCCGGGGAGGCGTGGAACCAGCGCGTCGTAGTCCCGGGGCTGATCCACCATCCAACGGAGCAGGGCAGGATTCAGAAACGGGAGATCGCAGGCCAGGACGAGGCAGTGATCGTGGCTCGCAGCGTCGAGAGCTGTCGCAATGCCGCCCAAGGTGCCGGCACCATGTTCCAGATCCGGCACCACCGGAACCCCGAATGCCTCGTAGGCCGGTCGGTCTCGCGCAACGACAAAGACCTCATCCGCTACGAGGCGTGCCCGCGAAATGACCGTCGCGGCGAGGGGCGGGTCGCCAGGACGGAGGGGCAACAGCGCTTTATCGCGGCCCATGCGGCGACTCTGCCCACCGGCCAGCACCGCGGCACTCAGTTTTGGCGGAGTCGGAATAACCTCCATGCCCCATCTCCCGGCTCGGCGCTCGATTGGCCCAACGAGTATAGTGCCGCGACTGTTTCCACGATGAGACGCGGGTTACCTGGTTGCCAGGGGTAGCGGACCCCTCAGGCCGTTGCTATACTCGGTTCTCAAGACCTCCTTCGTCGGGCAGCGTGGGGATGAGGGGCGGAAAACAGCTGGGAGCGTACGTATGGATCGCTTTCACCACCGACCCGGATATCCCGGTCCAGCACCTGGTGCGCGAGCATCATGGTGCTGGTCTGTTTTTCGGGGGAGGATTTAGGAGGTAACCCTGCGCCACGCGGGGTAAGGGCCCCGAGGGATAGTCGTCGAGAACGGAGGAGCGACGGGATGAACTCGAGCATGATCGGCAAGATCGAGAAGGCCCACCGCTACGCCCGCGAGCCGGAGCGAATTCAGTTTTCCCAGTTCGAGGCCACGTTTCGCGGGAGTCACGACGACTACACTGTTCGCTTGACCGGCACTGATTGGTCGTGCACCTGCCACACGTTCGAGTCACACGCGGTGGGTGACACCTGCAGCCACGTGATGGCGATGCAGCAGATCCTAGCCTCGATGCTGTCGGCGGAGGCCAAGTACGGTGCCCAGGCGGTCGTGGGGGCGAGCTAACGCAAGTCCCCATTAGTCCCGGGCCAAACGCATCCAGATGAAACGCTAATTTGGGCTCACGATGGGCGGGGCAGTGTTGGCGTTGCCACTCTGTGTTCCAGCGATCGCCACCGTCAGCACCGCCCCAGAGGGAACCACTTCGCGAGGATCAAACCCTGCCGGTCCACGCCGCTGCAGCAATCGAACCACGGCGAAGGTGGGCCGGGGCCGGCTCTCACCTGCTGGCGCGAACAACGCCATGGTGAGGACAAGCGCCGCCCCATATTCGACAAAGCGACGCCGCCACCTATCCATTCGTCTGGTGCGCGCCAACGCGTACCTCCTACCCATCATCCACACCGTCATAGCGCTCAAAGCGTCCCACAGGAACCACGAAGACCACCGCCCCGCCAACCGTCACTTCGACGACACCAGACGGATACCATTCCGTCAGGTCTCCCACCACCGGGTTGGCAGGCTGCTCGACGCGCGAGCAACAGGTGCGGCGGATCGCCTCAAGGCCGGAAGCGACGTGCTCATCAGCGACGCCCATCAGCACCGTTGTGTTGCCGGTTCGCAGGAACCCGCCCGTACTGGCGATCCGTGTTGCCCTCAGACTCAGCTCACTGACCGCCCGCAGAAGGCGGTCAGTGTCGTAATCCTGCACGACCGCGACAATAAGCTTCATCGCCACCCTACCACCTGACTCGTGCCGGGTTCCCGGCCAGGGTGGTATAGCACAATAGGCGTCTACGCCAAGAACCGGGAGTGATCTGCGCATGGGCACGGAGAACAGGGAGGGCGCTCCGCTCGACCTGGCACATGCGACCTGGATTGAAGCCGGGGCCGCGATGACACCGGGAGCCATCGTGCTCCTCCCGATCGGCGCGATCGAGGCTCACGGTCCCCATCTGCCGCTCGACACCGACGTCATCATCGCGGTCGAAACGGCGCGTCGAGCGGCGGCACGTCTGTCCGCTCAAGGCGAGTCCGTGATCCTCGCCCCCGCTATCAGGTACGGCGTGAGCTACGTCGGCACCTGCTTCGCTGGCACCGTCCCCGCGCCGGCGGACGTCATTACGGGGCTGGTCACTGCTGTCCTCTCCCACCTTGCTGCCAGCGGGCCGCGTCGTCTTGCCGTCGTCAACGCCCATCTGGAGCCAGCCCACGTTGCCGCCCTTCAAGCCGGCGTTGATGCCGCCATCATGGGGACTGGTGCCTGGATTGCCTTCCCCGACAAGCGACAGCACCGGTGGGCCGCTACCCTTTCGGAAGAGTTCCGCCGCGGCGCCCGCCACGCCGGCTCCTACGAAACCTCTCTCGTACTCGCAGCCGCTCCCCATCAGGTACGGACCGACCTCCTGTCCACCCTCCCGCCGGTTTGGGCAGATCTCCCCAGTCGTCTCCGTGATGGGGCACGAACGTTCGCCGAGGCCGGCGGGGAACAGGGGTATTTCGGTGACCCAGCAGCGGCCACGGCTGCCGAGGGCGAGCGACTGTTCGACGCGTTGGTGACGATGATCGCCACCGCCGTGGAAGAACTTGGGCCGGGGAAGTAGACGCCGCACTCACGTCGCGGTGCCGTCAGCACCGTCCCCGTCCTGGGTCGGTCGCGCAGAACCACCATGCACTTTGACCCATCAGAAAGGGCCAAGCAGAAGTTTCCTGCCTGGCCCCTCCCCTCAGTCGTCTCAGCCTCCGGTGTAGTGGGACAACGGCTCCGCAGTTAATCCTGAACCGCGACCGGCTCTGCCCGAACCACGCCCGCCGCTGCCGCAAGGGCCGCGGCCTTGTCGGTCCGCTCCCAGGGGAGATCCAAATCGGGCCGCCCGAAATGGCCATAGGCGGCGGTCTGGCGGTAGATCGGCCGCCGGAGTCCGAGCGTGTCGATGATGGCCCCGGGACGAAGGTCGAAGTACTCCCGAACCAGTCTCTCAATCGTCTCGTCGCTCACATGGCCGGTCCCGAAGGTCTCGACCATGATTGATACCGGGTGGGCCATGCCGATGGCGTACGAGATCTGCAACTCGAACCGATCCGCAAGACCTGCGGCCACCACGTTCTTGGCCACGTAGCGCGCGGCATACGCGGCGGAGCGGTCGACCTTCGTCGCGTCCTTGCCGGAGAAGGCGCCCCCCCCGTGGCGAGCCATGCCGCCGTAGGTGTCGACAATGATCTTGCGGCCCGTCAGCCCGGCGTCAGTTGCTGGACCTCCCTCGACGAAGCGGCCGCTAGGGTTGATCCAGTAGTTGGTATCGGCATCCAGGAACTCTCGCGGTACCGCCTGACGGACCACCAGGTGCTTCACGTCATGCTCGATCCGCTCGTTGGCCACCTCGGCGCTGTGCTGCGTAGAAACCACCACCGTGTCGACTCGGTACGGCTTGCCGTGCCGATACTCCACGGTGACCTGGCTCTTGCCGTCCGGACGAAGGTAGGGTAATTCGCCCTGCCGGCGGACTTCTGACAACTGGCGGCAGATCCGGTGAGCAAGCGAGATCGGCAGGGGCATCAGCTCCTCCGTCTCGTTGCACGCAAAGCCGATCATCATGCCCTGATCGCCGGCCCCAGTAAGTTCATACGGATCGCGCTGGCCGTGGCTGTCGCGAACCTCCAACGCCTCATCGACGCCGGCCGCTATCTCCTTGCTCTGCTCCTTAATGGAAACGAGGACGCCACAGGTGTGCGCATCGAAGCCGTGCTCGGAGCTGGTGTAGCCGATATCTCGCACGACCTCGCGAACGACTCTCGGGATATCGACGTAGGTCTTGGTCGTGATCTCCCCGAAGACCAGGATCGACCCCGTGGTCGCCGCCGTCTCACAGGCAACTCGGCCCATGGGATCGTCCCGCATCACGGCATCCAGTACCGCGTCCGAAATCTGATCGCAGACCTTGTCCGGGTGCCCCTCCGTCACCGACTCGGAGGTGAAGAAGGTCTGCGCCGCTGTCCCGAACGTGGATCCCGTCCCCATCGTCTCGCGTCCTCTCTCATGTCTTGGCCGGGGAGTCGAGCAGTCGTGAAGTCGAGAAGTCACGGCCCAGGGATCACACTCCCCGGCGCTCCCCGTTCTTCAGGCCAGCCAGCCGCTTCGGGGCCTGGACCGGCTTAGGTGCCGGCCTCCCAGGAGTTCAGGTAGTGAACCTGCTCATCGGTC
>JADDPH010000070.1:1560-5691 GCA_016781925.1 Sphaerobacteraceae bacterium | reverse complement strand
AAGGTCCGGGAGCATCTGGCAGTTGGGGTTCACGACGATCAGTGCCCGGTCTGCGGTCAGGACATCCCGCTCGCCGATCTGCAACAGACCATCGCTGATCGGCTGACCGACCTCGCCCGGTACGAGGAGCTGTCTAAGCGGCGGCGTTCCGCGCAGGACCAGCTAAGATCGGCCGAGGGAGTCGCAGAGAGCGCCAGGAAAGCGCTTGCAGCCGCGGCGGAGACGCTCTGGACGATCGCGAGTCGTACACCGGAAGGATTCGCGCCTATCGAGATTCCTGGCCCTCTTCGGACCTCGTTCGCGGAGGATGAGGTGGGACTGGAGCAGCAGCCGGATCGATCGGCAGAGTTAATCGCCGCCTGCGAACCGTTCATGGCTTCGTTGCAGGCGGAGGAGGATGCCGCCGTTCAAGCGCGGGCACGGGTCACCTCGATCCGGGCGCTGCTCTCGGGCGCCGAGGCAAGCCGGGCGACGACCGTGGAGCTTGAGACGATTGTCAAGGGACTCACGGCCGCGTATGACGTCATGCGGCGAGCCAGGATCGAGTTCACCCAGCGGATTCTGGACGAGGTGGCGCAGGACTGTAACGCCCTCTACGCGGAGATCCACCCGGATGAAGGGATCGCCATCAACAAGATCGCCCTGGACGAGCAACGGCGGGCGTCAATTCACCAGACGATGGATTTCGGGGAGCACACCGATATCGCGCCCCAGGCCTACCTGAGCGAAGCCTATCTGGACACCTTTGGGTTTTGCTTCTGGCTCGCCTTCGCCAAGCGCGAGTATCCGAACGGCGACGCGGTTCTCGTGCTCGACGATGTCTTCTCGTCGGTTGACGCGCCGCACCTGATGAGAATCTCCGACCTCATCGTCAAGGAGCGGGAGCACTTTGCCCAGGTCATCATTACCACGCACCAACGGGAATGGCGAAATATCTTTCGCTATTCACACGGGGCAGGCAATCTGACCGACCTCATCGAACTTCAGGCTTGGAGTCCGGTCCAGGGCATCTTTAGCTATCAGACGCCGCTGGCCGTTGAGGAGGTCAGAAGCGCGGCGCAGGCAGCGCCATTCAACCGGCAGGTTGCCGCGTCGAGCGCTGGCATCCTCCTCGAAGCGACGCTGGATCGGCTCACCTTTCTTTATGGCTGCAAAGTCCCGCGCAAGAGGGACAACTCCTACACTTTGGACGAACTGATGAGTGCCACGTCCGATCTCTTCAAGCTGCTGAAGCTGAAAAAGCCGACTCGTGACGCTTCGGGTCACATCGTGACACCGTCCTGCTTCGAGGAGATCCACCCGCGTGACATTGTTGCCCAGCTGCGCCAGTCCAATTACATCCGCAATCAGATTGGCGCACACCATAGCCTTCACGGCATGGGTGTCCCGGATGCCGACGTCAAGGCATTCGCCCACCTCGCGGTCCAGTTCGTCGAGTCCGTGACCTGCGCGGGTTGTGGACAGATTCCCGGAAAGCATGAGGGTACGCACTTCCGATGTTCTTGCTCCGCCGGTGCAAGAGTTGAGATGTCACCAGTACAACTGAAGCAATAGGGGACGAATGACTACCAAACAGCGCCTTGAACTGACCTGGATCGGGAAGGAGCAGCGGCCTCGGTTGGAGCCGCGCATCCTGCTCGAAGACCCGACCTGCTCCCATCACGCCGCGCACCGCGTGACAGACCACGACATCTTCGACAACCGCCTGATCTTTGGCGACAACCTGCTCGCGCTGAAAGCGCTGGAAGCTGAGTTCGCCGGCAAGGTCAAGTGTGTCTTCATCGACCCGCCCTACAACACCGGCAGCGCATTCACCCACTACGACGATGGCCTGGAGCACTCGGTCTGGCTCTCGATGATGCGCGACCGACTGGAGATTATCCGGCGGCTGCTCTCGGAGGATGGCTCGCTTTAGATAACTATTGACGACAATGAGTCACATTATCTAAAGGTCATATGCGATGAGATCTTCGGACGTTCTAACTATCTGACAAGTGTGGTTTGGGAAAAAGACAAAGGCCGAAGAAGCGACACTGCTATCTCTGTATCTCATGATTACATATTAATCTATACTAAGCAGATCTCAGCTTGGATTCCGACTCGTAATCTTCTTGATCGATCAGAAGCGCAAACCCAAAGATATAAAAATCCCGATGGTGATCCACGGGGCCCTTGGCTACAAGGAGACAACGGGACGGCAAAGAGCGCTACACCCGGGTCAAGGTTTCCAGTGGTACTACCGTCAGGACGTGAGGTAGTGCCACCGCCCGGGCGAGGCTGGAGTTTTGCTCGCGAAACATTGGAGGTTGCTCGTAGCGAGGGACGTGCCTATTTCGGTGCCAATGGTGATGGCATGCCGATCATCAAACGGTATCTAAAGGACGTGCAGCAAGGTGTCGTACCGAGGACATGGTGGTCCGCTGATGATGCTGGTCACAACCAAGAAGCGAAAAGAGATCACCTCAACAAGCTGCTGGTCGGCGTTGAGCCTTTTCCAACGCCCAAACCGGAGCGACTCATCCAGCAAATTCTTAAGATCGCCACGAATCCGAACGACCTCGTCCTCGACTCCTTCGCCGGCTCAGGCACCACCGGTGCCGTTGCCCACAAGATGGGTCGCCGCTGGATCATGGTCGAGCTTGGCCAGCACTGCCAAACGCACATCATCCCCCGGCTGAGGAAGGTGATTGACGTGGAGGATCCGGGCGGGGTTACCGAGGCGACCGGCTGGAAGGGCGGCGGGGGGTTCCGCTATTTCCGCCTGGCGCCATCGCTGCTTGAGAAGGACGCCTGGGGCCGGTTGGTCATCAACCCCGCGTTCAACGCCGCCATGCTGGCCGAGGCGGTCTGCAAGCTGGAAGGCTTCGTTTATGCGCCAAGCGAGACGCTCTACTGGCAACACGGCGCCTCGACCGAGCGGGACTTCATCTACGTCACCACCGCCTCGCTCAACCACGATCAGCTCCAGCAGTTGAGCGACGAGGTCGGGTCGGACCGGTCACTCCTGGTCGCCTGTGGCTCTTTCCGCAGGAACAGCCAGGGCTACGCGAACCTGACGGTCAAGAAGATCCCAGGGGCGGTGCTGAACCGCTGCGAGTGGGGCAAGGATGACTACAGCCTGACGGTCGAGAACCTGCCGGCCGCACCACCCCGCGAGGGGCAGCAAGCGCTCTTTGGGGAGGATGCGTGATGCACCGGGAAGTCAATGCTATCTCCGGCCGGCTCAGCTTGCGCCAGCCGCAGCGCCAGGCTCTGAAGATCCTGGACCGGGTGACGGAGATCGCGCCGCCGAAGAAGGAGCGCGATGTTCAGGCTGCGCTCGACGTGCTCCGGACCGAATACCCGAGCGTCTCCGATTTCGAGCGCGATTTCCCATCCCTTTGCTTCGCCCTGGCGACGGGCGTCGGCAAGACGCGCCTGATGGGCGCCTTCATCAGTTACCTGCACCTCGCCCATGGCATCGACAACTTCTTCGTCATGGCCCCGAACCTGACGATCTACAACAAGCTCATCGCCGATTTCACCCCCGGCTCGCCCAAGTACGTCTTCAAAGGCATCGCCGCCTTCGCCACCCAGCCGCCGGAGATCATCACCGGCGACAACTACCAGTCTCGGGCCGGCACCCTCTTCGACCAGTTGATCCGTTGCAAGATCAACATCTTCAACATCTCGAAGATCAACACCGAGGTGCGCGGTGGGGCTGCTCCCCGGATCAAGCGTCTCTCCGAATACCTGGGCGAGAGCTATTTCGACTACCTCGCCGCGCGGCCGGATCTCGTCCTGCTGATGGACGAGTCGCACCGCTACCGCGCCCAGGCGGGGATGCGGGCGATCAACGAGCTAAAGCCGATCCTGGGGCTGGAGCTGACCGCGACCCCCTTCGTCACCTCCGGCACCCGGACGGAGCCCTTCAGGAACGTCGTGCTGGACTACCCCCTGCGCCGGGCGATGGAGGACGGCTTCGTCAAAGAGCCGGCCGTCGTCACCCGCAAGAACTTCAACCCCGGCGCGATGTCGGCGAGCGAGCTTGAGCGGCTGAAGCTGGAAGACGGCATCCGGCTGCACGAGCAGACCAAGGTCCAGCTCGAAACCTACGCCCGCGAGCAGGGCGTCGAGATCGTCAAGCCCTTC
>JADDPH010000070.1:0-1432 GCA_016781925.1 Sphaerobacteraceae bacterium | reverse complement strand
CAGGGCGTCGAGATCGTCAAGCCCTTCGTGCTGGTCATCGCCCGCGACACCACCCACGCGGCCGAGTTATTGAGGCTGATTCAGCAGGAGGAGTTCTTCGACGGCCGGTATCGCGACAAGGTGATCCAGGTCGATTCCAGCGGCAGTGGGCGGAGAAGGACGAGATCATCGAGCGGCTCCTAAAGGTCGAGCAGCGCGACGAGCCAACCGAGATCGTGATTCATGTCAACATGCTCAAAGAGGGCTGGGACGTCACGAACCTCTACACCATCGTCCCCCTGCGGGCGGCGAACGCTCGGGTGCTGATCGAGCAGACGATCGGGCGCGGTCTCCGCCTGCCCTACGGCAAACGGACGGGTGTGGCGGCGGTGGACCGGCTGAGCATCGTCGCCCACGACAAGTTCCAGGAGATCGTCGACGCGGCCAACCAGCCCGACTCGCCGATCCGGATGCAGTCCATCGTGCTCGATCCGGCGGACCTGGCCCAGAAGACGCGAACGGTCGTCTCGCCCCCGGTCATCGAGACGCTGCTGGGCATCCAACCGGAGCACCTCTCCGCGACCACGGAGGTCGCCACGGGCGGTCACGCATCACCGTTCACGACCCCGCAGGAGACTGCGGTCGCCAAGCTGACCTACGCGGCAATTCAGAAGCTGCAGCGGGATCCGAAGCTCGTGCCGGACGTCACTCATGTGACCAAGCCCGAGGTGCAGGCGAGGATCGTCCGGGAGGTAGAGGCGGAGTACCGCGCCGGGCAACTGACCATGGACGGGGTCGCGCCGACCGTCAATATCGCGGCGGTCGTGGAGAAGACGGCGTCACTCGTCGTCGGCCAGACGATCTCCATCCCGCGGATCACGGTCGTGCCGACGGGTGAGGTCCGTTCTGGGTTTCACCCGTTTAGGCTCGATCTCACCCGGCTCAACTACCAGCCCGTCGCGGACGACCTCTGGGTGCAACACCTGCGCACCGGAACCGGGGAAACGATCGGTCTCGGCGTGGGCGGGATTGTCGAGGAGCTGCTGGAGGACTATGTCGTCAGCGGCCTGATCGACTTCGACGATGTCTCCTACGACAGCAACGCCGACCTCCTCTACGACCTGGCCGGGCAAACGGTGCGCCATCTGCTCGGGTATTTGAGCGAGGATGACGCCCGCCGGGTCCTGCAGGTTCACCAGCGCGACATCGCGCGGCTGATCCACAGCCAGATGCAGGCTCACTACTGGGAGGAAGCGGGCGGCTACGAGACGAAGGTGAACAGCGGGTTCTCCACCATCCGATCCAGCTCCTACAGCCAGTCCGAGCCGATCTCCAATTTCCGGATCTCGCCTGCCGACAAGTCGAACATGGCCAAATACCTCTTTGGCGGCTTCCAGCGGTGCCTGCAGCCCGTTCAGAAATTCCAGTCTGACACCGAGCGGGTCCTGGCGAT
>JADDPH010000074.1 GCA_016781925.1 Sphaerobacteraceae bacterium | reverse complement strand
ACCCCTCACCCTGCCCCACAACCCTCAGCAATTAGTTGGCACGGGTGGGCACCTCAGACACGTTGATACCCAGCAAACAAGGAGAAGGGTCCACGATGCACTACGCCTGCTTGGAGCCGGACGCGACCGGCGTGGCCCGCTTTGGTGACGCCCCGCTCTCCTTTTCTCCCTTCGCCTACGCCCCGCCGGCGGCGCCCGTTGACGTCTCGTCGCCGCTGCCGGCCACCTCGCTGTTCTTCGTGTCCTCCCCACCCGCATGGGAGGGCGCCCTGCGGTCGGGAACCTGCCGTCAGCTCTTCCTCTGCTTAGCCGGCGAAGTCGAGGTTGGGGCCGACGACCAGGTAACCCGCTGTTTCCGGCCAGGGAGCGCCCTGGTGATCGCCGCCGGGGCCGGCCGGGAGCACCCATGGCGGGTGGTGGGACCAGAGGCCGCCCTCGTGGTCGTCGTGCAACTGGACGACTGACGCCGGTTCCCTGTCGAGACGAGGTGGCGCAGCTCGGCACCAGGAACATCGGATAGCGGGCGAGACGCGGATGGGCAGGATGGCTCTCGGTGGGCGCCGCTCCGGCCGTGCCGAGGATCAGCCCGCGCACGCTCCGCCGCGCCGGTGAACACCAACCTGTCCGCCAGGGGAACTTGACGCTCCAGCAGGTCGGAGTACGATGATGACGCTCCCCGGCAACCGGGAGGCCTCAGATGGCTGACAAGCCGATCATTCTCACCGTTGACGACGACCCAGAGGTGCTCCAAGCCGTCACGCGCGATGTGCGCCAGGGGTTTGGGGAGCATTTCCGGGTGATCCGCGCGGATTCCGGCGACCGGGCACTCGATGTTCTGCGGAAACTGAAACTCGCGACTGAATCCGTCGCCCTGATGCTGGTCGATCAACGTATGCCCGGGCTCACTGGCGTCGAGTTGCTCATCGAGGCAAGCCGGTTGTTCCCCGATGCCAAAAAGGCGCTTCTCACTGCGTATGCGGACACCGAAGCCGCCATCACGGCGATCAATGAGGTGCGGCTTGACTATTACCTGGTGAAGCCATGGGATCCGCCGGAAGAGCGGCTGTTCCCCGTGCTCGACGACATGCTGGACGACTGGTTGGCCGCGCACCCGCCCGAGTTCAAGGGGATCCGGGTGATCGGCCACCGCTGGTCCCAGGAATCCCACGTCGCGAGGGATTTCCTTGCCCGAAACCAGGTGCCCTACAAATGGATGGATCTCGCAACGGACCCTGAGGCAGCGCAGGTGCTTGAGTTGACCGGCTATGCGTCCAAAGACTGCCCCGTCCTGATCTTTCCGGATGGACAGATCCTGGCAAAGCCTACAACCCAGCAGATTGCGGAGAAGGCCGGCATCCATGGTCATGCCGAAGTGCCACTCTACGATCTCATCATCATCGGAGCAGGACCGGCCGGACTTGCTGCCGCGGTCTATGGCGCGTCGGAAGGGCTCAGCACGCTCATCATCGAGCGCGAGGCAACCGGTGGGCAGGCGGGGCAGAGTACCCGCATCGAAAACTACCTGGGATTCCCAAGCGGACTGTCTGGGGCAGAGCTATCACGCCGAGCGATGACGCAGGCTCGGCGCCTGGGCGCCGAGTTCCTGCTGACGCAGGAAGTCGTCGCGATTGAGAATCACGCCGGGATTATCGGCGTCTCCCTGAGCGATGGCTCTGAGCTGCGAGCCCACTCGGTCATCATCTCGACCGGTGTCTCCTACCGGCGCCTTGAGGTGCCCGGGGCGGATCAGTTGACCGGGAGGGGTGTCTACTATGGCGCGGCCGTGTCCGAAACATCGTCAGTGCGCGGCGAACACGTTCACATCATCGGTGCAGCGAACTCTGCTGACCAGGCGGCGATCCACTTTGCCACGGTCGCCGAGAAGGTGACGATGCTCGTTCGCGGTAAAACCCTCTCGAGCAGCATGTCCCATTACCTCGCCGAGCGAATCCAGGCCACACCAAACATCGATATTCGGTATCACGCCACCGTTGCTGAGGTGTGCGGTAGCGAGCGACTCGAGCAGGTCGTGCTCCTGGACACGGACAGCGGGGAGCGGCAGACCGAAGCGGCGAGTGCGCTGTTCGTCTTCATCGGCGCGGCGCCGCGCACCGACTGGCTGAACGGCAACGTGGCGCGAGACGAGAAGGGCTTTGTTCTCGCCGGTCCGGACGTCCTCACCAAGGGCGACACCAAGCATTGGGGCCTCGAGCGTGATCCGTACCTCATGGAGACGAGCATCCCCGGCGTCTTCGCTGCGGACGACGTGCGGCTGGGTTCTGGCAAGCGAGTGGCTACGGCTGTCGGAGAAGGGGCGACGGCCGTGATGTCGGTCTGGCAGTACCGGGCCAGCATGGGATTGTGACCCAAGGCGGTCGGGGCCCAGCGTCAAACGGACGATGCGTTCCACGGTGCGGCTGACACCAGCCGCTGGCTCCATCCGGGAGGCAATCATGCTTGAGAACAACCCACCGGCCACCATTCGTTCCAAGGTGCGACTGAGACGAGCCGCTGGGTCCCTCCTGGAAATCTTCAAGCTCGAGAAACACCCGCCGACCACTGATCTCCGCCTCGTCGAGAGCGAACAGCGCTACCAGGCGGTCATCGAGAACGCGTCGCACATGATCCAGAGCGTGCGCCCGGATGGCACCTTCGAGTTCGTGAACAAAGCATGGAAAACCTCGCTTGGATACACCGATGAGGATTTGGCGAACATCACGATTTTCGCCATCATTCACCCCGATTACCTCGATCACTGCATGGCCGATTTCATGCGAGCGATCCGCGGGGAGACGGTGGAATTCCTCGAAACACGGTTCCTCTCCAAGGATGGGCGTACGGTGCCGGTTGAGGGAAGCGTCACCTCCCGATTCCTCGGGGAGGAGGTTGTCGCAACGCACGGCTTCTTCCGCGACATCACCGAGCGGCTTCACGCCCGGGAGATGGAGGAGCGCGCCGCTCAGCTCGAGCGTGAAGAGCGCGCGCGCTATCTGGAGAAGATGGCCGCCCTGGGAAAGCTTTCCGCCGGGCTGGCGCATGAGCTGAACAACCCTGCCGCGGCGGTGCAGCGAGCGAGCGCCGGACTACGGGAGACGCTTCAGCGACGGGACACCGCGATGCGCCAGCTTGCCGGCGTTTGCCTCGACCCCGGGAGCTGGCAGGCGATGGAGGAGATCCTTGGCCAAGTGCAACCAGATCGATCGGACCCCGTCGCCGTCAGTGAAGCCGAGGGGGTCATCGAGGCATGGATGGAGGACCACGACGTTGCGCGGGCGTGGGAATACGCCCCCGCGTTGGCCGAAGCTGGGATCAATGTGCAGCAGTTGGCGGCCATTGCGAACCAGGTGCCTGCGACATCGCTGCCTGCAGCGGTCAGGTGGGTCACTGAGACGCTGGTATTCGGCGAATCCACGGAGATCATTGCCCAGAGCAGTCGGCGGATCGCGGAGTTGGTGCAGGCCATCAAGGGGTATACGCACATGGACCGCGCCACCGAGCATGACGCGGACATCCATGACGGGCTGGAGAACACGCTGACCATCCTCGCCCACCAACTGCGAAACGTCGATGTCCATCGCCAGTATGACCGGTCGATCCCAGCGATCCGGATGTACGGCAACACCCTCAATCAGGTCTGGACCAACATCCTGGACAACGCTGTCGACGCGATGAACGGGATGGGACGGATCGTGATCAGGACCGGGCTGCACGACGATCAGGTCATCGTCGAGATTGAGGACAATGGCAAGGGCATTCCGACGGAGGTCCTGCCCCGGATCTTTGAGCCTTTCTTCACCTCCAAACCACAGGGGCAAGGCACCGGTCTTGGCCTGGATACCGTGTGGCGCATCGTCACCCAAGAGCACGACGGCTCCATCACGGCCACGTCGGAGCCCGGACGGACGGTCTTCCACGTCAGCCTACCGATCGCGTCTCCGTCCGAAACTGAGGGAGCGGCCGCCTAGAGCCGGACCGCCGCTCGGAGCGTGGGCCGGCGATTCAACCATGTCTCAAGGATCACCTTCACCACCACGCCGCCTGCGCCCGTTCGTCGGATGGGCTGCCTGGGCTAATCACGCTGGGCTGGTACGGGATGGCCAACGTGAAGGGGCTGACGCGCATCGAGGTGCTCGACCGGCGCTACCAGGGGCACTTCACGGTTCGTGACTACCTTACGATCCGCGAAGAAGTGCGGGGCGGAGAGACCGTCTGGACCCTCACCTCGGTCACGCGCGACCGGCTCAAATCCGCGCCGGCGAAGGTGACGAGGCTGGGCAACCGCTATCGCATCATGGCCGCCGCCTGGAGGGCACCTATCGCCGGGGTGGAGGTGCACATCGACAACGAGCCCTGGCAGCCCGCGACGCTCACCGACGGCAAGGGGAGCGAGCACGGCTGGGTCTTCTGGACCGTCGACTGGGATTCGCCTGCCCCTGGCGAGCACACGGTCACGTCGCGCGCGATCGACGCGAGCGGCAATGTCCAGCGGGCGCCGGAAGACCCGTACCTTGCCGGCAAGAAGACGTTCTGGGAGAGCAATGGCCACATCACCCGGCGAGTCCGCATCGCCTGACCCACGTGGCCGGGGGCATCCGCCGGCCGTCCTCCTCGGCGCACCAGGGCAACGGTCCTCCAAGCGTCCTGAGGAACGAATGCGACCGGCCATGCTGTGGACCGCGACGACCGCACCTTGGTACCGGCCGGCCAGCCCATCATGACGGTTCGGCGACGGCTAGGGTGCGGACCCTTGACGTTGCGGACAGGTGCCCGTTGCCGCGAAGTCGTCCGGACAGACTATCTCTCCAGGTCTACCGGGTGTACCGTGATAGCACCTCAAGCTCGGTGGTCATCCTCGCGGTCTCCCAGATCGTCCAGGTCGCGAGGGGGAGTAACGAGCGCACCGACCGGGACTTGTTCCGCGTCAGAGCGCGTGATGAGGAGATGTCGTGCCTGATCGCCGCGCCCCTCGTTCGTTCGTCGTTGCCCAGGTCGTCCTCCTGGCGCTGCTTGTCCTCCCAGCCTCCGGCTGGGTCAGCTCCGCCCGCGCTCAGGAAGCGACCCCTGCAGGGAGTGCGCTGCCGGAGGGCGTCGAGTTCGTCCCACTCGCCTTCGGTCCGGGTGGGGGCCTGCCGCCCGCACCAGCTCTCGTCGCCCTGCTCCGCCTCACGTACGAGCCGGGCGCCGGCTTCGCTGCCCCGATCTTGCCCGGGCCCTGGCTAGGCCTTGTCGAGACCGGCACCCTGATCGCCCGACCCCACGGCTTGGTGATGTACGGGCGGGGAGCGGAGATTGGTCGCGGTCTGTCCCAGGGAAGGACCGGGGAGGTCCTCACCCTTGGGACGGGCGACTACATTGG
The DNA here is from genome assembly GCA_016781925.1 of Sphaerobacteraceae bacterium. Taxonomy (GTDB): domain Bacteria; phylum Chloroflexota; class Chloroflexia; order Thermomicrobiales; family UBA6265; genus LC2-1. The sequence goes on along the minus strand of JADDPH010000074.1, from coordinate 414 downwards.
CACCATGCCAGGAACGGCTATCACCTACACCAACGAGAGCGAGGTGCCCACCACCAGCCTCGTCCTTCACGTCCTCTCCACCGGCTCCCCGCTGCCCACCGTATTGCCAGCGGGCGTCACGGCTCAGCTCCTGGTCACGGGTGTGGCCGAGTCGTGGCCCGACCAGCCCGTGCTGGAGCTGGCGCGCTTCACTCTCGCGCCGGGGGCCGCCTTGCCACCCGGCCGGAATGACTTTGGCCCGACCATGCTCTTCCTCGAGGACGGCATCGTCACCTATGTCATGGAGATCGGTGAGGTTCAGGTCCTGCAGGTCGGGACTGCCGGTTCCCCGGTGGCCTCACCCGCGGCACGTCCAGGGGGTGGAGAGGAGCTTCTCGAGGAAGGGGATGCGGTCTTCGAGCAGCTGGGGGTGGT
>JADDPH010000061.1 GCA_016781925.1 Sphaerobacteraceae bacterium | reverse complement strand
GTCCCGGGTAACCCTTCAAGTGAACCAAACTGGGGGGTAGGTCAACCTGGGGGGCAAGTCACTCTCGGTGGACCAGATGTTCGGGTTCAGACCAACCTCCCAACCTCGAAGTAGCGGCCAGGTGGATGTCCCAGACGCCTCCGTGGTGCCTCCTTGGCACCGTCATCAACGGGGCCCACCATCGCGCGCTGGCATGGCCACGTGAGCCAGTTCCGCAATTGTTGACCAGTCCTGCGCTCGCTTTCCGGCTTCGATCTCGTGGAACAGTTCAAGGAGCAGGGCGTTGACGGGGGTAGGAACCCCTAGAGCACGACCCCGCTCGACCACCGGACCGATCTGGTAATCGACCTCCGTGCGCCGCTTGCGCACCTTGATGTCGCGGTGGATGCCCATGTGCCGCTTGATCGCCGCCTTGCCCTCCTCTGCCCAGCGCTCGAACAGGCCGTCCGTCTCGGCGATACGATGCGGATTGCGACGATCGAAGCGGCTCGGCTCAAAGCCGTGGATGTTCTCCAACTCGATTCCCTGTGCTCGAGCCACATCAACCACCTCCGCCACCGCGCCACGAATCGCCGTTCGGGCGTCCGGGACCATCACCACCACATCGACCGGCGCGTCGACGCTGGAGACGACGAAGGCGAGGGCAGCGTAGCCCAGCTTGCCCCAGAGATAGCCATCCAGGTTATCCGTGACCTCGACGGGTGTCACCGCCAACAAGACTCTGGCGATCTCACGGATGCGCGCGGTGTCTCTCCCGTCGAGTTCGCTGATGTAGGTCGTGGGCCGGGTCGCGAGAACGACGTGCCCGGGCTCAACGAGGTCGGCACCGAAGTGCACGAACGCTCCAACGGTGCGCTCCGGACCGACCAGACTCGCGATAACCTCCTCGTTCAAGCCGTTCTGGTAGGAGATGATGCATCCGTCCGGAGCGAGATGTGGGCGGATCTGTTCGACCGCCGCCTCGGTGTCCATGGCCTTGACCGCGAGCACTACCAGGCCAAGCGGTCCCTCGTCACGAACGAGATCCGGCAGGCCCTCCGGCACGATGGCGGGCACGCGTTCCGCCGCATCCAGAAGCCCGCTGAGGCGGAACCCGCCGCGGTTAATCGTCGCGACGTGGGCTGCATCGCGGTCGACGAGCACAACCTCGTGCCCCGCCTGGTGCAGCAGCACGCCGACGGTGCCACCGATCGCTCCTGCCCCAACCACCGTGACGCGCATATCGCTCCTCCCTGACTCAGGCAGCGGTGCCGGCGGTGGAGGCCATGCCCGCCCGCCGATCCACAACGATCTCCCCGCCCTTGATCACCAGGGCGATGCACTCAGGCGCTTGGAGAACCCGGATATCGGCGAGGGGATCGGCGTCGACGAGCACCAGATCCGCATACCGCCCTGCTTCGATCCGTCCGACGTCCGGGAAGCCGATGCCGTCGGCCGCCCCTCCGGTCGCGGCGACCAGCGCCTCGTGGGTGGACAAGCCGGCCTCGACGAGCATCTCCAACTCGTAGGCATTCTCGCCGTGCCGGACATAGGGCATCGCCGCATCAGTACCGCAGATGATTCGGACGCCAAGCTCCCGTGCTCGCCTGACCGTCTTCCAGGCGTGGGCGATGGCTTTCTGCCGCCAGAGCTCAAGGTTCTGGGCTCCGACAGGCAGGGCTCGCTCGCCGAACTCACGGAAGCGCCCAACAACACTCAGGGTCGGACACAAGACCGTCCCCTGGCTGGCCATTCGGTCAAGCTGAGAATCGCTCAGGTAGAAACCATGCTCGATGCCATCGATCTCGGCATCGAGTGCCCAGGTCGCGCCGTCGCCGCCGTAACAATGGGCAGTGACCTTTCGTCCGTGCCAGTGCGCCTCCTGGATGAGGGCCTGCATCGTCTCGGCGGTCATCTCCGGGGCACAGTAGCCACCATAGCGACGCACGTGCTCGGTCAACGTTGCGTTGAACTTGATGAAATCAACGTCGTAGCGCAGGTTTTGGCGCACCGCTTTGCGCGCCTCGTCAGGGGTGTCTGCCACCGCGCTCGGTCCGGGCAGCGATACGTGGGGAGGCAGCACCTTCTCCCGATCCATGTGGCCGGCCGTGGAGGTGATGCCGAGGCCGCAGGCCCAGATACGAGGACCGCGCAACGCTCCAGAATTGATGGCATTGCGGAGCGCAATATCAGCGTAGTAGCGGGCGGCCGCGTCCCGTACCGTCGTGAACCCAGCATCGAGATCACGCTGGGCATTGCGGAAGCAGTTCAACGTTACGGTAGGGATTGAGCTCATGACGTCACCAACGCCGAAGGCGGCGTCACCGGGTTCGCCGCTCCCGACGAGATGGACGTGCGCGTCGATCAAACCCGGAATGAGCGTCCCCTCAAGCAGGCTGAGCACCTGATCGTCATCCCTCGCCATCGTTCCCTGGCCGCGGAAGACATCGATGATCCGATCCCCATCGATGATGACTTCCGCCGCTGTTGGTTCCGCGCCACTTCCATCAACGAGCCGATTGGCTCGAATCACCAACCGCATTGCGTTCTCCCTTCCACGAGCTGGAGGCACTCACTCGCGTGCCCGCCACGTGGTTCATCCGAGCAGCTCACCCGCTCGCAGAGCACGAACCCACTCCGCCACTTCGTGCGCGAGGAGTCGTTCACCGAGCTCGGCCGTTGAACCACGCGCATCGCCCAAGATGCCGGTCGGGCTCGTTTCGGTCATCGGCGGCGGGACTTTCGAGCGCCAACGGATCGAGGCGTCACCGGTGAAGCCTTCGACCGCGCGCTCCATGTCGACCAGATCGGGATGGCAAGCGAGCATCATCGATGTCTCTCCCTGCCCCGCGTGCACGCCGACTCTAGCAGGATCCAAGTCGAGTTCCCGGAGCAGTGCTTGACGTCGCCGCATCCCGCTCTCGAAGTCCGTTCGCGAGTGAACTCGAACCTGAGGATAGGCCTCTCTGAGCCCGGGAACCGCGGCGTTGAGGGCTCCGTAATTGCCACCATGGCTGGACAGCAGCACGATATCCGTGAAGCCGTGAGAGACGAGCGAATCAACGACCTCTCGAATAACGATCGCGAGCGTTTCCTCCGAGATCGAGACCGTGCCCGGCATCGGCAGATGGCCAACGGAATAGCCGATGCCAATCGCAGGCGCCACCAAGCCATCACCCAGCGCCTTCGCGAGCCGAACCGAGATCTCGTAGCCGAGATAGGTGTCGGTCCCAATTGCCATGTGCGGACCGTGCTGTTCCATGGCGGCAACCGGGACAATAACCGTCCGTTTCCCGGCGGCCATGGCGTCTCGAACATCAGTCCAGGTCATCCGCTCGATGAGAACTTCCTCAGGCATGCTTGCCTCCTCTGCAGTCGCTTGAGCACGTGTCCTGTCAATCGCGCCCTTGCGCCTATTGCTGACAGATGCGAACGTCTCCTCCGGTCTTATTTGAATCCGCGCAGGTGCTGGGCAACGTCCGAGCGATGTCGGTTGCCATTACCGAACTGATCGCGGGAGAGGAGCGAGGAAACGTGGCGGAACGACGCGGGGTATTAGTTACCGGCGCTGGCGGCCGGATTGGCGCTGCCATCGCCCGGAAGTTTGCCGCGAGAGGAGACCACCTCGTCATCTCCGATCTAGACGCGGACAAGCTTGAGTCCACGCTCCAGTCGGTGAGCCCTATCGGCGGACAGGTCGGCGCTGTCCCCGCTGACTTAAGTGATGAACAAACGATCGAGGGCCTCATCGCCCGGACGATCGCCACCCTGGAGACGGTCGACATCCTGGTCAACTGCGCCGGGATTTTTCCCAACACACTGGTGGTTGAGATGGAGACCAGTGAATGGGATAGGGTGTTAGCCGTCAACCTTCGCGGACCGTTTCTTCTTAGCAGGGCTATTGCCCGGCACATGATCGCCCGCCAGCGAGCGGGGTCGATTATCAACATCAGCTCCAGTGCGGGGGAATCCGCGCGTACGGGCGGTGCTCACTACTGCGGTTCCAAGGCCGCTCTTAACATGCTGACCAAGACCATGGCGATTGAACTCGGCCCGCACCGCATTCGCGTCAATGCCGTCGCCCCGGGACTGGTCCTTGATGACGTCCTGGCCCAACCAATACCTGCGGACACGCACCCCTACGTCAAGACGCTCGTGGCTGGCATTCCGCTTGGACGAACCGGAGCGCCCGACGATATCGCCAACGCGGTGGCGTTCCTCTGCTCCGATGAAGCGGCCTGGATCTCCGGGGAGATCTTCGGCGTCAACGGTGGCTCCATGGCAGGCCGCACGCATCTCCCGCCCAGTTCGACGAGCTAGAGACCTCTCCCGACGATGGAGCCATCGGGAACTCCACGGGATCAGCTTTTGCCACCGGGCCGGGGGTGCGAGGAGCCAACAGTCAGTCAGTGAGGGTTGGCTCTCCACCTCAGCCCGCCAAGAAGTCGGAGGAAACGATGTTCCCGGCCTGAATAACGCCACGCACCTCACGCAGATACTTGATGCTCGCCTCGACCTGCCCCTCCACGGCGACGAGGTCCGCGATCTGCCCAGGGCGAATGGTGCCGTACCGCTCATCGCTCCGGAGTGCCCGGCTGACGGCTCCCGTCGCTGCGTGGATCGCGGCCACGGCGGAGAACCCGCATTCCACGAGTTCGTCGAGCTCTTTCCAGAACGTGTCGAACGCTGTCGCTCGCCAACCTGCGTCCGAGCCGGCAAGCAGCGGGACTCCGAGATCTCGAAGCGCGCTGACAATCTCTCGCTGGGCCTGCTGTCTCCGCTCCCAGAGGGCGCGCTCGGGACCTTCAGGGAGGAGGTCAACCAGGTCTCGGTTCACTTGCAGTGTCGGCGTCACCGGGATACTGGCCCGGGCCAGCTTCTCAGCAACCCGGGCATCGAATTGTGGAATGAGATCGGGGCCGAAAAAGGACGCGTGCTCGATGAGATCCACGCCGGCCTGGATAGCGTTCTCGATGGAGGCAGTCGCGATGCAATGGGCGGCCACCATGCGACCTAAATCATGCGCCGTCTCGACAATGACCCGCAGTTCGGCCGCTGTGAAGCTGGGGTACTGTGGCAAACTCCCCGGCGTTCCACCCCCCGCCGCCATCACCTTGACGTAGTCTGCCCCCAGCCCCACCACCTTCCGGACCATCGTCCGCAGCGCGTCTTCTCCGTCCACCTCGCCGCCAAAATGACGGGTGTGGCCCCCCGTGATCGTCAGGGGCCAGCCGCAGGAGATGACACGCGCACCGTTGGCAATGCCATTCGTCTGCGCCTCCCGTAGATCGATGACGGTGCTACCCCGACCCCCGCAGTCCCGAACGGTCGTCACGCCAGACTGCAACGACGTTTCGGCGTTGTGAACTGCCCGAAGCGCCAGCGCGGCGTCCGATTGTGTATCGATCCAGGGAACAAACGGCGTGTTGTCGCCCGGCAGCACGAGGTGAACGTGATTGTTGATCAGACCCGGGATGAGGGTAGTCCCCGGAAGATCGATAACCCGATCGTCTTCCCGGGCGTCGAGCTGTTGGATTGGGATGACGGCGTCGATCCGACCATCGACAAGAGAAACCGCGTGGTCCGTGAGCGCGGGAGAGCCCGTACCGTCGATGATCCACGCCGGTTGGAGAACCGCCCGCATCGCCGGCCTCCGTTAGGGTGTCATGTATTGACCTGCTGACGAGGGTCGAGCGTGTCGCGTAGACCGTCGCCGAGCAGATTCATGGCGAGCACCGTCACCATGATGGCCAGGCCAGGAAAGGTCGCGATCCACCACTGCTCTCGCAGGTAGTTCCGTCCCTCCGAGAGCATCCGACCCCACTCCGCCGTCGGCGGCTGGCTCCCGAGCCCAAGGAAACTGAGCGCTGCAGCCGACAGGATGGCCGTCGCGAAGCCAAGCGTCGCTAGGACAATCACGGGGGCAACGACGTT
>JADDPH010000071.1 GCA_016781925.1 Sphaerobacteraceae bacterium | reverse complement strand
TTCTTCAGGTTCGGACCTTCCGAAAAGTCCATAACACGCTCTAGGCCCGGATGTCTGGTGGGGACTCAGGAATCGCCTGGGGGCTGCTGCTCAGGAACCTGCGCCTGCTCCAGTTCCAGATTCCCGTAGGGGAGATCGGATTTCGGACGAAGAGGCTGTGTGCACCGTCATACGGGGCCGGCGGGCGCGACGACTTCACAGGCGATCCCTAGCGAGACCAGGTGTGTCCTCATCCGGGCTTCGGCCTTTCCGACCGAATAGCTCCGGGTGCTCGGCCACGTAGCGACGGATCGCCGCCGGATAGAGTGCGCATTCAGCGGCGAAGACGCGAGCGCCTAAAGTCTCCGGTGTGTCCCCGGGGATGATCGGGACCACAATTCGCTGCACGATGGGACCAGCGTCGTACGCATTATTCACAACGTGAACCGTCGCGCCGGATTCCCTCGCACCGCTTGCCAGTACTGCCGAGTGGACCCGCGCCCCGAAGAAGCCTTTCCCGGCCGCAATGCCTCCTGCCTCCGGCAGCAGCGCCGGATGAATGTTGAGGATGCGGCCTGTCCACTGGGGAGGAACCACCAACCTGCGGAGGAATCCCGCGAGCACGATCAGGTCCGGTTGATGGGCGGCAAGTTCGGTGTAGATCGCCGCGCTGAAGGCCGCGTCGTCTGGGTAGTCTCGTCGCCGCACCGTCGTGTGCGGGATTCCGGCGGCCGCGGCGATCTCCAGGCCACGTACCCCTGGTACTGAACTCACCACGGCAACCACCCGCGCCGCCAACTCCCCTCTAGCGATGGCTCCTAACACGTTTTCGAGCGTTCGTCCGGACCCGGAGAGCAGCACCGCAAGGGCCACCTCGCCGTTCGCGGTCCAGTTGGCGGCCTGACTGGGGTGGGCTGTAGACGTGGCTCGGCCTCCTCCCCCGTCGCCCGGAGCAGAACCCGCGATGCAACCGTGGGCCGCTTCCGCGTCGCGCGATCTCCCTCCACCCCTGAGCTTTTGTGTGCCTCAGATGTCCGGGACATCTCCAATAACGATTGGTGGATCCCTCCCGGAGGCTCGCTTATTCGCCCGCCGCGCTCTTGCGGCGGCCCCGGGGCCGGCCTGGGCTCCTCGCCGGCGTCTCGGGCACTGACTCGTTGCCGTTCTCGGTAATCTCCTGCTCACGTTCAGCTGCGGACCGGCGACGACGACGGGTCAGGCGGCTCCGTTGTACGGTTGATCCTACTGGCGGCGTGACCTCCTGCCAGGGCACCGGGGAGGAGAGCACGAGCGCCGTCGAGCAGCGCGCCCCGGCGGCACTCAGGTCATCGACGAGTTGTTCCAGCGCTGCCGTGTCGGCCACATGCACCTTCACCACATGGGTGGCAGTCCCGGTCGTGCGATGGCACTCCGCCACCGCTGGTTCGGCGCGGATGCGGCTCAGGAAGGCGCCATAATCACCTGGCCCGACCTCGGCGGTGATCAGGGCAGTGAGAGGACGGCCTAGCGCCGCGGGCGAGACGATCGCCCGGTAGCCGGTGACCACTCCGCGATCTTCCAGACGGCGGACCCGTTCGATCATCGCCGGGCTGGAGAGGCCGACCCGCTCCGCTAGCGCCTTCATCGTGACGCGGCCGGTCGCCTGCAACTCAGCCAGGATCCGCTCGTCCAGACTGTCGATTTGGTTTGCCATGCCTGGTCACCTGCCACTAGACCCGCTCGCCTCGCCTATCCAAACAGCGCCCGGGGCCGCGTTATATTCGGTTTCGGAGCCCGAACGTCTTGCGAGTCGCAGTCTATCCGTGGATTCTCTTTGACGCAAGCGAAGTCCCTGGACAGGGTGTGATCGTGCTGTGCGTCCCGGGCCGCGAGGTCACTGGCTGGACCCTGGCAAAGAGTGTTCATGTCCCGGGTCTTCCGTAGCGCTTGTGCCCTCACTCCTGCCGGCACCCGAAGCGCTGTGTCCGAGATGGATCGGATGTGGTGAGGTCAGCCAGAGCCAGGTGTACAATCGTGCGGTTCGACTCCGTGGTCGAACCGCCTGAGAGGGGACCGTGGACGGCGAGGAGCGATTGGCCGAGGGCGGTCCAATCGTGAACGTAGCCTGGTTGCGCGACCATCTTGAGAAGCGGGGGGTACGGGTGATCGATGGCCGGCCCGCCGGTTCATACGCGGCCGCCCATATCCCTGGTGCGCTGAACTGGGACCTGTACGCGCTCAAGCTACGTCGTTCAGATGCGGCCGAGGTGCATCGATTTATCGCCGAAGCTGAAGCGGCACCGCGTCGCCTTGGGGTGCGATCCGGCGAGCGGGTGGTGTGCTACGAGGACGTGGCCGGAACCCTTGCTGCTCGTGGTGTCTGGCTGCTGGATTATCTGGGTCACGACGGCGGTGCGATGCTGGACGGCGGCTTACTCGCCTGGGTTGCCGCCGACGGTCCCCTTACGCGGGACGTACCTGAACCGACTCCAAGTGACTTTCGAGCCGTCCCCCAATCCGATCTGCTTGCCACCTCCGACGAGCTCCGGACAGCGATCGAGGCTGACGCATCACTCACGTTGCTCGACACCCGGAATGAGGTCGAGCATACGGTGGGCGCCATTCCCAGGTTGGTCCATATGGAGTGGACGCACCATCTCAACCCAGACGGAACGTTGCGCTCTCCGACGACGCTGAGGCGTCTCTATGCCGAGGCCGGTCTCCCATCCGAGCAGGATCACCGAGTGATCGCCTACTGCGCCAGCGGCTTCCGCGCCGCGCATGCCTATGTCGTGCTCCGGGCGCTGGGCTACGCGAACGTGGCGAACTACGCACCATCCTGGGGTGAGTGGGTGCGCCGACCCGATCTTCCCGTGTCCGTGGCAGAGGTCGACGAGGATTGACTCCGGTTGGTGTGGGAGGGCGCTGCCAGTATCTGGTGTCGCTCCGGGGCCAAGTGGCGCCTAAGTCCTGGGGGGCGGGACAGTGTCAATGACGGGTTGAACCGGCACGAACGCAGTCGGCGGACGACGACGTGAGAGGAAGGCAATGCGGCTGGCACTCATGCACCCATTTCGAAATGAACCGGTGAACGGGGAGGTGACGTGGGATGTGGGGGCGGCGGTGGCCCGTGCGGCTCCCGGCGGCGGGGTGATGCTCGAGTTGGGCCCGGCAGACGGCCCGCCGCACCTCCGTCTCTCCCTGAGCAGCGCGGAGGCCCTGCGGCTCGCATCGACCGTCCAGGGCGTTGCCGCCAATGGCGGCGAGGGAATCCTGATCGTTGACGATGACCGCTGATCTCTTCGCCCGCCTCCCTTCGACATCCTCCAGGCATGGTCGTCGCTCGTCCAGCGTCGACCTTCGGATAGGACGAGGCGCTACGGCTTCGTTGGCACGTCACTGAGCGGGATTCGAGCGGACCAGATCTGCTGGAGGCCAGTGCGGGGATCGTTCCAGAACGGGATCACCGTCTCGCCGGCGATGACGAGCCCCTGATAGTCTCCAAAGAACAGATTGCCGCTCGAATCCGGCGGTGCGGCAAGTGACGGGTCGAAGCGCTGGGTGCTTACCCGGACGGCTGGTCCAAAGGTGCGACCGCCGTCTGCAGAGCGGGCGACGTAGACATCCGCCAGCCGGTTCTCCGGATCGGCGCGCCGGTCGAACCAGGAAACGACCACCGTGCCACCTGGTGCCACCGCGACAGTTGGCTGAAACTGGTCGCCACGCGCGACGTCGTTGACGTGGATCGGATTGGAGAAGGTGGCTCCGCCATCGGTCGAGCGGCTGAGCCAGATGTTGACGTTCCCGTTGCGGTCGTCGTTCCAGGTCACCACCAAATCTCCCGTATCCGGCACCACAGCGAGCGATGGCAGGGCCGCAGCCCGAAATCCGCCGTTGAGCTGGCCAGGCATGACCGAGACCTGGATCACCGCCCGTGGCTCATCGAACGTCCTGCCACCGTCGTGAGATACGGTGAGACGGTACGCTGCAACGTCGGGGTGGGGCGTGTAGGTCGGACCGAGAACATAGATCGTGCCATCCGGTCCAACAGCAACCTGGGTGCCCGCACAGGCGGTGAGCAAGGCTTTGCGCGGCGAGAATGTCCGCCCACCGTCAGTAGAGCGGCTGAAGAACGTGACACAGTTGTCCTGCCAGACCACGTAGACGTTGCCACGGTGAGGTCCCTCGGACCGGTCGACGGCCAGCCACTCCTTGTCATCAAAGGACCCGATGTCCACCTTGGCCGGAGCATCGAACGTCTCTCCGCCGTCGTCTGATCGATAGATAAAGACTCCCCAGCCACCCTCTGCGGAAACATCTGGAGCGATCGCCTCTGCAATCAGGTCGCCTAACTCCTCCTCGGGCTCGATCTCTGTCACGGCGATCACGGTCACGTAGACCTCCCCTTCCGGTCCGAAGGCAACTACCGGGTCGCTGGTGATCGCGAACGTTTCCAGGCCGGGGAGCATGCCGCCTTCCGACCACCTCCGGCCGCCATCGTCGGAGAAGAAGACGCCGACTCGAAAGCGGTAGTCGCTGTTGTCGGTGAAGAACTTCGAGGCCCCGACGAGTCGATCTGGATTCGTGGGGTCCACGGCGACGTGCGGCTCGCTATACGCTGAAAAGTTGCCCGAACTTACCTGGATATTTGCCGGGCCTGGTGGGCGGTCGACGCGAAGAACCGCCACGTCATCGAGCCAGAAGCGGGTACTAGATGCCGCATCCGTCGTTTGGCCGGCGAAGGCAATCCGCAGGAATGTCCGCGTCTCGACCGCCTGAGCGGCCAAGGCGGTGATATCGATCCGGTGCTGGGCGAATTCGTCGGAGACCGCGACCTCTTCACACGAGCGTCCCACAGTCGTGGCTGTGCCATTCCCAACAGTTAAGCGGACCTCGAACTCGTCCGCGCAGCCGTCACCCGGCGGTTTCGCGGTTTCCGTCCGGAGAGAGTAGACGAGCGTCAGCGCGCCTTGTTCCACAGGCGGCTTGATCTCCTGGGCCAGTTCATCTTCACAGCGGGGCATGCCGCATAACCGGACGGCGGTCCCGTGACTGCCGGCGCGGCCCACGTGGATCGCGCGGTCCGGCTGCCGGCTCGTGAAGCGCCAGGGTGATGGCCTGGCAGAGATGCCCGCCGCGAGGCGCTCGAAGTCTCCGTCCCGCACCGCCGCCGTGGCGGTCTCCCTGGCCACGACATCGCGAGCCACCGAGGAGGTGGCCGTCGCGGTGCTAACCAGCACCGGCACGATCACGAGAGCGAACGCAAGCAGGAGCGACCCGGGTAACCGCTGGTAGCACCTGTGGCGAATCGACGGAGGGAGAAGGTTAGGCACGGTGGGTCGTAGGCATCTGGGGACGCGGTAAGCCAGCCCAGAGATCGTCCTCATCTGGCAGCGCAGCACCGGGTGCCGGGAGCGGCCTCAGGCGGACGAAAACGTCGCTCGTTGACAAGGCCCGCATGGTTTCGTCCGGCATCACTCGAAATGGGTGGTGAGGCCCGTACTGGGTCCGGTGCGTCGCCAGGGAAGTGGATCGACGATCGAAGAAGTGTTCGACGGGAACCACCGTGGTGACCCGGGCATCCTCGGTGCCAATCGCATCCGGGCGAATGGTTTGCACGGAGCCGAAGTCGAGGGCCGGGAAGCCGCTGGTAACCAACGCCTCGTTCAGCGATGCCAACAGGGAGCGAGGGTAGGCGGTGGCGTAGAGCTTGGCTGCCTGATGTGGCGGGCCAAGGTCGGGCGCAAAGCGCGGATCAGCCGCAGCGTCGAAGGCGGCGACCGTGGCGCAGTGGATGGCGATGTGGTCCGGATGACCATAGGCGCCGTTCGCATCGAAGGTCAGCACGACCTGCGGCCGAATCCGACGGATCTCTGACGCCACCTCGCGGATGAGTTTCTCCGGCTCGACATCGGCCAGTTTGCCGTCAGGATGATCGAGGAACACCGGTGACTCGAAGCCGAGCAAGTGGCAGACCTCACGCATCTCTTGCTCCCGCACGGTGCCTAAGGTCTCGGGCGTTGCGAGGATAGGGTCACTGATTTCGCCCGCCTCTCCACGCGTGGCCAGCAGGAGATGGATGGCCACTCCCTGCTCAAGGCAGTTCAACAGAGCCCCGGCCGTGCCGAACTGCTCGTCGTCGGGATGGGCGAAGACGCCGAGCAGGGCCGGCTTGCCGAGGGATGCTGATGTCATCATGCCTCCGAGAGGTGGTCCGTCAAGGCAGACCAGGCGCGCCGCACAGGCTGAGGTATCGCTCAGGGTCGAGTATCAGGATCGGATTGGAAGTTGGCAAGCACGGATGTAGCGCCTAGCGCAGGCACGCGGCAGAGCGAGGTGCATCGGATCGTCGGCTAAGGCGCCTATTGCGTCGTGCCGGTGCCGAGGCGCCGGGTTTCGCTTCCCCGACTGCTGCGGGCCCGTGGTACACTCGGAGGCGCTTTCAGCGTCAAGATGTCCACGGCGCCATGGCCAAGTGGTAAGGCACGGGTCTGCAAAACCCTGATCGGCGGTTCGAATCCGCCTGGCGCCTCCGATCGGCACCCTTCACGGGTGCCATTTTCTTTTTGTCGTTCCCAGGTGTCCGGAGCGCGGGGCGTCCGGTATGGCTCATGCAATCAGGGGCGGCGAGACGATGCAGGACGATCCTCTTCCCGATTCCGTCGCCCATCAGCCATCCGAGCCGCGGGAGATGGTGCTTGGGAGTCGGCGCGGCTTCGACGGCAAGCGGGTTCACGTGCGTGTTGACCAGGTGCGGCTCCCCTCCGGCCGAGAGAGCGTGCGGGAAGTGGTGGAGCATCCCGGAGCGGTGGCGATCGTCCCACTGACCCCTGATGGTCAGGTGCTGTTGATTCGGCAGTACCACCATGCCATAGGACATCGCCTGCTTGGGCTGCCGGCAGGGACTCTTGAACCGGGGGAGCCGCCGATCGAGACGGCTCGCCGGGAGTTGATTGAGGAGACGGGGTACGAACCGGAGCGCTTGACGGAACTCGTGACCATCTACACTAGCCCCGGCTATACCGACGAGCGCCTGGTGCTCTTTCGCGCCGACGGATGCCGTCCGACTAGCGGTGAACCCAATCTGGACGAACTGATCCGGGTGGTCCCGACACCGCTGGCGGCCCTCCCCGATCTCCTAATGCCTGGCCCGAATCAGATCCAAGACTCCAAGACCTTGGTTGGCCTCCTGTGGATCTTGCGGGACATCGGCTCCTGAACGATCCTCAGGCACACGTTTGGCCAGCCCGCTGCCGTGGACCAGAAGGACCGCATGCTAGACTGGCCGTTGATCGATGACGCCTTTGATGTTGGTCCCGCCTGACCCGGCAGGTCATGGTCACCTCGACTGAAATCCCGTAACTAATCGCTCATCCGCCGACTGCAGTCCCTCCCGGGCCCTTCAGGAGACAGTCTCTTGTCCGCGCACCATCACGTCACCACGCTTGGCGAGAGTCCTACACCGTCGCGGGAGGAATCCTTCGGGCGCCTGTCGGACGTGGAGGATCTTCTGAGCGAGGCCCGTATCGGGCCAAGGGACGGGGCTGGCAAGACGGTCGTGGTGGCGATGAGTGGCGGCGTGGACAGCGCCGTGACGGCGCTCGTGATGCGAGAGCGTGGCTACCGCGTCGTCGGTATGAACCTGCGCCTCTTCTCCCCTGGGGATCCCGAACACCAGAGCAACCCCTGCTGTGGCATCCCCGCTATGGACGATGCCCGGGCCACCTGCGCTCTGCTCGGTGTCCCGTTCTACGCGATCAACATGGAAGTGGAGTTCGGCGAAGCCGTGGTGAGCCGGTTCGTTGATGAGTACGCGGCCGGTCGGACGCCCAACCCCTGCCTCGAGTGCAATCGGCACGTCAAGTTCCGTCATCTGGTGCGCCGCGCCCGTCTGCTCGGTGCCGATTGCCTCGCCACTGGGCACTATGCTCGCATCATTCAGGGAAACCCAGCGGCGGGTGAGCCGCACCGGTTGTTCCGAGCCGTCGATGCCCGGAAGGATCAGAGCTACGTCCTCCACACCATGACACAGGACCAACTCGGCTACGTGCGCTTCCCGCTCGGAGGGTTGACGAAGCCCGAGGTGCGGGCGTTGGCGCGGTCCTTTGGTCTCCCGGTGGCGGACAAGGCCGAGAGCCAGGAGATCTGCTTCGTTGGCAAAGGGTCCTACGCCGACTTCGTCGCGGCGCGGCGCCCCGATGTGACCCAGCCCGGCGAGGTGGTAGATGCGTCCGGCGCGGTCCTCGGCCGGCACCGCGGGCTCGTCCATCACACCGTCGGGCAGCGGCGAGGAATCGGAATCGCCGCCGCAGAGCCACTCTATGTCCTCGGCCTGGACCCAGAGGCGAACCGACTCCTGGTTGGGTCCCGTGACCAGGCGGCGGCCCGCGTCATCCATGCCGAGTCGGTTGCCCTGACCGCCGGGACGTGGCCGGAGGCTCCCTTCCCGGTCCAGGCGGTTGTTCGCTACCGCGGCACCCCCGCGCCCGCCACGGTCACTCCTGGCGCAGCCGGTAGCGGGGAGGCGACGATCCTGTTCGACGGCGCCGGGCCGATCGCGTCCCCCGGCCAGGCGGTCGTCTTCTATCGCGGTGATGAGGTGCTCGGCGGCGGCACGATCTGTCGCGTCGAGCGGGACCTCCCGGGAGAAGAGGCGGTGCCAGTCCACCAGCGTCCGGCCCTCGCTCTGCCTGGCCCGCTCAGAGACTGATCCGACGGCCCCAATACGCTGGAGTGCCCAGCATGACTACTGGCGCGTATTTTGCGCTCGTCGTCCACCGTACTGTGGGCCGTTTTCGGTCCTGTTTTGTCGCGTCCTCCATAATGGAGGTGTGTGTCGTAGCGTCGGCCCTGGCCGCCGGGGATGCGGCCACGCGTCCGGACAGGGAGCGGGGGGGCGCGGGACGATATAGGGCGTTGGCACGGGGCACGGGATGTCGCCGGTGGGAGCGGCTGTGAAGGGCTGGGGAGGCGGATGGGGAACGTGAAGAAGTACGCGATCGGCGGCGGGGTCGGGCTCTTGCTGGTGTTGGTCTTGATCATCTGGGGGCTGTACGTCCTCGGGGGGACTGACCAATCCGCACTGGAGCGCCTGCGAGACATTGCGGTGATTTTTGTGGTGCTCCTCTTCCTGCTCGTGGTGGTCATCCTTGCCGCGATCGCCGCGGCGCTCGGGTACCTGGTCCTTCAGATCAAGGATCGGGTTATCCCGCTGCTGGAGGAGTTCACTGGGACCGCGAAACGGATCCGTGGCACGGCGGCGTTTGTCAGCGAGGAGGCGGTGAAGCCGATTCTCTCGGTGGCCGGGAGCTACGCGAGGATGCGGGCCATAACGCGCACGGTCACCGGCAAGAACCAGAAGAGCCGCAAACGGGAGTGAGCGGGATCAGGGAGCAAGGTGACCATGATCCCCTGAAGCCTGCTGCGCGTCGCGGATGATCGAACAGCGACGGGAGGGCAAGATGGCGAACTGGCGAGAGCGTGTACTGGACCGAGCTGAGGCAGCCCGGTTGCGTGCCGCGACAGAGCGGGACCTTGAGGCGCTCAAGCGCGAGGACGAGGCCGAGAGCAGCGGGTTCTTCGGCGGGTTCGGCCTCGGTCTTATCGTCGGCGCCGTCTTGGCCCTGGTCTTCGCGCCACAGAAGGGGGAGGAGACCCGCGGCATGGTGGTCGAGCGTGCCGTGCAGATCAAAGAGCGCGCGAGCGATCTCGTCTCCCAAGTTCGGGGCGACGACGAGTCCACAGCCGACGTTGCACCGGCGATCGAGCGGGAGATCGACGACACGGCCGGCACCGTTAGCTAGAGGGCATGGGCTGAGACACGCCGTGTACGCCGCTGAAGTGCCACACTGCCACGCTCGGCGAGGGAGCGTCATCGACGCCGCTCCCACCGTCTGGCGTCTGTTTCCCACTGCCTAATCGTTTCCCTTGGATAGTTCCACCATTGCCGCCATCGCCACGGCGCCAGGCGTCGGGGCCATTGGTGTGGTCCGGATCAGCGGGGGGGAGGCGGCGGCAATTGCCGCTCGCGTGTTCCGGCGTGCGCCCGGTTCCGGTTCAATTGACCTGCGACGCGTCCCATCTCACCGGCTTCTCTACGGCCGGGTGATTGATCCCGCAACCGGCGAGTCGATCGATGACGTCTTGCTCGGGTGGATGGCGGCGCCCCACACCTATACCCGTGAGGACACCGTCGAACTCTCCTGCCACGGTGGCCCCGTCCCGCTCCGGGAGACGCTGCGGGTCGTGCTCGCGGCCGGAGCCCGCCACGCCGAGCCGGGCGAGTTCACGCTTCGCGCGTTCCTGAACGGCCGGCTGGATTTGACGCAGGCCGAAGCGGTGCTCAACGTGGTCGGTGCCCGCACGCCGGGGGCCTTGCGCCTCGCGGTGGCCGATCTGGCCGGCCACCTTGCCGAGCGCCTCCGTCCCGCGCGCGACGTGCTGGTCTCCCTGCTTGCGTACGTTGACGCTGCCGCGGATTTTCCCGACGACGAGATTCCCACCGAAGACGTGGACGCGGGTCTGGTCGCTGCCGAAGGGGCGCTGGCCACCACGGTGGCTGGCGCCCGGGCGGGTATGCGGTATCGCGAGGGCGCGCAGGTCGCGCTTGTGGGTCGGCCGAACGTTGGCAAAAGCAGTTTGCTCAACGCCCTGTTGCGAACGGACCGTGCGATCGTGACCCCAATTGCTGGGACCACCCGGGATGTTCTCGCCGAGGCGGTGGACCTGCGGGGCATCCCGGCCACGTTGCTGGACACCGCCGGCATCGCCGAGACGGCGGACGAGGTGGAGCGGCTTGGAGTGGAGCGCAGCCGACGCGCCCTTGCCGCGTCAGCCGTGGCCGTTCTGGTCCTAGATGGCTCGGTCCCCCCCACCGAGGACGATCTCGCGGTCGCCCGCACACTCGCCGAGCGGGACCCGGACGCAACGACACTACCCCCGGTGGTCGTCGCGATCAACAAACGTGATCTGCCAATCCGTGCTGCCCAGGACGCCGTCCTCAAGATGTTGCGCGGCTGTCCCGCGGTTGAGGTCTCTTCACTGACGGGGGCGGGCATTGAGGAGTTGGAAGAAGCGCTCGCCGCGGTGCTTGCTGGTGATGCTCCCAGCCTCGCGCACCCGGCGCTCATCACCGCCCGGCAGCACGCCGCGCTGGACCGCAGCCTGTCTCACATCCGTGACGCTCAAGCGTCGCGGCGAGCCGGTTACCCTCTGGATCTCCTTGCTATCGACATTCGTGCCGCCCTTCACGCACTGGGCGAGGTCACCGGCGAGGCCGTCGATGAGGCGGTTCTCGCCGAGATCTTCGCTCGATTCTGCATCGGCAAGTGAGGCGAGCGAGCGGGGAGCCCAACGGAATCGGACAGCTGCGCTCGTCGCCTCTGTTATCCCGGCCGATTTGCTGACTGGTGACCCTTTCCAGGTGAGCCTAAAACGCCACTTCCGCCGCCGGCATGACGACGATCTCCCGCGTCGGGTGAGGCAGGTCCGCGAGGGTGGCGTTGTGGTGGGCGATGATCTGGTCGGGCGTGAGCAGGCCGTTCTCCATGCCGGAGGTTGTCATGTGAGCGTCAGCGGCGAGGGTGATGTCGAAGTCCAAGCTGAGGGCGCGGCGGACGGTGGTGTCGACGCACTTATCGGTCTCGCAGCCCGCGATGATGAGACGGGTCACGCCCCGGGCATCCAACTCGCTCCGCAGCGCTGTCCCGTAGAACGCATCGGCGGCTCGCTTGCGGATTTTTATCTCGCCCACGTTCGGGGCCACAGCCGGGTGAATCTGCCAGCCCGGCGCCCCGGCGGTCATCGGGGTGAAGGTCGGGTGTTCGTGCTGGACGTAAATAACGGGCGCTCCCGCGGACCGGGCGGTCTGTAGCAGCTGGTCGATCTTCGCCAGCACGTCGTTCCGGGCGTGAATCGGGGGGTAGGCCGGGTCCGGCCCGTCCATAATCGCCACCTGAACGTCGATGATCACCAGCGCCGCCCCGCTGCCGTTCGCCTGAACCATCCGAGGTGCTCCTCTCTCTACTTCGACGTGATCCCCTTCCATCCTCGTCGTCAATGCGGGCATAATCGGTCCGCATTCCTGGTGAGCAGTAGGAGCAGAGCGATCATGTACCACCCGACAACCCGGGTTCTGACGACGTTGGAGCTTCTGCAGGCGCACCCTCAATTGAGCGGCGCCGACCTGGCGGCGCGGCTGGAGGTGGATCGGAGAACGGTTCGCCGCTATGTCACGATGCTCCAGGATCTCGGCATCCCGGTGGAGGCCGAGCGTGGCCGCCACGGAGGCTATCGGCTGCGACCTGGATTCAAACTGCCCCCGATGGTCTTCACGGACGACGAGGCGCTGGCGCTCACGCTCGGTCTCTTGACGGCCCGGCGCCTCGGGCTACCCGGCGCGGTGCCGGCCGTCGAGGGCGCCCTGGCGAAGGTGGACCGGGTCTTGCCCCCGGCGGTGAGGCAGCGTGTCGACGCCGTGCGCGAAACGCTGATCACGGACATAGCGCCAGCGTTGACCACCCCGTCGGGCGCGATCGTCTCCACCATTGGGGAAGCAGTCCGCGCGCGGCGGCGGGTCCGGCTCCGCTACGCCTCCTGGCGAGGGGAGGAGACGGAGCGTGACATCGATCCCTACGGTCTGGTCTATCTCTCCAGCCGCTGGTTCACGGTCGGGCACTGCCACCTGCGGCGGGATCTGCGGGTCTTTCGCCTGGATCGCGTCCTCGACGCTACCTGCTGCACCGCCACGTTCGACCCGCCCCCTGAGTTCGATGCGCTGGCGTACGTTTCTCGCTCTCTTGTTAGCACGCCGGCCGCCTGGTCGGTGGAGGTCCGGCTGGAGACGACGCTGGCGGAAGCCCGGGCCATGGTGCCCCCGGATTTTGCATCCGTGGATGAGGAGGATGCAGGCATTCTCCTTCGCTCCTCGGTCAGCGACCTGGATTGGTTTGCACACCGCCTCCTCGGCCTCGGCTGCTCCTTTGTCGTGCACGAACCTGTGGAGTTGCGGGCGGCGCTCCTCCGTCTGGCGGCGAGGGCGGCAGCGGCGACTCAGTTTCCGCCCGGTGCGGCGTAGGAAAGAAGACCGGCTCACCCCCCGCCTCAGAGCGGAACTCGCTCTTTCGTGCCAGGCAAGTTCCGTGGCACGACCTCTGCACCGCGAAGCCGTGGCCTGCCTGCGCCGGGTATCCGGCGCACGACCGGAAGGACGGCTGGCCGGGCTCCGAGGCTCTGTGGCTTGCGCCCCGTGCCCCGCCCTCTAGCGTTGCCCTTTCTCGTCGCGGCATCAGCGTCAGCAGAAGGAGGGCACGACAAGGGCATCATTGCTTGCCGCCCCGCGGGCTCTCTGCGGGCAGGTTGGAACGGCGGGGGATAGCGAAACCAACGTCTGCGATCGGCGGCGCCGCGCCCAAGGTCAAACGGAGACTCGTGCGGGCAATGATCGCGGGCACCGACAGCTTCGATTGATGGAGCAGGTGGTACGTTCGTCGGGAGGACAAGGCGGATGGCGACAGAACAGTCCCAGCGTGGGCTGGAGAACGGGAAAGGACAGCGGTTGGCTCGCGCCCTGGGGTGGTTCAGCCACGGCCTCGGTCTCGCCCAGCTCATCGCGCCCTCCGATGTGGCACGCCTCATCGGGGTCAAGGACGATGACGACAACCGCGCTCTGCTCCGGGTCGTCGGAGTGCGCGAGATCGTTGCCGGCTTCGGGATCCTCGTACGGCCCAGGCCAGCCGGATGGCTCTGGGCGCGGGTTGCCGGCGACGCGATGGACCTGACGCTCCTGGGTGCCGCCCTCACCTCGGACAACGCGAAGAGAAATCGGGTCGCGGCGGCGACGGCGGCTGTGGCTGGGATCACGGCGCTGGACGTGCTCTGCGCCACCCGGCTTCGTTCGAGTCGTGGAGCGACTGTGGGATCGGCGCCGCAGGATGACACCCGGGACGTGGAGAAGGCGATCACGGTCAACCGCCCTCCCGAGGAGGTGTATGGGCTCTGGCGCGACTTCGAGAATTTACCGCGCTTCATGCTCCACCTCGAATCGGTGCAGGTGATGGGTGATGGGCGGTCGCACTGGAAGGCGAAAGCACCGGCGGGCAGGACGGTCGAGTGGGACGCCGAGATCGTCGACGACCGGCCGAATGAGTTGATCACCTGGCGCTCGCTTGAGGGCGCGGACGTGCGGAATACCGGATCGGTCCGTTTCAATCCCGCGCCGGGCGGGCGCGGCACGGAGGTAAGGGTCAAGCTCCAGTACGACCCGCCGGCCGGCAAGCTCGGCGCGAGCGTTGCCAAGCTCTTCGGGGAGGAGCCCAACCTGCAGTTGCGAGAGGACCTGTTCCGCTTCAAGCAGGTGCTAGAAACTGGCGAGGTCGTTCGCTCGGAGGGGAGTCTCGATGGTGCTCGCCTCCGGCAGCGTCCGGCGCAACCTCCTGAGGACGGGACGGAACGGTAAGTCGGCGAGAGGCCGCTCGGCGTGCTCTAACGGACAGCCACCTGGTTCGCCAAACGTTCTGAGGGGGAGTTGATGAAGGCCACGTGCTGGATGGGTAGAAATACGGTGCAGGTGCAAGAGGTGCCTGACCCGAAGATCCTGAACGCCCGCGATGCGATCGTCAAGATCACCTCAACCTCGATCTGCGGCTCCGACCTCCACCTCGTCGACGGCTACGTCCCGTCGATGATCAAGGGCGACATCCTCGGCCACGAGTTTATGGGCGAGGTCGTCGAGGTCGGGAAGGGCGTCAACAACCTCTCGATTGGGGATCGGGTCGTGGTCCCGTTCCCGATCGCCTGCGGCGCTTGCAATGCCTGCCAGAACCAGGCCTATTCGCTCTGCGAGAACTCCAACCCAAATGCCTGGATGGCGGAGGAACTCTGGGGGCATTCGACGGCCGGCATCTTCGGCTACTCCCACCTCACCGGCGGCTACGCGGGGGGGCAGGCCGAGTACGCCCGGGTGCCATTCGCTGATGTTGGACCGCTCAAGGTGCCGGACGGGGTCACGGACGAGCAGGCGCTCTTCCTCTCCGACGTCCTCCCGACCGGGTACATGGGGGCCGAGATGTGCAACATCCGCCCGGGGGATGTCGTCGCTGTCTGGGGGGCAGGGCCCGTCGGGCAGTTCGCCATCGTGAGCGCCTTCCTGCTCGGCGCCGAGCGCGTCATCGTGATCGATCGCTTCCCGTACCGGCTCCAGATGGCACGCGACAAAGCCGGCGCGGAGACGATCAACTACGAGGAGACCGACGTTCTCGACGCGCTGAAGGAGATGACGGGTGGCCGCGGCCCTGACGCCTGTATCGACGCCGCCGGCTTGGAGGCGCACGGGCACGGCGTCGCCTTCGCCTACGATCGCGCGAAGCAGGCGGCGAAGTTGGAGACCGATCGCCCGACAGCCCTACGCCAGGCGATCATGGCGTGCCGCAACGGGGGCATCGTCTCCATCATCGGCGTCTACGGCGGATTCGTTGATAAGTTCCCGATTGGCTCCGTGATGAATCGCTCCTTAACCATCAAGGCCGGCCAGACGCACGTGCACCGCTACATGCGCCCGCTGCTGGAGCGGATTCAAAACGGGGAGATCGACCCGACCTTCATCATCACGCACACGTTGCCGCTGGATCAGGCGCCTCACGGTTACGAAATCTTCAAGCACAAGCAGGACAACTGCGAGAAAGTGGTGCTGAAGGCGTAGGAGCGGGCGGGGACGGCCGGGTCCCAGCGGCCCGGCCGTCCCCGATCACACACAACCGCTCACCCATCGGAGGGGCTCAGGCCCGGCCTGTCATGTCAACCAATCGGTCGAAGGCGTCGTCGGGGAGGGCGTCGAGGGAGCCGACCACCAGGTCTGCCGGAAGGCTCCCATGTGTCGCGCCCACCCCGATCGTCCGCATGCCGGCCCGCCGGCCGCCCTCGATTCCGGCGGGCGCATCCTCAACCACCACACATCGCGCGGGTGGAACCGCCAACCGCGATGCCGCGACCAGAAACACCTGCGGGTCCGGCTTTCCGTGCTGGACATCCTCGTCGGCGGCGAAGGCCGCGAAGTACTCCTCAATGCCGAGCGCTTCCAGGAGCGCCTCGATGTTCGCCCTGGGTGCCGACGAGGCCACTGCCTGCCGCCAACCTTCGGCCTGGAGACGCTCCAGCCAGCGGCGGACCCCGGGCAGCGGCTCGATTCCCCCTGCCAGCACCAGATCCCGGTACCGTGCCTCCTTCGCGCCGGCAATGCGTGCGATCTCGTGGTCCGGAAAATCCTCGCCAAACAGATCGCGCAGGACGGCATCGTTGCGGCGGCCGAAGGTGGACGCGAAGCGCTCGCGGGTCATGTCGCGGCCCTCAAGCGCGAGGATCTCCTTCCACGTCAGCCAGTGATACTCGGCGGAGTCAAGCAGGGTGCCGTCCATGTCCCACAGGACGGCCCGGGCCGTAAGGAGCGATGGGCGGGGTAGGGCGGCATCTGCTTGAGAGATGTCTCTTTGATCCCGCCCATCGCCCTGATCCATGCTAGACCAGCACCTCGTTCACCCCGTCGACGATCGCCCCGGCCAGTGCCCGGACCTCGTCTTCCTGGATCGTGAGCGGCGGGGCGATCGCGATGCCGTCGTTGGAGCAGCGGACGATGACGCCGCGCTCGCGCGTCGCCGCCTGCAACCGGCCGCCGACGTTCTGGGCCGGGTCGAACTTGGCCTTGGTCTCCTGATCGGCGACCACCTCGACGATCAGCATGCAGCCCTTGCCGCGAACCTCGCCGACGTGTGGCTGATCCGCAAGCCCGCTGCGCAGCTCGTCCAGCAGCAGCGCGCCGGACCGGCCCGCGTTCTCCGGCAGCCGCTCCTCTTCGATGATTTGCAAGTTGCGGAGAGCGACGGCGCAGGCGACCGGGTGACCGGAGTAGGTGAAGCCGTGCATGAACATCTGGTTCGGCTCGGCCATCGTCGCGAAGATCTCGTCGGAGACGCCGACCCCGCCCAACGGGATGTAGCCGGAGGTGATGCCCTTCGCGAAGGAGGCGATGTCCGGCGTCACCCCGTACTGCTGCATGCCGAACATCGTGCCGGTGCGGCCGAAGCCGGTGATGACCTCGTCGAACAGTAACAGGATGTCGTGCCGCCGCAGCGTCTCGGCGATGGGCCGCCAGTAGCTCTCGGGCGGGACGACGACCCCGCCGGCCCCCTGGACCGGCTCGCCGATGAAGGCGGCGATCGTCTCCGCCCCTTCCCGGGTGATCGTCTCCTCCAGTTCCGCTACGAGGCTGGCGACGAACTCCTCCTCCGTCATGCCCTCGCCGTGTCGGTAGGCGTAGGGCGGTGTGAGGTGCACGAAGCCCGGGGCGATCGGGCCGAAGCCCTGCCAGTAAGCGGGGATGCCGGTCGCTGCCAGGGAACCCATCGCGATGCCGTGGTAGGCCATCTTGCGGGAGAGGACCTTGATCTTCTCTGGCTTGCCCTTCAGATGCCAGTAATAGCGGGCAATCTTGAGCGCCGTCTCGTTGGACTCGGCGCCGCCGGACGTGAAGTTGAAGTGGTTGATCGGGTCCGGGAACATCTCCCCGAGCCGCGCTGCCAGTTCGATCACCGGCGGGGTGGCGAGACCGAAGAACGTCGGGGTGAATTCCATCACTTCCGCTTGGGCGGCCATCACCTCGGCCAGCTCCCGCCGGCCGTGCCCGACATTCACGTTCCAGAGCCCGGCGAAGCCGTCGATGTAACGGTTGCCATCCGTGTCCCAGATGTGCACCCCCTCACCGCGGGCGATGACCAGCGGTCCCTCCTTCTGGAGTTGGTGGAGGTTGGAGACGGAATGGAGCAGGTGGGCCTTGTCCTTCGCAACCAGATCGGCGGTGTTCCAGGCTCCGGTTCGGCTCGGTGACAGCACCATGGGTTCACGTCCTCCGCTTGAGTGGTTCTCGCGACACGTTGCGTTCGTGCCATTGTCGTGGAGCGCCGCCCCTCCGTCCATCACACCTTCGGCCAAACGTCCGTCGCGGCTCTATCGGCGCCGCCGGTCAGATTGATTGCTCTGCCGCGTATACTCAGCCGGAAGCACCGAGCCCGTTGAGGAGGATCCCGCCCGTATGACTGCCCCCGATAACCTGGTCCGATCGTCGAATTCCACCGCCGGGGAGCGGCCGGTGCGTGTCCGGTTTGCGCCCAGTCCGACCGGATCGTTACACGTCGGAGGTGGCCGGACGGCGCTCTTCAACTGGCTCTTCGCCCACGGGGAGGTGCGGCGGCAGGGACAGGACGGCGCCTTCGTGCTGCGGATCGAGGACACCGACCAGAAGCGATTCGTCGAGGACGCGACCCAGGGTATTTTCGACGCGCTGGACTGGTTCGGCCTGACCTGGGACGAGGGGCCGGACCGCGGTGGCCCCTACGGTCCCTACACCCAGAGCGAGCGCACCGGCCTCTATCGCGAGCACGCGGATCACCTGATCGAGCACGGCCACGCCTACCGCTGCTTCTGCACGCCCGAGCGCCTGGAGCGGGTGCGGGAGGAGCAGCGGGTGCGCAAACAGCCCCCGGGTTATGACCGCCATTGCCGGAATCTTCCGGCCGCCGAGGTGGAGGAGAACCTCGCGGCCGGCCAGCCCTTCGTGGTCCGCTTCGCGACGCCCCTGGAAGGGGAGACGCGCATCGTCGACCTGCTGCGCGGGGAGATCGTCTACCAGAACGCCAACTTGGAAGACCTGGTGCTCCTGAAGTCGGACGGCTTCCCGACCTACCACCTCGCCAACGTGGTCGACGACCACCTGATGGCGATCACCCACATCATGCGCGGCGACGAGTGGATCTCAACCGCGCCGCTGCACGTCCTGCTCTACGGGGCGTTCGGCTGGGAGGCTCCCGTCCTGGCCCACATGCCCCTGATCCTGGCCCCAGGTGGCGGCAAGCTCTCCAAGCGCCACGGCTCCACGGCGATGGAGGAGTTCCGCGCCCAGGGGTATTTGCCAGAAGCCCTGATGAACTACCTGGCCCTGCTCGGTTGGAGCTACGACGGTCAGACGGAGATCTTCTCCTGGGAGGACTTGCTCGAGAAGTTCACCCTGGAGCGCGTCAGTCCCTCACCCGCTACCTTTGATTACGCCAAGCTGCGCTGGTTCAACGCCCACTACATCAACCACGTCCTGACGCTGGAGGACCTCGCGATCCGCGTCGTCCCATTCCTAGCCGCCGCCGGGTTGGTTGATCCAGGCGCGACGGATCCCGGCCATCCGGACTACCCTCGGGTTCGGGACACGGCCGCGCTGCTCAAGGACCGCCTGGAGACCCTGGCGGAGGCGCCGGATCTGATGCGCTCCTTCCTGAGTGACGAGCTGGAACCCTACGACCCGACCCTGCTCGTGCCCAAGAAGCTGGGCGTCCTGGAGACCCTCGACGCGCTGGTGGCCGTCGAGCGGGTCCTGGACGACGGCCTGGACGTGGCCGACGAGGCGGCGACGGAGGCCCGGCTGCGCGGCCTCGCGGAGGAGTTGGGCCTCAAGGCCGGACAACTCTTCATGCCGATCCGGGTCGCGGTGACCGGCCGGACCCAATCGCCGGGTCTCTTCGAGACGCTGCGCGTCACGGGCACAGAGCGATGCCGCCGTCGCATTGCTGCTGCGATCGCCCTGCTCCGCGAGCACGGCGACGAAACCCTGACCGCCGACTAGCGGGTGTCTGGGAGCCTAGCGTCGGCTTGCCCTGGTCGCTCCCTCAAGACGTTCGCGTCAGGTTCCGCATCGCGGCGTCGATGTCGACCCCGGCCGCTTCCGTCTCTTCCATGTACAGGCGTCCCCAGACGATGCGGTCGTCCTGGACGCCGAAGAGCGTGACCCCCCGCATGTCCAGCGGCGTCCCGTCCCGACGCGTCCCCCGCCAGTGCCACTCTGTCCAGACTGTGTCGCCCCTTTCGGCTAAGCTCAGCACGTCCGCGTGAAGGTCTGGCACGGCCGCGAAAAAGGATGCCCAGTTGGTGCGGACTTGCTCGCGGCTCGTGAAGGCCCGGTGAGGGTGCGCTGGCTGCTCGCTCCGATAGTCGGGCGCAAAGCAGGCGACGAAGGTCTCCAGATCGTGCCGGTTGATGGCCTCATGCAGCCGCTCTAGCACCATGCTCGGGTGTGATGGCACCGTCGTCCTCCTTGTGCCCGAGAGGACAATCGCCGGCGAGTGCAACCCGCTTGCCGCATTGAGACACGCCCGAGCAACTGAGTGGCCAGCCGCTACCCGGCCTTCCAGGCCCCTCACCCGGCAATAGCCCGACAGCACCCTACAGCCGGTGCTCCAGGCCCGTCGTCGCGGCCACACCACCGGTCGGCGGCGCTCCGCCCCGCTCCAGGTGGTAGGGAACGCTGGTAACGACGGTGCCCGGACGGAAGAGCAGCGCTGCCTTGATCCTGAGCGCCGTCTGGTTGTGCAGCAGTTGCTCCCACCAGTGACGGGCGATGTACTCCGGCAGAATCACCGTGATCGTGTCGTCTGGACGCTGCTTGTCGATCTCGTCGATGTAGTGCAACAGTGGCCCAACCAGGGACCGGTAGGGAGATTCAATAATCACGAGCGGCACATCGGTTCCCAGTGCGGTCCAGGCCTGGCGCATCGCCTCGATCTCTGCTTCGTCGTCCGTGATGTGGACGGCGCTGACGTTGTCAGAGATGGAGCGAGCGTAGGCCAGCGTCTGCCGGGCTACCCGGTTGACGCCGGCCACCGGCACGATCACGGTATGTTGGATCTCGCTCGGGTCAAGCGGGGTCTGAGCGGCTAACTCCCCCGCGGCAGTGCGGTAGTGACGTTGGATCGCTCGCATCCCCAAGATCAGGACCGGGATCAGCGCGATCACGACCCAGGCACCCTTGCGGAAGTTGGACACGCCTACCACGAGCGTCACGATGCCGGTGGCAGTGGCGCCGACAACATTGATTGCCAGTCCGCGTTGCCACCCCGTCTCTTTGAGCCGGATCCACCGCGAGATCATCCCACTCTGCGAGAGCGTGAACGCCGTGAAGACGCCGACCGCATAGAGCGGAATCATCCGGCTCGTCTCGGCGCCGAAGCCCGCCAACATGGTCCCTGAAAGGATGCCTAGGGTGACGATCCCGGTCGTGAACGCGAGGCGGTCGCCCCGGAAGGTGAACTGGCGCGGTAGGTAGCGGTCTCGGGCCAGGAAGAATGCAAGACGAGGAAAGTCCGAGTAAGCGGTGTTGGCGGCCAAAATCAAGATGGCCAGCGTCGCAAACTGGATGTAGTAATAGGCGAGGTTCTCCCCACCAAAGACCACCCTCGCAATTTGGGAGACGACGGTCTCGTACCCGCCGGGATTGGCCGCGTCTAATGGCACCATGCCGAACTGGTAAGCCAAGAAGGTGATCCCGGAGAACATCACCGCCAGGATGGCGATCATCCAGGTCAGGGTGGCGCGGGCGTTCTTCCACTCAGGCGGCTGGAAGGCCGGCACGCCGTCGGAAATTGCCTCAACACCTGTCAGCGCCGCGCAGCCGGAGCTGAATGCCCGCAGGATCAGGAACAGGCCCAACGAGCCGGTCACGCCTGTGAGGGCTTCACCGGCCGGCGCCACCGGCTCACGGGCGTCGAATCCCTCGTTCGCGGCACGAAGGATCCCAACCGCAAGCAGCGCGAAGATGCCGACCAGGAAGAGGTACGTTGGAACGGCGAAGATGCTGCCTGACTCACGAATGCCACGCAAGTTCAGCAGAGTCACCAGGAGAATGAAGCCGAGGCCGAGAGCGACCCGGTGACCCTGAAACTCCGGCACGGCCGACACAAGCGCCGCCACACCGGCTGCGATGCTGACTGCGACGGTCACGACATAGCCAAACAGGAGCGCGGCGCCAGCGACCAGGGCAGGCAATTCGCCCAGGTTGTCCTTCGCCACGATATAGCTGCCGCCCCCTTGAGGATAGGCTTTGATCGTTTGCCGGTAAGAGATGCCGACAAAGAGCAGCAGCACGACAATCGCCGCACCGATATGGAGGCTGTACGTGAGTGCGCCAAGCCCAGCCAGCAAGAGCACGTGCAGGATCTCTTCAGTCGCGTAAGCGACCGAAGAGAGCGCGTCGGAGGAAAGCACCGCCAGCGCCTTGACCTTGGTCAGTCGCTCATGGGCTGCTGCCGCAGTAGAGAGCGGGGCGCCGATGACAACCCGCTTAACCCGGCCGAACGCGCGCCCGGCTGTACCCCGTGCTGCCAGCGCATCCTCCGTGGCCACCAGATGGCCAGGGCCGGCGCGCTGGAAGTCCTCGCTCTGTTGACGGACGACACGGACGTAGCGATCACCGGGGTGGGTGCCCTTGAGTCGTTGTTTGCCCACCAGGTCTGGCTGGACCTTTGGGCCTCCCATGCGGGGAGCGCGAACCATGCGGGCCCGACTTAGGCTAGCGTCCTGACTGCTCTGACGATGCAGATCCGGCTGTGCGCCGGGGCCGTTAGGCGTCGGTCCGCTGAGCCACCCCAGGCCCAATCCAGGATCGACCGGCCGCCCGTTGGCCCCGGATCGCTCGTCCGAAGCCGGGTTGGCGGGTCGGCGGCTAAGGTTCTCGGTGAGGGGATCGTGATTGGCCGAAGCCAAGGGGGGAGCGCTGGGCTGGGGCGGGGGAGTTGGACGTTTCACCTTCGGGGTCACCCGCTGGGTGGGCTCCCCAGGATCTGAACCGTCACGGTCGGGACCAGGCATGGATGGACTCCTCGCCGCGTCCCTTGGCGACCGAGCAACCGTGTGTACGAGTGCTCGGGATGAGGGACGGGCGTCATTGGAAGTCGGGACGTGCAACCGATCAATGATAGGACCTGTGTCAAGCGGCTCGTGCCCCGTGCCCCGAACTACCAGGGCAATCGCATTTGGCCTTCGCGTGCCTG
>JADDPH010000012.1 GCA_016781925.1 Sphaerobacteraceae bacterium | reverse complement strand
GTGGGCCTCCTCGCGGTTAGAACCTGTTATGGACTTCAGGAGGTGAAGCCGAGTCATGCGAGGGTTCCGAGGCCCTGAGCGCCCCGGAGATGAGCCGTTTCAGCGTGCCCGGCCCGGACCCAGCCACCCTCCTCCTCGAATCGTCGGCGAACACGCCGTCGTCCCTGCGAAGTGACGGCCACTCTGGAGAAACACCTTCCACAAAGTCCATAACACGCTCTAGGCTCATCCTGCTGCTCGTCTGCGCGCTTTACGTGCTGCCGTTCTACTGGATGCTCAATACTGCATTCAAGACGCACCAAGAGCTGAGGTTCTACCCGCCCACGCTCTGGCCGCACGAGTGGGCGTGGTCCAACTTTTCAGAGGCTGTCGACTATATCCCCTTCTGGCGGTACCTGGGCAACACCTCGGCCATCACCGTACTTACCGTTCTCGGGTCTGTCATCTCCAATCCGCTCATTGCCTACGGCTTCTCCCGGATCGAATGGCCCGGGCGCGACAAGGTCTTCTACGTCGTCCTGGCCACCGTCTTCATCCCCTTCCCAGTCCTGATCGTCGCCCTCTTCGACATCTTTGCCAACATCCCCCGGCCGGTCCTGGACGGCTGGCGGCTGGCGTGGGAAGGCAACCGGATCAACACCTATCTCCCGCTGGTGGTGCCGATGTTCCTAGGCAACGCGTTCTGGATCTTCTTGATGCGGCAGTTCATGATGCAGGTACCGCACGAGATTTCCGACGCGGCCCGGATCGACGGCGCCAGCGAGTTCCGCATCTTCGCCCAGATCGTGCTTCCCCAGACGCTGCCCGCCATTGGAGTCATCAGCATCTTCGCGGCCCTGCACGCCTGGAACGACTTTCTCGGCCCGTTGATCTACTTGCAGGACGAAGCCAAGTACACGCTCGCCATCGGCCTGACCTTCTTTAAGTCCCAGCGCGAACTCCAGTTCAACCTGCTGATGGCTGCCTCCACCCTGGTCGTCCTGCCGGTTGTCGTCCTGTTCCTCCTCTTCCAGCGGGCCTTTGTCCAGGGCATCTCCCTGGGCAGCGTCAAGTAGAGCGCCGTCCACGGGCCGAACCCTGGGGTACGATCTGTTTCGGACCCCAGCCGCACAGACGCTGGCGGAGACCTCCAACCATCACAACGACGAGGAGCCGTCCGTGACCACCTCTCTCGATCAGCGCCGCTTCGACCGCCTGGCGAAGCGGCTGGAAGAGCTACGCGCCTGGCGCAACGCCCTCGAACATCCAGTCGCAGAGTGGACGTTTGCGGTTGACGGGGAGCCGGAGCCGATCAGACTCGGTGACCGATGGCCGACGGTGGCGACGCCGGTCCGCTTCGCCGGAGCCGGCGCAATCCCACCAGCGTGGGCGGGCGAACCGGTCGACCTCGAACTCTGGCTCGGCGGCGAAGGGTTTGTGCGACTCTCGACCGGACTCCAAAGCGGGCTCGATCCGTTCCATCACCGCTTCCCGGTCGTCGACCGAGCAAAGGGCGGTGAGCTGATCGAGGTTGACGCTGAGGTGGTGCCAAAGGGACTGTTCGGCAGCCACGTAACCGAACCCCGTCTCGAGCGGGCGCACCTGGTCGTGCCCCACCGCGACGTGCAGGCGCTCGAGCGAGACCTCTCAATGCTCCTTGAGGCCGCCGAGGTGCTCGCCGACCACGAGGTCGTGCCATTTTTGCTCGACGCCGCCGACGCCGCGTTCGCCGCCGTTGGCATGGCATGGCCTACTGCGAGCGCGGTAGCGCTGTCACGCCTCGTCCGTGGCTACACCAATCCGATTGGTAGCGGCGTTCAATCGGTGCCGACCAGCTACGGTACCGAAGCCTACGATGTCCACCCATTCTCGACTCCCATTTGGCACCTGCCCGATCCTCCCCGGCCCCTGGAATCCTTGCCCGCAGAAGCGGTCGTCGCGGTTCGTGAAGCGCGGGATCTGCTGAGCGACCGCATTGAACGGCTGAAGCGCGAGTACCCGCCGATTGGAAAGATTGCGCTCACGGGGCACGCCCACATCGATCTTGCCTGGCTTTGGCCAGTTGCCGAGACGCGACGCAAAGGCCGCCGCACATTCGCAACCGTGCTCGACTTGATGGACCGCTATCCCGATTTTCGCTTCAACCAGTCCTCGGCCCAGCTCTACGCTTGGATGGCGGAGGACGCTCCCGACCTGTTCGACCGGGTGAAGGAGCGGGTCGCCGAGGGACGGTGGGAGCCCGTCGGCGGCTCATGGGTGGAACCTGATTGCCAGGTTACCGGCGGGGAGGCGTTTGTCCGCCAGCTCCTCTACGGTCAGCGGGCCTTCACGTCGTGGTTCGGCACCCGGGCCACCGTCGCTTGGCTGCCGGATGTCTTCGGCTTCTCGGGGGGTATCCCTCAGTTGTTGCGGGGGGCCGGCTTCCACGGGTTCTTCACGATCAAATTGACCTGGAACGAGGCGAATCGGTTCCCGCACGACCTCTTCCTCTGGGAAGGCGTTGACGGTAGCCGGGTGACGGCTCACATGTTCCGCAACCTGCCCCCGGCCCACGGCTACAACGGCAATATCGCACCACTGGACACGCTGCAGACTTGGCGCAACTTCGGCGGCAAGCGACACCACCCCGAGAGCTTACTTGCCTTCGGTTGGGGTGACGGTGGCGGCGGGCCATCGGCTCGGATGCTCGAGAACTACGGCCGAATCAAGGCGTTCCCAGCGCTGCCGCTGCTGCGGATGACCCATGTCGAGGAATACTTTCAGGCCCTGCCCACCGAGGGATTGCCGGTCTGGGTCGGGGAGCTCTACCTCGAGTTCCACCGCGGTACGCTAACCACTCAGGGGAAGGTTAAGGCTCTCAACCGGGCGGCCGAGCACCGGCTCCTGGAAGCAGAGGCATTCGCCACCATTGCGTACCTCCAGGGCTTGGACTATCCCAACGAGGACCTCGAAGTGGCGTGGAAGACCCTCCTCCTCAACCAATTCCACGACATCCTCCCCGGTTCCTCCATCGCTGAGGTTTACCAGGACTGCGTCCCCGAACTCGAAGGGGTCGTGAAGATTGCCAGCAGTGTCCGGGACGCGGCGCTTATCCACCTCGGTGGTGCCGGCCTCGGCGATTCTGAGTTGAGCGGCAGACACTTCGTCGTGGGCAATGCAGCGCTCGCACCCCGCGGGCTCACCGCACTCCTGCCCGGACTTGAAGGGGGCACCGAAGTCTCCCATGCCGGCGAGCCACTGCCGATCCAACCAACGAAAGAGGGGTTACTCGTCCACGACCCGAGCCGCCGGGTCTCCGGGCTCAGCTGGTTGACCCTCTCCACCTCTGCGGGCCGCTCCCTCCCGAGTCCGGTGGTCGAATCCGCCGTCCGCGCGGAGTACCATGACCGCGGCGCGGTACTGGAGAACGAGTTCCTCCGGGCTGAGATCGGGGCCGATGGGACGATTCACCGGATGGTCGACCACGATGCAGGTTCACGCGATGTTCTCGACGGCCGCGGAAACCAGCTTTGGGCGTTCGTCGACAAGCCTCGAGTCTACGACGCCTGGGACATTGAGGAGGACTACGAGGCGAACGGGGAAGAGATCGGCGGGGTCGAGGCGCTGGAATTGGTCGAAGCAGGACCGCTCCGCGGGGCCGTGCGTGTGACTCGTGCTTGGCGGGACTCGCGCATTCAGCAGACCTACCGGCTGCTGTCGGAGTCGCGGCGCCTGGATGTCGTCACCCACGTCGACTGGCACGAACGGCAAATCTACCTCCAGGCGCGCTTCCCACTCGCCGTCCGAACCCATGAAGCGACCTACGAGACGATGTACGGCGTGGCGCGCCGCCCGACCCACCGCAACACGTCGTGGGACGCCGCGCGCTTCGAGGTTGGCGCCCATCGGTTCGCCGATCTGTCGGAACCGGGCTACGGGGTCGCTCTCCTGAATGACGGGAAGTATGGGCACTCTGCCCACGGCAATTTGCTCACCCTGAGTTTGGTCCGCGGTCCGCTCTATCCGGACCCCAGCGCCGACGAAGGAGCGCACCGCTTCACCTACGCGTTGTTGCCCCACCGCGGTGACTGGACCGAGGCCGCCGTAGTGGAGGAAGCATTCGCGCTGAACTCGCCGATCGTGGTGGTCCCGGTTCCGGTTGGGGCAGCATCGCAGCAGCCCGTGGGCCCGAGTTTCCTCGAGGTCAATGGTCTCCCACTTGTCCTCGGCAGCTTGAAGCGCGCCGAGGGCGGGAACGAGATTGTCCTCCGTCTTCACGAACCCCACGGAGCCCGCGGGAGAGCGACGCTACGCTTTGCCGTTCCCCTACACCGTGTCGAACGCATCAATCTTCTCGAGGAGTCGGACGACGGCGACTCTGCGCTTTCCATAGAGGACGGGATGGCAGTTCACCTCGATGTGCGGCCATTCCAGGTCGTCTCGCTACGGATCGAGCCGACACTGTGAGGAGGCGGCGGAAGTAACGAGGGGGGAACATCCTGCACCCCGGCGTAGCCTAACCGCCGTCGCTTAGACCGCACCTGCCCGACGTGCTTCTTGAGCATGAGGCGGACCGGCTTGGCGGCTTCCCGTCGCCGTGGCTGGTGTCCCCTCCCGCCTCGCGGCTGACAAGTGGTGGACGGCTAGGATGGGAAGGAACATCGGGCCGGCGCGTTTACCAGTGTTGGTTTCGGTTCACGTTGGATGAGCACACGGACCGTCTTGTGGCTTACCCCGAAATCCGCCCCGACGCCGCTTAAGGTGCCCCGTTCTCGACTGCTAATCGCACGGCACGGCGCTCCGCCTCAGAGAGCACTCGAGGAAGACGCGGCTGGTAGGTGTCGCGAGTTGAACGTCCCACCCGACGACGCTCGGGGATCTCGGCGAAGACGTTGGCGCCGGGGGGCGTAATCCACGCGCGCGAGCGATCCCCGTCACTTCCGTCCGTTCAGAACGGCCGCGGCAGCAATGCCGCGGCCGTTTTCGTGTCTGGCCGCGCGTGCAAGGCACCTGTTGACGTAAACCCGCATGTTCGGCAAGATGCAGGCACACATCGCTGCCATTCGTCGCCAACCGACCGAGCCGCGCCATGTCCGGCCCACCGCTTCCCGACCGGCCCCCCGACCTGCCCTTGCCACGCATGCCCTTGATGGGACGGGAGCGGGAAGTCACGGCCGTCGCTGAGTTACTTCGGCGTCCTGATGTCGGCCTCGTCACCCTGACGGGTCCCGGCGGGGTGGGCAAGACCCGCCTGGCGCTCCAAGTGGCCCACGACTTGGTCGACGAGTTCGCCGATGGCGTCGCCTCCATCGCGCTCGCCCCACTGCAGATGGGGATACCGGACGAATCCATGGGCTTGACGACACGATGGAAGAAGGAGAAACTCTGCGCCCGGCGCGGGCCCGGTCACCAGGGCGGTGGCGCGAGGACGGTGCCGGGGAAGGAGACGGGCATGCAGCGGTTGTTTGGGCTCGTGACGACGTTGATCCTGCTCATCGCCGGCTCGGCGGCGGGCGTGGCGGCCCAAGACGCCACCCCGGAGGTCGCCGTCGGCCGCACCCTCCCGGCGCTGATCCAGGACACCGACGGCACCACCATCGGGGTCGCCCTCCTCGCCGAGGAGGCGGACGACGAGGTGAGCGTCGGCGTCGTGGCGGTGGGACTTGACCCCGGCGAGCACGGGATCCACGTCCACGAGACCGGCGTCTGCGACCCGACCGGGGACCGGGCCTTCGCCTCGGCCGGGGGGCACTACAACCCCACCGACGAGGAGCACGGCGACCACGCCGGGGACCTCGGCAACATCACCGCGGAGGAGGACGGCACCGCCGTTTTCCGGGAGACCACCGACCAGTTCGTCCTCGACGAGCTGCTCGACGAGGACGGCTCGTCCATCGTGATCCACGCCGAAGAGGACGAGAACGACCCGGAGGGTGAGAGCTTCGGGGCGCGGATCGCCTGCGGCGTGCTGGCCGCACCCGCCGAGACCGCGGAACCGACGGTGGCGGCGACGGCCACCACGGCCGCCGC
>JADDPH010000130.1 GCA_016781925.1 Sphaerobacteraceae bacterium | reverse complement strand
GGAGCTGGCGGAACGGCTCTACGTGAGCGAGAACACCGTCAAATACCACCTGCGCAACATCCTGGACAAGCTGCACCTCCAGAACCGGGCGCAAGTCATCGCCTATGCCCTGCGACACGGGCTGCTCGACCGTCAGGATCGAGACGCCCGCTGACCCCCGGCCTACCCCCTGGGGTAGGTCACGCTGCTCTCCCCATCCCCACGGGTAGGTCCGGACCTACCCTGTTCTGCGGCCTGCGAACCACCCCCGCTGATGGGGTGGTGACGCCTGCCCCTGCCTATTCTTGTCTCCAGAGGTCGATCGGAGATGACGAGGTGGAGGTGGGCGGATGGAAGGGCGTCGGAGGATCCTGCCGGAGCCGGCGGATCGGACTCCGATGCTCCGGCTCTCCACTCCCCTGTGCCGTGAAGTCCGATGGTCCGGGACCTGGCTCGTTCTGCGTGTCGGTCTGGGCTCTCTCTGGCTTGACGCCGGCTGGCGCTCCCTGCACGGACCGGCGTCAAGTGGTGATGGCCGCGCCGTCGCGCAGACCCTTGCCGGGATCGCCCTGATCCTCGGGCTGCTGACCGGCTTCGCCGCCGCGGTTGGGGCGCTGCTCAGCGCCGACATCGTCCTGTCCGGGACGGCCCCCTTAATGACGGCGGGCGTTCTGCTGGCCGCGTGGCTGGTGTTGGCGTGGCGAACGGCGGGTTCGATTGGGTTCGACCGCTGGTTGGTGCCCGCGTTGATGGCACCGCGCGGAAGTAAGCGAGGTCGGAGCGGTGGTTCGACAAGCAGACGATGACGGGGTGCGTGACCCCGGGCTACGGCAACCAATGAGCGTGGATGGAAAGGTGACGACAATGGGAAGCACGATGAACGGGGTGTCGCGGCGGCGGTTTGCGGGAATGTTGGGGCTGCTTGGGGCCGGGACGGTCGGGACCGCGCTCGCGCCGGACGGCGTGCGGATCGTGCGCGAGCCTGCCGCGGGTGCTGCCGAGACCGGTGGCCATGACATGGCAGCCATGACCAAGGCGACACCCGCAGCGCCAGCGGCGGCGTCCGTCAAACCCACGATGACCGCCGACGAGATGGACGCCATGCACGAGGCCGGGATCAAGAGCTTCCCGGCTCCGACGCAGGGTTTGGGCGGCCAGCCGCTGCCCTTCGAGATGGACGGCGACGTCAAGGTCTTTCGGCTCACCTGCCAGCTGACCCAGTGGGAGTTCGCCCCTGGCAAGCGGGTGGAGGCCTGGACCTACAACGGCGTCGTGCCGGGACCGGAGCTCCGGGTGACCGAGGGCGACAAGGTACGGATCGAGGTCGCCAACGAATTGCCGGAGAGCACCGCGGTTCACTGGCACGGGCTGATGGTGCCGGCCTCCATGGACGGTGTGCCATTCATCAGCCAGCCGCCGATCAAGCCCGGCCAGACCTTCACCTACGAGTTCCAGGTCCGGGATGGCAACGCTGGCACCCACATGTACCACTCCCACCACAACGCGGCCGAGCAGGTCACGAAAGGGCTCCTCGGTTCCTTCGTCGTCGAGCCCAGGGATCCCGCCAGCCGGCCGGCGTTCGATCGGGAATACACGATCGTGCTCAACGACGGGCCGATCGGCGGCTACAGCCTCAACGGCAAGAGCTTCCCGGCTACCCAACCGTTCGCGGCGAAGAAGGGGGAGCGGGTGCTGTTCCGGTTTATGAACGAGGGGCTGATGATCCACCCGATGCACCTGCACGGAATGCCGATGACGGCGATCGCCCAGGACGGCTACCTCTCCCCGCAGCCCTACATGTGCGACACGCTCAACATCGCGCCGGGGCAGCGCTTCGAGGCCATCGTCCACGCCACCGAGCCGGGCACATGGGCCTTCCACTGCCACATTCTGAACCACGCCGAGAGCGACCACGGCATGTTCGGGATGGTCACCGCGCTCATCGTCGAGGAGTAAGCGAGGCAGGGCGAGTCCGGGCGAGGTGACCAACTCTGCCCCCTCTCCGTGTCTACCTCGTCGTCTTCGATCAGGGGGTGGCGTGGGCAAGCACGTCAACGCCGAGGTTGAGGTGCTGCTGGTCGGCATCGCGGGAGGAGGGGGCGTCACGGTGGACGGCCATCGGGAGCCCCCACGACCGGGTCACCTGCTCCTGGTTCTGAACAGAGCTGCGCGCGCCTATCAAAGCAGGGGTAAGCGTTCGAGTCGCGATGTGCGACCGGCAGGAGCACATTGGGGACGAGAATCTCGCGTCACTCCATGCCCGTGCCGAAGAGGCGGTCCCCAGCATCGCCGAGTCCGGGCCGGATAAACCGATTGGCGTCCAGTTCCCGATCCAGGGCGGCGACGTAGACCTGGACATCGGGGTGGGCGTCGGCCATGCGACTGACACCTTCCGGCGCCGCCTTGAGACCCACGAACTTGATCTTGGGGGCGCCCCACTCCTTGAGGACATCGGCGGCGTCGGCAGCGGAGCCACCGGTCGCCAGCATCGGGTCGAGCACGATCACCAGGTCGTCGGGGCAGGTCTTCGGAAGGCGGTTGTAGTAGCTCACCGGGGTGTGGGTCGCCTCGTCACGGTACATCCCGAGGTGCCAGACCTCCGCACGAGGAAGCGCGTCCACGGCCGCCTCCACCATGCCAAGACCGGCCCGGATGATGGGCACGAGGCCGATGCGGGCGTCGATCCGTTCTCCTTCGGTCTCTTCCAGCGGGGTACGGTAGCGGACGGGCGCTACCGGGAGGTCGGCAGTGGCCTCGTAGAGCAGGAGCAGCGTCAGTTCGCGGACGAGTTCGCGGAAGAGCTTGGTGTCGGTGCGCTCGTCGGAGAGCAGGGTGACCTTGTGCCGGACAAGGGGATGGTCGCTAACGCGCAGGTTGGGGAAGGTCCGGCCCGTGGTTGCAACGTATCCCCCTTGAGTACCGGCCTCACTCACACCGCTTCCCCTCCGCCCCCAGCCGTGCCTGTCCGATCGCGCTGGCAGGTCGGGACCCATCATGGGACGATCTTCGCTTCCGTGCAAGCGAGGGCTCCTGGGGATAAGGTAGCGGGGCGCTTCGTGGGTCAACACCAGCGGGCACGGGGCTGGATAGGCGGCACGGGCCGTGCGGCAGTGGGCGCATGACGAACGAGATGCGAGGCGCGGTTGAAGAAGGGGGGCCTATGGCGGCGGTCCTGCGGTTGCACCACGCTAGCGTGCCGATGCCGGTCGACGGCCACGATACCGCCCGCGAGTTCTACGGCGGCGTCCTCGACATGACCGAGGTGGAACCGCCTTCCACGCTGCCAGCGGGGTCCGTGGTCTGGTTCCGCGTCGGTGGGAACGGCCAGGAGGTTCACGTCTACGTCGAGGACGAGGGCGGCCCGAACACGCCGTCCCAGCACCTTTGCCTCCAGGTCGAGGACCTGGCTGCATTCCGCGAGCGGCTGGACGGGCACGGGGTTCCGGTCGAGGAGGCGGTCCCGATCGTCAACCGGCCGCGCGGGTTCGTTCGCGACCCGTTCGGGAACCTGATCGAGAACCTGATCGAGTTGACCCAGATTGCGGGCGACTACGCGTAGCGGGGAAGAGGGGGAGAAGGGGGTGTAGGGGGGAGCCGCAGGGGCGATGGCCAGGTGGAGGTCGCTGGAGAGCAGGGTCAGCTTGCTCCCGCGCATCCTGTCATCACCGCCTTCTCCCCCGTTCCCCCTACACCCCCTCTTCCCCCATCACCCAACAAAGGAGTGACCAATGGCAGCGACCGCACCGAAGATCACGTACACGGCCACGGCCGAGCAGGTCGAGCAGATGCATCAGGCGTTCGACGAAGCTCTCGCGCAGGTGCGCGGGGAGCTTGGGCGAACCTACCCGATGCTCATCGAGGGGCAGGAGCGTGAAGGCAGCGACACCTTTGAAGTGCGCGCGCCGGCCGACCGCGACCTGCTGCTGGCGCGGTTCCAGACCGGCACCCGACAGGACATCGACGATGCCGTGGCGGCGGCTAAGCGGGCCTATCCCGCCTGGTCCGGCCTGCCGTACATGGACCGGGTGCGGGTGATGCGGCAGGCCGCGGAGTTGATCCGGGAGCGCAAGTTCCGGCTCGCGGCGCTGCTGATCCTGGAAGCAGGCAAGAACCGCGCGGAGGCGATCGGCGAGGTGGAGGAAGGCGCCGACCTGATCGACGCCTACGCTGACCAGATGGAGCAGAACAACGGGTTCGTGCGGGAGTTGGACAGCATCGATCCCGGTGAGCGCAACCGCTCGATGCTGCGGTCGTTCGGGGTATGGGCGGTGTTGGCGCCGTTCAACTTCCCGCACGCGCTCTCGGCCGGGATGTCCTCCGGGGCACTGGTCGCCGGCAACACCGTCGTCTACAAGCCCGCCAGCGCCACCCCGATCGCGGGCTACGAGCTGGCACGCTGCTACCTGGACGCCGGGGTGCCGGCGGGCGCTTTCAACTTCGTCACCGGGTCCGGCTCCGAGGTCGGTGCCGCCTTGACCGCCCACCCAGACGTGGATGGGATCGTCTTCACGGGCTCCAAAGAGGTCGGGATGGACCTCTTCAAGGAGTTCGGCACGGACTACCCGAAGCCGTGCATCACCGAGATGGGTGGCAAGAACCCGACGATCGTGACCCGGAATGCCGACCTAGACAAGGCGGTGGAAGGGGTGGCCCGCTCCGCATTCGGGTTCACGGGCCAGAAGTGCTCCGCCTGCTCGCGGGTCTACGTGGAGCGCCCGGTCTACGACGACTTCATCGAGCGGTTGACCCGCCGCACCGGGGAGCTGAAGGTCGGTGACCCAGTGGAGCGCGACGTCTACGTCGGCCCGGTGATCGACGAGCGGGCAGTGGAGCGATTCGAGAAGGCGGTGGCGTCGGCCGCGGGCGGCACGATCCGGGCCGGCGGCGAGCGGTTGACAGGACACGGCTACGAGCGCGGCACATTCGTCGCGCCGACCGTGGTGGACGGCCTGCCGACCGACCACGAGTTGTTCAAGAAGGAGCTATTCCTGCCGTTCGTGGCCGTTGCGCCGGTTGATTCGCTGGATGAGGCGCTGGCGCTGGCGAATGACACGGAGTACGGGCTGACAGCCGGGATCTTCACCGAGGATCGGGCCGAGATCGATCGCTTCTTCGATGGGATCGAGGCGGGCGTCGTCTACGCGAACCGCAAGGGCGGGGCGACGACGGGAGCTTGGCCCGGGTGCCAGTCGTTCTGT
This sequence comes from Sphaerobacteraceae bacterium, assembly GCA_016781925.1. Lineage (GTDB taxonomy): Bacteria > Chloroflexota > Chloroflexia > Thermomicrobiales > UBA6265 > LC2-1. Next base: position 974 of record JADDPH010000130.1, on the reverse strand, counting down.
GGCTGGAAGGGGAGCGGCAACACGGGCAAGGGCGGCCTCGGCCCGTACTACGTGCAGCAGTTCCTCCGCGAGCAGAGCCGCACCGTCGTGGTGGACTCGGACGCCGAGGACCTGGAGGCTGTGGAGGAGGCGGGGGAGTAGACTCGCGCGCTCAGGAACGGTCGGTTAGTCGCTGGGGTCAGGGTCAGTCTGGACCCGCGGGCGGTGCCACAGACGCAGACCAGGAGCCTGCTGGTCTGCGTCTGCCATTTGCGGGAACGCGGCTGCGCCCGCGTCATGGGAGGAGCGTCATGGTGGGGCGGGACCTGCCGGCGGTCGATGGGCACTACCTGCTGGAGATGACCGCGGCGCTGTGCCGGATCCCCAGCCCAACGGGCTACACGGACGAGGCTGTCGGGTTCGTTGAGGCGCGGCTGGCTGGATTCGGGCTGACGCTGCATCGCACGGTGAAGGGCGCCTTAGTTGCCTCCTTCCCGGACGCGGGCCGGTCCGCGGGCGGGCACCGGACCCTCTCGGCGCACGTCGATACCCTCGGCGCGATGGTCAAGGAGATCAAGCCCAATGGGCGGCTGAGACTGAGTCAGATTGGCAGCTACGACTGGGCAACCATCGAGGGGGAGTACTGCACCGTCCACACCCACCCACGAGGTGGGGAGCCGGGGAGCGTCTTCGGCACCATCCTGACCACCAAGGCGTCGACCCATGTCCACGGTGATGCCCTGCGCGAGTTGAAGCGGGACGAGCGGAGCCTTGAGGTGCGCTTGGATGCGCGGGTTGCCTCCGCGGACGATGTTCGCCGGCTCGGCGTTGCCGTCGGCGACTTTGTCAGTCTCGATCCGAGGACCGTGGTGACGCCAGATGGATTCATCAAGTCGCGCCACCTGGACGACAAGGCGTGTGTGGCGATCCTGCTCGGTGTGGCGAAGGCAATGACGGAGGCCGGGGTCGAGCCTACGGTGCCGGCGCACCTCTAT
>JADDPH010000011.1 GCA_016781925.1 Sphaerobacteraceae bacterium | reverse complement strand
GCAGGGTGCTGCGCTACGTGATTCGGCGCCTCCTTGGGGCCATCCCGCTGCTGGTGGGCGTCTCCGTCCTCTCGTTCGTCTTCATGCAGATCGCCCCCGGCGGGCCGGACGCGCTCTTTGCCCGCAACGCGCGGATGAGCCCGGAGCAGATCGCTAACATCCGCCACAACATGGGGCTGGACCGTCCCATGCACGAGCAGCTCCTGGTGTGGCTGGGCAACCTGCTCCAGGGCGATCTCGGCATCTCCTACACCCAGTACCGACCGGTCACCACGGTCATCTGGGACGTGTTCCCCAACACCGTCATCCTGATCACCGCCGGTCTGCTGCTCTCGCTGGTCGTTTCCCTCGTCTTCGGGGTGCTGGCGGCCCGCCGGCAATACGGCTTCTTCGACAACGTCACCTCCTTCGTCTCCTATTTCGGGCTGGCGATGTCGGTCTTCTGGTTCGGGCTCATGCTTCAACTGCTCTTCGCGGTAAAGCTCGGCTGGCTCCCGTCGGCCAACATGTATAGCGTGGGCGAAAGCGGATTGTGGGACTTACTCAAGCACCTGGCCCTGCCGGCGTTCACCATCGCCATCGGCAGCATCGCCGGCTGGAGCCGCTACGTGCGCTCCTCCACGCTTGAGGTGCTGGGCCAGGATTACGTGCGAACGGCGCGCGCCAAGGGGCTGCAGGAGCAGCGAGTCGTCTGGGGCCACGTCCTGAAGAACGCGTTGATCCCGTTTGTCACAGTGGTCAGCATCGACATCCCGCTCTACCTGACCGGCGCCGTCCTCACCGAGACGGTCTATGCCTGGCCGGGGATGGGCCGGCTCTTCTTCGACTCGCTCGCCGTCCGGGATTACCCCGTGTTGATGGGCACGCTTGTCCTCGGGGCGGTCCTGATCGTCCTTGGCAACCTGGTCGCGGATATCCTCTATGGCCTGCTCGATCCGCGGATCAAGTACTGATGCCGCCGGCAGCGACCGACGTCGGCCGCCTCAGCGTGACGATCGAAAGATGCTCGATGCCGGAGACTGGGAACTCGTTATCGCGGATATGGCCCCGCCATCCGGGACACCGACTGCCCTGGCATCGTTCAGCATGGCCCCCGGCGATTGGAGCCGGACACTCTAGGGGAAGCCGATGAGCGTCGATTCCACCTCCGAGTCAAGGCCCACTCCACCGTTGGCCTCCTCCATCGGCTCCGCCAGAGCCGTGGCGGAAGTTGAGCCGGGCGGTCTCGCTGCCCTGGTCCGCGATCCTTCCGCGCGCGCGCCGCGCAGCCCGTTCCAGCTCGCCATGCTCCGGCTGCGTCGCGCCAAGCTGGCGATTGCGGGGATGGTCGTGATCGCCCTTCTGGCACTCGGTGCAATCTTCGCCGACTACATCGCCCCGTATGGGGCGGACGAGCAGGACCTGTTCAACATCACCCAACCGGCCACACGTGAACATTGGCTCGGCACGGACGAGCTTGGGCGGGACGAGCTGAGCCGTCTGCTCTACGGCGGCCGCATCTCGCTTCTCGTCGGTGTCTCCGCGGCGCTCCTCTCGACGGCGGTCGGACTGCTCGTGGGCGCCATCGCTGGCTACTACGGCGGCTGGATCGACCAGTTGCTGATGCGCTTCGTGGACCTGATGCTCGCCTTCCCAGCCATCTTCTTGCTGCTGATCGTCTTCTCGATGCGTGGTAGCTCCGTCCTGATGGTGGTGCTCTTCTTGGGATTCTTCGGCTGGATGTGGCTGGCGCGGATCATCCGGGGCGAGTTCCTCTCGCTCAAGGCGCGGGAGTTTGTGGAGGCAGCACACTCCATCGGCGTGCCCGGCCGGCGAATCATCGTCCGCCACCTTCTCCCGAACGTGGTCGCCCCGATCATCGTCACGACGACGCTGAACACCGCCTACTACATGCTGGCGGAGGCGACCCTCTCCTTCCTCGGCTTCGGCGTGCCCCCCGGTACCCCCACCTGGGGCAACATGCTCACCTCTGCCCGCTCCAACTACGTCACCCACCCGCTCCTGGCCATCGCCCCGGGCCTGACCCTCACGATTGCCGTCCTCGCCATCAACTTCGTCGGTGACGGCCTCCGCGACGCCTTCGACCCGCGCGGCGGACGGTAGACGCCAGTACCAGACGCCAGACGCCAGACGCCAGACGGTAGAACGAGAGATGGTGCGCGGATTATGAAGAACCTTCCGCACTCCTCAGCTTGCGAAGAAGACCTTGAATCAAGCGTCCAACTTCGGAGGATTGTTGGAGCAGGGCGTCCAGTAATGTGGCATCGACGTAAGAAAGGCGTTGTGACAATCGAAGCTGCGTTTCCAGTTCGCAGAGCGAGCCGTGCGCGACCGCCAGGTGATACGCGAACTCTTTTGTGCTTCCACGGCCCTGCCCTTCGGCAATGTTGGATGGAATAGAAACGACCGAGCGACGTACTTGATCGGTGAGCTTGTATCGCTCATCGGTGGGCCAATCCCCAGTCGCTCGATAGGCAGCCTCCGCCAGATCCATCGCCTTCTGCCATGCGATCAGATCCTGGTATCCGCGTCCGCCGCCCATCTCTCTCCCGTCTCTGATGTCCGCCGTCTGCCCTCCGGTGTCTGACCTCTGCCGACCGACGACTGGCGTCTGGCGTCTACGTATTCTCCCGGGGATCCAGCGCGTCCCGCAGCCCGTCCCCTAGGAAGGTGAACGCCAGGGTGATCAGCGCGACGGCGAGGCTCGGGGCGATCAGCATCCAGGATTGGGACTGCCACGACTTGGAGCCGTCCAGGATCATGTTCCCCCAGCTCGTCGGGAACGGAGCGCCCAGCGACACGTCGGGCCGGACGCCGATGCCCAGGTAGCTCAGCACCGCCTCGGAGATAATCGCCCCCGGCACGATGAACGCCCCGGCCACGATGATCGGCCCCAACGCGTTCGGCAGGATGTGGCGCAGGATGATCCGGCCCGCGCCCGCCCCGTTCGAGCGCGCCGCCTCGACAAACTCCTTCTCCTTCAGCGCCAGCGTCTCCCCCCGGACCAGGCGCGCCACCCCCGTCCAGTTCACGATCGAGAGCGTGATAAACAGGAGTACCAATCCGTTCAGGAGCCCACCGAGCGCCGTCTCCCGCAGCGAGACTTGAACGATGATGAAGAAGAGCAGCGCCGGAAAGGCGTAGACCACATCCGTGATCCGCATCAGCACGCTGTCCACCCCGCCTCCGGCGTAGCCCGCCGCCAGCCCGAGCGGCACGCCGATCAAGAGGATCACCGCCATCGGGATGAAGCCCACCACCAGCGACACCCGGGTCCCGTAGATCAGACGGCTGAAGACATCCCGTCCGATGGAGTCGGTGCCGAGCGGGTAGTCCCAGGAGCCGGTGCGCTGCGGGTTGGCGTCGTCGTACCAGGCGGCCTTGCGGAACTGGCCTGCCGCGCGCACGTCAGACTGAACCGGGTTGTGGGGCGCGATCGCGGGCGCCGCCAGGGCCACCACGGCCAGGAAGGCGAGGTAGCCAAGGCTCACCATCGCCATCTTGTTTTGCCGGAGCCGGCGCCACGCGTTGCGCCACAGGCTCCGGGACGGCCGCGCCCTCGCCAGCGTTGGCTCGCTACCGGCCGTGATGGGCGCCGCAGGGACAAGGATCGACGACATGTCACCTCTCGCGGCTGGTGGGACCAGGCACGTCTGACCCGGTCCCGGCCTTGATCTGTTAGCGCTTCTTGCGGATCCGAGGGTCGATGAAGCCGTAGCTGAGGTCGACCGCCACGTTTGCGATCGCGATCAACACCGCGTAGAAGATGGTCGTGCCCATGATCATCGAGTAGTCACGGCGGGAGATCGAGACCACGAATTCCCGCCCCAGCCCGGGCACGCTAAAGATCGTCTCGATGATGAACGAGCCGGTCAGCAGGTCCGCCGCCGCCGGCCCCAGCACCGTCACCACTGGAATCAGGGCGTTGCGTAGCATGTGGCGGCCCACCACCCGGCCCTCCCCGAGCCCTTTCGCGCGAGCCGTTCGGACGAAATCCTGCCGCTTGACTTCGAGGAGCGTCGAGCGCATCAGCCGGGCGACGTAGGCCATCGTCCCTAACCCGAGCACGATCCCGGGCAGGAGGTAGGCTCGCCCGAAGCCGTCCCACTCCTCCGGCCGCCGCACCGGCGAGACGCCGAGATTCTGACTCAGAAAGATCAGCAGCAGGATGCCGCTGACGAAGGTCGGAATCGAGATTCCGATCGTCGCGGTGAAAAGGCTCGCGTAGTCCAGCCACGAGTTCTGCCGCAGCGCGGAGATGATCCCAAGCGGTAACCCGACCAAGATGGCGAAGACGATCCCCACCAGCCCCACCTTGGCCGAGGTCGGGAAGCGTTCGCGGATCACGGTCTGCACGTTCTCGGTGCCGCGTGATTGGTAGGTTGGCCCGAGATCGAAGCGGAGCACCCCCAGCATGTAGTTGCCGAATTGGCTGTCCAGGTAGGCTCGACCCAGGGTCAGCGGGTTGACGCTCCCCTCGTCCCATCTGGTCGCCACCGCGTCGGGGTTCACCCAGCGCGGCTTGTTCAACCCGAACTTACGATTCAGATTCTTGAGCGTCGCCGCGGGCACCGGCTTGTCGGAGTCCCACGGCCCGCCCGGCGCCTGAAACATCAGGAAGAAGGTCACCAGCGCGACCGTGAAGAGGACCGGCACCAGCCAGAGGACGCGCCGCAGCAGGAACCCGAGCATTGTGCCCCCACGGAGAGGCGCCGGTCACCGAAGGAGCAGACGCGAGGGCCAACGCCCAAACTGTCCGTCTTCCTTCGGCGCCCGGCGCCTGGGTCGTCCGTTACCGGTTGACGTCGATCGTCAGCGCGGAGGTCCGCTCGCCCGGCCACCCCCCATCGATGGAGGAGGTGGTGTAGCCGGTGACCTCGGGCTTGACGAGGTAGATGTTGGCGGCGCTGAAGATCGGCGGCCCCGGCAGGTCGTCGATCAGGATCTGGCTGGCCTGCTCATAGGCCGGGACACGCTCTTCCAACTCGGTGGCGGTGTCGCCTTCCTCGGTCAGCCGGTCAAACTCTTCGTTGCAGTAGCCGACCCGCTTGGCGAAGGTGGCGTCGCACGTCCAGTAGACGCTCAGCCAGTTCTGCGGATCCGGGTAGTCCTGGTACCAGTTGTAGATGGTGAACTGCGGGTAGGTCTCCGGGTCCCGCCGCAGCCCGGAGAGAGTCGTCCCCTCGGTCGGCTCCAGGATCAGCTCCACTCCGAGGATGTCCCGGTACTGCCCGGCCACCCATTCGGCGCGGGTCTGGTTCACCGGGTCGTCGCTGCTGTAGTAGTACCGGATCTCGGGCAGGTTCTCCGCCCCGCCGTAGGTGGACTCTGCCAGCGCCTGCTTCGCCTTCTCTGGATCAAACGCGTACGCCTCGGTCTGGATCGAGCCGGGCACGTCGGCCGGGACCCAGCTGTAGGTCGCCACGCAATCGCCCTGGCGGATCACGTCGCAGTAGGTCTCACGGTCGAAGGCGTAGGCAAACGCCTCGCGAACCTTCTTATCCTGGAATCCTGGAAGGGCTCCTGGTTCAGGTTGTAGTTGAGGTACCAGGTGTTGGCCCCGGGGTAGCGGAGCAGTTGGTCCTTCAGCTCCGGATCCTCCTGAAGCTGCAGGATCTGAGACGGGTCCACCGAGTAGGTATCAATGTCCCCGGCGCGGTACGCCTCAAGTGCGGTCGAGCTATCCGCGATGTAGACGTACTCGATGGTGTCGAGCTTGGGCCGGCCGCCCCAGTAGTTCTCGTTCGCCTCGAAGGTGACGAGTTGCCCCTCTTCCATCTGCGTGACCTGGAAGGGGCCGTTGCCGATCTGTTTGGTGGGATCCTGCCACCAGTCCGGGCCGCCCTCCTCGATCAGTTCCTGCTTGGCCGGGAAGAAGACCCAGAGGCTGGCCACCGTCGGGAAGTACGGGGCAGGCTCGGTCAGCGTGACCTCCAGCGTCCGATCGTCGACGACCTGGGCACCCAGCGCCTCCTTTGCCGCTTCGTAGGCGCTCTCCTCGACGGAGACCGGCGTCCCTTCCTCCGCGGTGTTGAGTTCGGCCAACTCGGCGCACCCGACCACCACGTCAGCCAGCACGTACTGGTAGCCCCCGGCGACGTAGGGATCGCAGGTGCGCTCGATGGCGTAGCGGAAGCGCTCGGCCGTCAGCGGCGAGCCGTCACTGTAGGTCAACCCTTCGCGCAGGGTGAAGGTGACCACCGTCGCGTCTTCGTTAAACGTCCAGCTCTCCGCCG
>JADDPH010000008.1 GCA_016781925.1 Sphaerobacteraceae bacterium | reverse complement strand
GTAGCGCCAACGAGCTGAACAAAGCGGCGTCGCGTGACCGGCTGCCGGAGCGGATCGTGGTCGATCATCGGTTTCCTCTCCTTGCTTGCTGCACAGGGGCGACTCGCTCAAACGAGGAGTCGAGCGCCTTGGACCCAATCGAAGGTGTCGGTAAGCCACCCTTCAGTCCTATGCACGTCAACATCATCGCCGGGACAGCGGGTAGTCGAAGGCCGTTTGAGGTAGGTCGTCGCATCGAAGTGCGGCGGTCGCCGGGCGTTCGCTAGTGCTGATGCCGACTGACGCGTGGCGGCATGAGGTCGGATTGATGGGGTAACGAGGACATGACACGCGCGTTGGATCTCTCGCCCGCCCGTACGGCTCAGGTCGTGATCGACGGACGGAGCTTAAGTCTGGAGGAGGTGGCGGCAGCCGCACGGCGGAACGCCAGCGTGCGGCTTACCCAGACTGCCATCCCCCATATCGAGGCAGGACGTGCCGTCGTCGATGGCATCGTCGCGGCCGCGCGGCCCGCCTATGGCATCACGACCGGGTTCGGCAGCCTGAGCGACCAATCCATTCCACCGAACCAAACACGGCAACTCCAGGTCAACCTGTTGCGAAGTCATGCGGCCGGTGTGGGCGACCCACTCCCGACCGAGGTCGTCCGAGCCGCGACGCTGCTGCGCGCCAATTCCCTGGCCCTCGGCTACTCTGGGGTGCGGCCGGTTCTGATCGAAGCGCTGTTAGCCCTGCTCAACGCCGGCATCCACCCAGTTGTTCCGGCGTTGGGCTCCCTTGGTGCGAGCGGTGATCTGGCGCCCCTTGCCCACCTTGCTCTGCCACTCCTCGGCCTCGGTTCCGTCGAGTTCGAGGGCAAAACGCTCCCCGCGGAGTTGGCCCTCCAGCGAGCAGGTCTTACTCCGATCGAACTCGAGCCGAAGGAGGCCCTTGCGCTCATCAACGGCACGCAGATCATGGCCGCACTCGGCACCCTCGCGCTCCTCGACGCCGAGCGCCTGCTCCAGTCAGCCATCTCGGTCGCGGCGCTCTCCCTCTGCGGGTTAGCAGCACGGCGCACACCCTTAGACGAGCGGGTTCACCGCGCCCGGCCCCACCCCGGACAGGGAGTCGTCGCGGAACGACTGCGAACGCTGCTTGCTCCGGTCCCGGAACTGGAGCCCGTCGGGGGACGGATCCAGGACCACTACTCGATCCGCTGCGTCCCCCAGGTTTACGGAGGGATCCACGATGCCATGCGGCCGTTCCGAGCAACGCTTGAGATCGAGGTCAACGCCGCCACCGACAACCCGCTGGTCTTCGCCGAGGAAGCGGGCGTGATCTCCGGCGGCAATTTTCACGGCCACCCCCTCGCGCTGGGACTCGATGCGGTCAAACTTGCCGTCGCCTCGCTCGGCACGATTATCGAGCGGCGAGTGGCACTCCTCGTCGATGGCGCCGCGCGTGGCCTCCCTCCGTGTCTGGTCCGCGAGCCCGGGATCAACTCGGGCTACATGATCGCCCACTACCTCACGGCCAGCTTGGTGGCGCAAAACCGGGTCCTGGCGCATCCCTCCAGTGTCGACTCGATCCCGACCTCGGCCGGGGTCGAGGATTACAACAGCATGGGCGCCACAGCTGCGCTGCACTTCCGCCAGGTGGTCGCGAACGTGGAGAACATCGTCGCCGTTGAGGCGCTCTGCGCCGCCCAAGCGTGCGACCTCGCCGGGCGAAGACCGAACGGGCCGCTTGGTGATCTCTACGCCAGGATTCGCGCGAGCATTCCGAGCCTGGAGCGCGACGATCGTGTTGTCGCGAACGACATCACAGCGGCAGTGACCTTGTTGCGAGAGGGCGGGCTCATCGCCGCCACGTTCGGTGATGAGGGGGGAGGGGGCGAGCGGTGAGCGATGACATGCAAGGGCGGCGGGTGGTCCGAGCGCCGCGGGGGACGGCGCTTCGCTGCAAGGGCTGGCAACAGGAGGCCGCCCTGCGAATGCTGATGAACAACCTTGACCCGGAGGTGGCTGAGCGGCCGGATGACCTGGTGGTCTACGGCGGGACTGGTCGGGCCGCCCGGACCTGGCCCGCCTTCGATGCCATTGTCCGCTGCCTTGAGGAGTTGGAGGGCGACGAGACACTCCTCGTGCAGTCCGGCAAGCCAGTTGGGGTCCTCCGGACCCATCCCGACGCGCCACGGGTCCTCATCGCCAATTCCCTGCTCGTGCCGAAGTGGGCCACCTGGGAGGAGTTCTGGCGGTTGGAGGGGCTCGGCCTGACGATGTACGGGCAGATGACCGCCGGTTCCTGGATCTACATCGGGACGCAGGGCATCCTGCAGGGCACGTATGAAACCTTCGCCGAGCTGGCGCGACAGCACTTCGACGGCACGTTGGCAGGCAAGATCGTACTGACCGCCGGCCTGGGCGGTATGGGCGGTGCCCAGCCGTTGGCGGTGACGATGAACGGCGGGGTCTGCCTGGTCGTCGAGGCCGACCCAGAGCGCATTCACCGCCGGATCGAGACCCGCTATTGCGATGAGGCGGCGGAGTCGCTTGAGACGGCCGTGGCCCGCGCGGAGGAGGCGGCCGCCCGCAAGGAGGCGCGGTCGATCGCCCTCCTCGGCAACGCGGCGGAGGTACTGCCGGCACTTGTCGCCCGCGGCTTCCGCCCCGATGTCGTGACCGACCAGACCTCAGCCCACGATGCGCTGGATGGGTACATCATCCCCGAGATCAGTTTGGAAGATGCCCGCCAGTTGCGCCGGTCCAGCCCCGACTTCTACACGCGGCGGTCCCTGCAAGCGATGGGTGAGCACGTCCGGGCGATGCTGGCCTTCCAGCGCCAGGGCGCGGTCGTGTTCGACTACGGGAACAACCTGCGTGGGCAGGCATACCTGGGCGGGGTGGAGGACGCCTTCGACTTCCCGGGGTTTGTGCCGGCCTTTATTCGACCCCTCTTCTGCGAAGGCAAGGGGCCATTCCGCTGGGTGGCACTCTCCGGCGATCCGGCCGACATCGCCGCGACGGACCGGGCGCTGATGGATCTCTTTCCGGAGAACACCACGCTCCACCGCTGGTTGACGCTGGCCGCGGAGCGGGTTGCGTTCCAGGGACTGCCTGCCCGGATCTGCTGGCTTGGGTATGGCGAGCGCCACCTCGCCGGTCTCGCTTTCAACGACCTCGTCGCATCGGGCAAGGTCTCGGCCCCAATCGTGATCGGCCGAGATCACCTTGACACCGGCTCGGTGGCATCACCCTACCGGGAGACGGAAGGGATGCGCGACGGTTCCGACGCCATCGCTGATTGGCCGGTGCTGAACGCGATGGTCAACACGGCCTCCGGGGCGACGTGGGTCTCGATCCACCACGGGGGCGGCGTCGGGATCGGCCTTTCGCTCCACGCCGGGATGGTGGTCGTCGCAGACGGGACCCCTGAGGCGGCCGCGCGGTTGGAACGTGTGCTCACCAACGACCCAGGCACAGGTGTCCTGCGCCACGTCGATGCCGGCTACGAGCGCGCCGTCCTCCACGCCCGCGCGACAGGCCTGGCGGTACCACTGTGGCCCGCGGAGACCGGCGCCTGAGCTACTCCCGTGACAGTTCCCCGGTAACCCGATCCCTGGAACGTCTGGTCGGCGGTTCCGCCGGTCACTCCAGGCTTCCCGGTCAGTCGCGGGAGACCACCGCCCGAAACCGCTCCAATATCTCGCGCTCCCGCATGTGATGCCCTTCGCGCACGACCCACGCGCCGCCGACCATCACGTTGCGCGCGATCGGCGCACTGCTGGCGAACATCCAGCCATCGAGCACCGTTTCAGGACGGTGGCCGAGCAGTGGAACCGCGTCGGGATCGAGTTCGACGAGGTCGGCGCGCATCCCCGGCCGGATGGCCCCGATGGGTTGCGCCAGTGACCGGGCACCCCCAGCCAGCGCCGTATCGAAGAGGAGGCGGCCGGGCTGGCGGGTCTCACCATGTTCGGTAACCGGGAGCGCGTCGCGGCGGCGGTGGATCAGGCGTTGCCCGTAGTCCAGCAGACGCAGCTCGTCTACCAGGCTGATCGCCACGTTGCTGTCGGTGCCGATCCCCCAGCCTCCACCTCGCCCATGGTAGTCGCGGAGCGGGAAAATTCCGTCACCCAGGTTGGCTTCAGTCATTGGGCACAGTCCCACGGTCGCGCCGCTCGCGGCGACGGCGTCAAGCTCTTCGGAGGTGCCGTGGGTGGCGTGGATCAGCGTCCACTGTTCATCGACATCGGCGTGGGCCAGGAGCCAGGCGATGGGGCGCATGCCGAGTCGTGCCACGCACTCCTCGACCTCTCCCATCTGCTCGGCGATGTGGGTATGGACCGACATGCCGGGGTGACGGTCGGTGATGGCCCTTATCGCAGCGAGGTCGTCCGCGCTCACGGCGCGCAAGCTGTGCGGAGCGACGCCGACATGCCAGAGCGGATTGCCCGCGACACCCATAAGCAGGTGCTCAACGAGCTGGGCGAACGAGCCGACATCCCGATGGACAAATCGTCGCTGTTCGTGGCTCGGGGGCTTGTCGATGCCGCCGCGGGTGTAGAGCACCGGTAGCAGCGTGAGGGCGATGCCCGTGGCATCCGCCGCGGAAAGGATGCGCTCGGATAGCTCGGCGGGGTTCGCGTAGGGCTCGCCGTTTTGATCCTGATGAAGGTAGTGGAACTCGCCGACCGTCGTGAAGCCGGCCTTGAGCATCTCGACGTATGCCTGGGCGGCGATCGCCTCCACGTCTTCAGGGGAGAGCCGCTCGACAAAGGCGTACATCTGGGCCCGCCAGGTCCAGAAGTTCTCTCCACCGGGCGCTCCTGACCCTCCCTCGCCCTTCCCCGCGAGGCCACGTTGGTGCGCGTGGGAGTGGAGGTTGGCCATGCCCGGCAAGACGTAGCCATCAAGCCGTCGAACGTCGGCGGTTTCCCAGGTCCGCGGTTGATCGGCATGAACCGCCGCAATCATTCCGGCGGTGTCGATCTCCAGGTAGCCGGGCGAGAGCCACCCAGCCGGCTGATGGAGGTGCGCGGCCCGATAGCGCCCGGCAGCAGTTTCCACCCCTGCCCCGCTCACTCGCGCTCCCGCTCCACGACGACCTTGCCACTCTTGATGACCGTCGCGACGGGGTTGCGTCCAAGGCGATAGGCAAGGTCCTCGTACCGCTCGACATCGAGGATGAGCACGTCGGCCCGCTTGCCTGGCTCAAGGGAGCCAACCTCGTCGGACAGCCCCAGTGCCTGCGCTCCGGCCAAGGTGGAGGCCCGTACCGCCTCGGCCGGCGAGAGGCAGTGCAGCCGGCACGCCAGGGTGATGACGAACGGCATGCTGGCCAGCCAGCAACCAGGGCACATGTCCGTGGCGAGGGCGACCGTCAGACCACCGTCGATCAGCGCTCGGATATCGATTGGACGGGGGTGGGCCACGGCGAAGTCGAGCGCCGGCATCGCGACGCCGACGACCCCGGCCTCCGCCAGAGCTTGGATCTCCGTCGGCCCGGTGAAGTTGAGGTGGTCGGCGGAAACACAGCGCAAGTCGGCGGCCAGGTTTGCCGCACCGGTACGGGTGTACTGATCCAGATGGATCTTGGGGCTCAAGCCGTAAGTGCTGCCGGCTTCGAGGACGCGTTGAGACTGCTCGACCGTGAAGAAGCCATCGTCACAGTAGACGTCACAGAACTGGGCGAGGCGCATCTCGGCCACGCGCGGAATCATCTCCCCCACGACCTGATCGACGTAGCGTTCGGGCGCCACATCGGGCGGGAAGGCGTGGGCGCCAAGAAACGTGCTGACGACATCCACCGGCTGGAGCTCGTCCAGGACGCGATTGACCTGCAACATCCGGAGCTCGGATGCCGGAGTCAGGCCGTACCCGCTCTTACTCTCCACGGTCGTGGTGCCCGCCCGCAGCATCTCGGCCAAGCGCGGAAGCGCCGCGTCAACGAGCGAGTCAACACTTTGGTCGCGCGTCTGCTCGACGGTTCCGACAATGCCAACGGGAATCCCTCGCGCTCTCAGCGCGTCGAGATTGCCATTGGTGAGCCGGACCGTATACTCCTCCACCCGCGAGCCGCCGAAGACAAGATGCGTGTGGCAATCGACAAACCCCGGCATCACGACCTTGCCCGCGGCATCGATCACCAACGCCCCGGAGCGTTCAACGCTGGCGTCCACCTGGTCAGCCGCGCCAACCGTGAGGATGCGCTCCCCGGCGAGAGCGACCACGCCACCCGGAAGGCGACCGACCAGATCACCCGCTCCTGGCGCGCACGTGAGTACATCGCTCGCGTTCTCGATGATGACATCAGCTCGGGGACGTTGGTTCATATCTGAATGGTCATCTGGCTTATGCCCTCGAAACC
>JADDPH010000066.1 GCA_016781925.1 Sphaerobacteraceae bacterium | reverse complement strand
GTTTGGCTTTGGATTTTTCACCCGCTCCAGGGTTTGCTCAACAAACTGATCATCGAGGCCGGGGGGACACGAGTCAACTGGCTCTCAGACCCTGACACCGCGATCTGGTGCGTCATCGTGGTTGCGGTTTGGAAAACCTTCGGGTTTAACCTGCTGCTCTACCTCGCGGCGCTCGAAGCGGTCCCGGTGGAGTACGTTGAGGCGGCGTCGGTCGACGGCGCCACCGGTTGGCAAATCATCCGCTCGATACGCTGGCCGCTGATCACGCCGACCTTCTTCTTTGTGCTGGTCACGACCGTGATTTCGGTCAACGACGAGGTCTTCGGCGCGATCAACGTCATGACTGACGGCGGACCGTTCGAGCGGACCAGCAACATCGTCTACTACCTCTATGTCCAGGGCTTCCGCTTCTTCCAGATCGGCGCTGCCAGTGCCGTCTCGGTCCTCGTCTTTGTCGCGACGGTCTTGCTGACCTGGCTCCAGTTCCGGTTCGTTGAAAGGCGCGTTCACTATGGCTAGTCTCGCCCCGGAGGGTGCTGCCCCGATGACGCCGGCGGGAACCCGGCGGGCACCAATCGCCTGGCGCATCGCCCTCCACGGGTTGGTTGTCGCACTCTGCGCTCTGACCGTATTCCCCCTGTTGTGGATGCTTTCAACATCGTTCAAGATCCCGACCGAGGTCTTCACCAAGGACATACGGCTCCTGCCAACCCGTCCGACCGTGGAGAACTTCCCGGATGCCTTTCGGTACTTTCCGGTCGCACAGTGGTTCTGGAACAGCTTCTTCATTTCAGTCGTGACGACATTGGCGAGGCTTGCCGTTACCATCCCGGCGGCTTTCGCCTTCGCCCGTCTGAGATTCCGGGGAAGCACGATCCTTTTTGCCATGGTGCTGGGCACGATGATCGTCCCGGGCGTCGTGACATACGTACCAAACTATGTGCTCATTTCCCGGCTGGGTTGGATCAATACCTCGTGGGGCGTTATCGTGCCCTCGATAGCTCACACGGCTTTCTATGTCTTCCTGCTTCGCCAGTACATCCGAACCTTGCCGGAGGAAATCCTCGACGCCGCGAAGGTTGATGGGGCGACTACCTGGAAGATCCTCTGGCAGATTGTCCTGCCCAACCTCCGGCCGGCAATCGCAGTGGTGACGATCCTCTCCTTCCTTGGGGGCTGGAACCAGTACATTTGGCCGCTGCTCGTCCTCAACGATCTTGATGCGAAGACGCTAGCGGTTGGCATGCAGTACTTCTCGTCCAACGCCGAGTCGGCCCAACTCTGGGGGCCGATGATGGCGGCCGCGTCACTGGCGATCCTCCCACCGTTGATCATCTACGCTGTCGCGCAGAAGCAAATCATTTCCACCTTCGTTACGTCGGGGTTGAAGGGGTAGCCGATACCGACTTCGGCTTCCCAGGTAGTGCGGGAATCAGGAGAGAAGAAGACCCTCGGACGAACCAAGAGCAGCGTCGCTTACCATACCTACCATAGATGAAGTGGCTAAGCGGTCGAGCCATGGCCGGCCCCATAGAGGAAGCGGTCCTGTGTGACAAAAGCGGGCCTTGTGCTGCTGCTTGCCCTGGCCCCACGCGTTAGGCCAGCCATGGCGCCGGAGGAGAGGCGAATAGTGAATATGCAACTCTGCCGTAAACTCCGGCCTCGCGGATTGTCGACTTTGTGGCGTCAGTGGTAGCCAGCTTGGAAGCGTCCATCCTTGCCTCCCAAGCCCTCCCCGGCTGGCTCGACGAAGACCGTGAGCATCTGCACGGTGCCGACAGCGGCAACGACTACGGCGCCCAGGCCAATGGTGCTGCCGAGGCCGTCTGAAACGTGAGGGTCGGGCTGATGACTCTCGCCATCTAAGCCATAGAAGGTGCCCTTGCGCGCTGTCCCGTGGCTCCGGCAACGGCGCCGTACTGATCGTCGCATTGGACCTTGATTCCCCTGGAACGCGAGTGCCAAGCGTGCACCACAGGATGGCCCAAGTTCCTTTTGCTAGAGTGGCTTGTAGATGCTAGCGAAACACGAGGGGCGACCATGACTGCCGCGCTGTACCGATACGGGAGCGGTACGCACGGATCGGAAAGGGAGACGAGATGAGATTGTTGCCGCGCGGGAGCGAGACCTATGAGTAGCTGGGCTCTCACGAGGAATCAGGCCGAGGCGGGAAGGTCATGACGCAACCCTCCATTATTGGACCAACGACAGGAGCCACTCACCACAGCGAAACGGGCGACGCCATCGCGCCCAACGCGGGCGCAGCGCCACCGGCCGGACACGCCGGCCTCGATGAACTCGCCGCGATGCTTGCCGACCTCGGCAGCCTGAATCTGGACGGTGTTGTGCCCATGACCGCGTTCGACCCGCGTTGGCCGGAGGTCGACCCTCAATGACCGAGTTGTTGTCCGTTGGGACGCTCACGATCCGGGAGACCGCGGGCAAGCTGCGCGACGGCGAAGTCTCGGCGGCCGACCTGGTCGGGGCAGCGCTGGAGCGAATTGAGCAGACCGAGGACAGGCTCCACGCCTACGTCACGGTGGCTGCCGAGGAGGCCCGGGAAGCGGCAGCGCGGGCGGACGTGGATCTCCGAGCCGGCAACGACCGGGGACCGCTTCACGGCATCCCGGTGGCCGTGAAGGACATCTTTGACTGGGCAGGCTTGCCAACGGGATGTGGCTCACAGGCGCGTCACGGATGCGAGGCAGCGGTGGCTGACGCCGAAGCCGTGGCGCAATTGCGGGCTAAGGGCGCGGTGTTGCTGGGCAAGACCGTGACCCAGGAGTTCGCCGCAGGCGTCGTCAGCCCTCCGGCACGCAATCCGTGGGATCCGGAGCGGGTGCCGGGCGGCAGCTCCGGGGGATCGGCCGTCGCTGTAGGATCCGGGTCCTGCCGCGCGGCGCTCGGATCGGACACCGGTGGAAGCATCCGGATTCCGGCCGCGGTGTGCGGCGTGGTCGGTCTCAAGCCGACTGCTTGGCGGGTCAGCACCCGAGGGGTCTACCCGCTCTCCTGGTCGTTGGACACCGTCGGCCCCCTGGCTCGCACGGTGGAGGATGCGGCGCTCCTGCTCGACGCAATCGCGGACGAGCGGCTGGTGGGTCCGCCAGCCGATGCCACATCGGAGTTGGGGGATGGCGTGGAGGGGCTGCGGATCGGCGTGCCCCGGCCCTATTTCTTCGATCGGGTCCATCCCGAGGTCCAGGAGGCCGTCGAGGTGGCCTTGGGGGAGTTGACGCAGCTCGGGGCGACCGTGGTCGCGGCGCCATGGCCGGAAGCGGCCGCCGCGCGTGCCTGCGCCCTGGTCATCTCCCGGGCCGAGGCAACGAGCGTCCACGAGGCGACGTTGCGTGACGCGGAGGGGATCATCGGGCCCGACCTGCGCCAGCGGCTCCTGACCGGGAGGCACGTATCAGCGACGGACTACCTGCGGGCGGTGCGCGCCCGTGTGGTCGCGCGCGATTCCGTCGCGCGCCTCTTCGCCTCCCACCGGCTGGATGCGCTGGTGACGCCGACCTTGCCCGCGGTCGCCGTTCCTGCCGATCGCCTGGTCGTCGAGCACCCGGAAGGACCCGAGCCACTCGCTTCCGCGTACACGCGCCTCACGATGCCCTTCAACGCCACTGGACAGCCGGCCCTCTCCGTTCCCTGCGGGTTCGACAGATCCGGTCTCCCGATTGGCCTTCAGTTGGTTGGACGGCCGTTTGCCGAGGCGACCCTCTGCCGCCTGGGCCATGCTTACGAGCAGGCCACGAGTTGGTATCGCTACCTCCCGCCGATCTGATTCTTCCTTTGTCCCAGGTCACGGACTACACGGTCGAGTTGGGCCCCAATAGCGCCCCGCCTACGAGGAGCCTGTGTGGGGCCGGGTTGCTCATCTGCGGGCGACCCCCCCCACTCGCTCCGGTGCGCCGGACGGGCCTGGCGGATGGGGTCGGGACGAGGGAGGAGTGCCAGATGGACAACTACGACGCCGTTGCTGCTCGTGGGTCGAAGGCGCGGGCCAATTTGGTCGCCGCCCTCCGGGAGTGCTGCGACCTGGCCGAGGCAGTGGAGACACTGGATGGACAAGACCTCCTGGAGGTGCTGATCGTCATCGATAGCCTCCGGTTCGTCATGGCCGAGTCCGGTCAGCTCCTCCAGGGCGTCGTCCGGGGTTTCGAAGGCTAGTCTCCAGTTTGGCATCACAGGGCCACCCAGAAGCACGGCAGAAAATCGTCTGCGGCGTGCCTCCTCCGGGACATGGCACGGCCTTTGCCAGACCCGGCGCAACCACATCGGCTGCCAGGTCTTGGCGGTCGAATACGCTACCCGCCACACAGGCGAAGGGGACACTCTCGTGCCGACCAAACTCGCAGAGGTAACGCGCGGTGAGCTCGTGGAAAGCGTCCACCACGGTGTCGTCGTGGCCGTGGATCGGTCGAGCCAGGTCCTGGCCTGGGCGGGTGATCCGGAGCACGTTGCCTACTTCCGGTCGTCAGCCAAGCCGTTCCAGGCGATCCCGGTCGTGGAGAGCGGTGCCGCGGATGCGTTCGGGTTTAGCGAGAGCGACCTGGCCTTTTGCTGCTCGTCCCACAGCGCCGAGCCCGCTCAGCAGGAAGCGGTGGCCTCCATGCTGGCGAAGATCGGACTGGGGGAAGAGGCGCTCCGGTGCGGCATCGCGCCCCCATATGACGAGATGGAGGCGGCGCGGGTCAAGGCGGGGCTCGTGTCGCCGTCCCAGATCCAGTGCGACTGTTCCGGCAAGCACACCGGAATGCTGGCCACCTGCGTGCACCTTGGATGGCCGACCGAGTCGTACCTGGAGCCGGACCATCCTCTTCAGCGCCGGATCCGGACGATCATGGCGGAGGTCCTGCGTCTGGACGAGGAACGCATTCTCCTCGCCGCCGACGGGTGCAGCGTCCCGACGTTTGGGGCACCCATGCGAGCATTCGCGACCGCATTTGCGACCTTGGCCGATCCCGAGGCGGCTCCACCAGGGCACGGGCGCGAGCATGCCGCGGCGTTGTTGCGGCTGCGGGCCGCCATGATCGCTTACCCGAACAACGTGGCGGGCCACGGTGAATTGGACACCGACTTGATGGAGGTGACGGGCGGACGGGTCGTCGCCAAGCTCGGGGCGGAGGGGTTGCTCTGCCTCGCGGTGCCGGAGCGAGGTCTCGGCGTCGCCATCCGTATGCTGGACGGCTCGGATCGTGCCCGGAGTGTGGCGGCCCTCGCCGCCTTGGAGCAACTTGGGGTTTTAGGATCGGGGGAGGCTGACGCCCTGCGGGAACGCCAGGATCCAGCGATCACGAACTTCAACGGCTGGCGGGTGGGAGAGGTGCGTCCGGCCTTCCAACTTGAGGTGGCGTGAGGAGCACGCGTTTCGCGTCGTCACTTTCCATGCCGCACCGGCGCTGTCGTTTGCTTGCCTTGCAACGCGCCGGCGTTGAGCCAACGGCTTCCGCTCCTGAGCCCCTGGTTTTATGGATCCCAAGCCTTAGCGAGCGGCGCCCGAGGCTCCAAGTTTTGACAAGGGGCAAATTCCCGCAACACACCAAGAGTGTTGCGTGCTATGACGAGCGGTGATCTGAGCCGGCATCGGGTGCATGGAAACGGGACGGGAGCATTGGGACGGGGAGGTCTGTTCCCGCCTGGTGACGCTTCCCTACTCGTTGCGATCGTCCAGCAAGTTTGCGACCACCTCCAACAGGTGGTCGAGATCGAACGGCTTAGGCACAAAGACGACCCCGGCCGTTCGAGACCAGTTGGTGTCGGCACTCAGCAGGATGACGGGGACGTTCCACTCCCGTAGCCGGCGGACGAGTTGGCCTCCACTCATCCGTGGCATGTGGACATCGGCGATGACCAGGTCTGGAACCTCTTGCTGCACCTCACCGATGGCGTCCATCCCGTCCACGGCGCGGCTCACCCGGTACCCTTCGTCGGTGAGTGCTGACACCAGGGCATCGAGGGTCAGCGGGTTGTCCTCTACCACCAGGACCAGCCGGTCCTTTGCTGTGCTCTGCTCCACCAGGCTCATCTCTCCTCTTGGGGTCGCGGGCACATGTCCCTCAGCATCGGTGCCCTAGCGGGACGTGCCTTACCCGCGAGCTTCAGCGCCAATCCCGTCTGGACTGTGGTCGCTGCCTGCGAGTCAGGATTCATGGAGGGCACGAGAGGCAGCAGCATGCGGGAGGCGCGAGGCGGACGTGTCTGCTTCCTCACTTGTCCTACGCGGCCGGCGACGGCGGGACGGTCGGCTCAAGCGTTGGCGCTGGCGCGAGCGTTGGCGTGGGGGCGATGGTCGGTGCGAGCGTTGGCGTAGGGGGAACGGTCGGTGCCGTCGTTGGCTCGGCGGTTGGCGTAGCGGTCGGTTGGACCGCTTCCGTCGGCGCCACCGTGGCCGTCGGTTCAATCGTCGCTACCGGCACCGCCGC
>JADDPH010000053.1 GCA_016781925.1 Sphaerobacteraceae bacterium | reverse complement strand
CTCGCATGACTCGGCTTCACCTCCTGAAGTCCATAACAGGTTCTAAGTCGGGTCAAGCCCGAGGAGGACTACCCCTCCTCGGAATCTGTATCCCCCACGAGGGCATCCAGCTCCGCGATGCGCCGCTTCACATCCTCGATGGAGCGGACACCGAGATCGCGCATCTCCTCCAAAAGCTCCTCTAGCCGATCGAGTTGGTCCAGGGCCTCATAGAGAGAGCGATCGGCGGGCTGGTCCGGGCGCTGAGCGCGTGAATGGCTCATAGGCGTTGCTCGAATGCCAACTAGTCTATGCCGCGCTGGCAAGAACGACGTAGGCGACAAGGCTGACCAGGCCGAACTCGACGAGGTCGCGGGAGCGGATGCGGGAGCGTTGGGACCGTGCAAGCAGCACGCCGCCGGTGAGATAGAAACAGACCAGCAGGACCGCGCCACCACTCCAGCCATGGGTTTGCCACCAGTTGACGGCAACCATGGCCTCGGCCATCACGCCACCCCCAAGGAGCGCGTAGAAGACGCGGCGGGGCGGGGTGATGATGCCGCGCTCCAATGTCTCCAAGATCAGGAGGCTACCCACGAACCCGACAAAGGATGCGGCGAGCCAGGTCGGCAGCTTGTTGTAGTAGATCACCCCAAGCGCGAGAAAAGCGATCGCGTGGATGACGAGGGTGTGAATGACTGTCGCAGTGCGATGCGTCGTGTCCCCGACGTCGTCGAGCAAGTCCCGCGAGAGGAGGGCTCCGGCGGTTCCGAACAGGGCGATCAGGGGACCGAGAAGCAGCATCAGGCCGTTGTGGTACGTCGCTACGAGCAACACGGCCGCAAGGGTGGCCACCGCGGGAACGGTCCAGGCTGTGGCCATCGCTGTTGCCGGTCGCGGGTGCCCCACCGCCGCCGCTGCCTGAGCCGCGTTGCGCTCCGCATACTGCGCTCCGATCGCGGCCACCAGCACTACGATGACCGCCAGCCCCCAGTAGAGGGCATTGGTCGTCTGCAACAAGGGAATGCGGTCTCCGTCGGCGTCGCCAAGTGCCGAGATGGCCAGCACCAGCACCAACCCAAAGACGATCAGGCTGACGACGATACCGGAGCCAAAGGCCGGCTGCCGTACGCTTTGGACGCCCACGCGTGGCACCGTGGTAGGCCGCGGCCCCTGTTCCTGCGTGCCCGGTCGAACGCCTGACTCCATCCCCATCCGCGCCGCACTCCTCCCCAATGGCGGCAAACTGTACCCGGATTACCCGCTCCGCGCCACGGCCACTGCACCAGACGCCCGTCCGCATGCCCCGCAAGGGCGTCGCCAGCGACCGATTCGCCGGGCCTGCTAGGAGCGCGGCGCCGCCTCACCTCCAGCGTTTCCCAACCCGTCGTCCTCATGCGTAAGCGAAGACCAAGCCGCCGTGAGATCGTCGCCGAGGATAGCCCCCTCGCGCAAAATGATGAGATCGTCACCGGCAAAGGCAACGACCGTCGAGGGAACACCGCCCGGAGTGGGTCCACCATCAAGCAGAAGATCCAGCGCATCGCCGAGGGCGTCCGCCACCTCCGGGGCGGTGCAGGCCGGAGCAGCACCGGAGCGGTTCGCGCTCGTGACCGCAAGGGCGCCCCCGACCTGTTCCAGGAGGCGAATGGCAAGCGGGTGATTTGGCACCCTCGTACCAATCGTCCCGCCAGGACCCAACACCTCGTCGGGCATACCCTCCCGTGCGCGAACAACCACCGTCAGCGGTCCCGGCCAGTAGTGCTCCAGGAGCAGCGCCACCTTCGGATCAAGATCGTGGGCCACCCGGCTGAGTGCCTCCACAGAGGCGAGCAGCACCGGCAGCGGCCGATCGAGCGGCCGCCCCTTGATGGCGTAGACCCGGCCTAGAGCGTCCGGGCGTCCAAGTGAGGCACCAACCCCGTACACCGTGTCCGTCGGAAACGCGATGACCCCGCCCGCCGCGAGCTGCTCGGCCGCCCAAGTGATCGCCTGCGGATCTGAGCGGTCGAGGATGACGAGGCGGCGCGCGTCACCCGGTTCTAGCGGTGCGGGCGGGAGGACGTGGTGGACATTCTGGTCATAGGCGACGTCCTCCGAGACCAGGTCGGAGGCGCCACTCTCGTCGAGATTCTTCATCTAAAGCGTGGCCTTGATCTGAGCCGCGAGGGCGGGAGTGATCCCGTCAACAGCGGTCAACTCCACCACTGACGCCTCCTTGACACCCTTCAGGGAGCCGAATTGACGGATCAACGCCTGCTTCTTCTTCGGGCCGATCCCCGGCACGTCGTCCAGCTTGGAGTGGAAGCTGGCCTTCGACCGCCGCTGCCGGTGGAAGGTGATCGCGAACCGGTGCGCCTCATCACGCACTCGCTGAACGAGAAAGAGCGCCTGGGCATCGCGCGGCAGGAGAACCGGATCGGAGCGGCCGGGTAGGAACAGCTCTTCGTTCTCCTTGGCCAAGCCGACGATGGCCTGACCCGCCATGCCGACCTCAGTGAGCGCGGCGAGGGCTGCATTCAACTGTCCCTTGCCACCGTCCACGATCACCAGATCCGGAAGGGTCGTCCATTTCCCATCCTGCTCCTCGTCCGCCTCCGCTGCTCGCTTGAAGCGGCGCCGGATCACCTCCTGCATCATCGCGAAGTCGTTGGACCCGACAACCGTTTTGATCGCGAAGCGCCGGTACTCCTTCTTCGCCGGCTTGGCATCTTCAAAGACGACCATGCTGGCAACCGGGTTGGTCCCCTGCGTGTTGGAGATGTCGAAACACTCGATCCGGCGAGGGAGGCGAGGG
This sequence comes from Sphaerobacteraceae bacterium, assembly GCA_016781925.1. Classification (GTDB taxonomy): domain Bacteria; phylum Chloroflexota; class Chloroflexia; order Thermomicrobiales; family UBA6265; genus LC2-1. Next base: position 3,630 of record JADDPH010000053.1, on the reverse strand, counting down.
AGGTCCAGCGCGTCGGCCAACTCAGTCATTGCGGCAGTCATCTTCTGTTCGTCGGAGAGGAACTTGAGGCGGCTTTGCTCCAGGTTCTCCTCAGCGCTCTTGGCCACCATCTCAACAAGGCCCCGCTTCTCTCCCCGTTTGGGCACCAGCAGCTCCACCCGGCCGCCGCGCCGCTCTCGCAGCCACTCGGCGAGCACATTCGCCTCCGCTTCCGGCACCCCATGCTGGAGTAGGAGTTGGGGAGGAACCAGCGCGGCTTCAGCGTAGAACTGAGCGACAAACCCCGCCAGAATCTGGGACGGCTCATCACCAACCATAGCCTGCATCGGAAAGAACTCCGAGCCCAGAATCTTGCCGTTGCGCAGAAAGCCGACCTGCACTCCGGCATCCCCGCCCGCGCCCTGAGCCACGCCAATCACGTCGGCATTAGTTCCGTTCGGACTGACGACCTTCTGCCGCTCCAGGACATGCTTAACCGCGTCGATACGGTCCCGCAGTTCTGCCGCCCGCTCGAAGTTCCAGGCATCGGATGCCTGGTGCATTTCCTCCTCCAGCGGCGCCAACACCTCCTCGCCCCGCCCGGCGAGAAAGAGGGCGGCCCGGTCTACCGCCTGCATGTACGTCGGCCGGTCGACGTTGGAGATGCACGGCGCGGTGCACTGGTGCATGTGGAAGTAGAGACATACCTCATCGTGTCCAGTAATCTTTTTCTCGCACTTTCGGTACGGAAACAGCCGGTTGAGCAGGTTAAGCGTTTTGTAGGCCGACCCGGCGGAGGTGTAAGGCCCGAAGTAGCGCCCACCATCGTCGAGAATGAGACGGGTGGAAATGACCCGGGGCCATTCTTCGTTGGTGATCTTGAGGTACGGGTACGTCTTGCTGTCCTTCAGCATGACGTTGTACTTGGGCTGGTATTTCTTGATCAGCTCGTTTTCAAGAATCAAGGCTTCCGTCGCCGTATCGGTCCGGATCACCTCAAAGTCGGCGATATGGTCGACAAGCTCGCGGGTCTTTGGGTCCATACCGCGCTTGGACTGGAAGTAGGAGCGGACCCGGTTGCGCAGGGCGATGGCCTTGCCGACATAGATCACCCTGCCGCTGGCGTCCTTCATGAGGTAGACACCGGGGGCCGCGGCGAGCGCGCTGAGGCGGGAGGAGAAGTCGGGGCGCGAGGTGGTCATAGCAAGACAAGTATAGCGGAGAAGGCGCAGGCCTCCCCGAGGGACGGATGGGAGAGAGTGGAACCGGGCAGCCGTCTCGTCGTTGCCGGCAGATTCAAGGACGACACTTGGCGCTCAACACACATTCGGCCCCTCTGCCGCGTCGTCAGAAATGCGGCACCAGTTACGATGTTGGGAGACCGAGCCGAAGGCCGAGGCGGTCGGCGAGGGCCAGGATCGCCCCTGCTTGGGGTGAGCTGGGTGAACCGGCCCAATGAGGAACGATTCTGATCTGCTCCGGGCGGGTGACGCCCATCTCCAGTTCCGTCGCCCGCTGCACCAGCGGGTTCTCCCACGGCCCCGCCTCGTCATCGCCCGACTCTCGAAGCGCGACCGTGATCAACTCGGCGGCAATCAGGTCCTCCGTGGCCACCCCGATGTCCAGGGAGCCGACGGTCCCGCCGATCAGCACGACACCCGGCGAAAAGGCAAGGGCGAGATCAGCGGCGAGTGATGATCGGCTGCTGGACGGTCCCGCGGCTGCGCCGGCTAAGGGATGGACGTACGCCGACCAGAGGCCGATAGGAGACGTCCCGCCCTGGAGATCGATTGCTGCGACGATCGCCGTGCCGGTTAGGCCCCGCGGGACGCGGACCCACCCCAAACGCGATCCCTTACGGCTAATGTCGACGGAGACCCAGGTGTTTGAACGGGAGCTCGGAACCAGCGCTCCTGCCCGCTCGAAGCGCGAAGGCGGCCGGACGATCCGAGCCCTCTGGCCCCGACTACGCAGCTCGCGAGCCGCGGCCTCCGCCACGTCCCGGCCTTCTCCCCGCGCACGGCGCTCCCCGACGACCACGATCTCTTGCGAACATTGGGCCCATTGGGAGCCAGCACCCTGGCGCAAGAACTCTCTGATTGCCGTGTTCAGCGCAGCGGTCACGTCCGGACCGGAGGCCAGGACCGCCTCGACCGTGTCATCGCCCCTATCGGTATGGATCGGCACCCTGCTACCCCAGTCGCGGGAAAGGGCAGGCCCCATACCGCTCGTGTTCCCGCCTCCGCGCTGGGTTCATCTCGGTCGTCCTATCCCTTGACGGAGCCCACCGAGAGGCCGGCGACGAACCAGCGCTGGAGCAGGAAGAAGACGACGACGACCGGCAAGGTGATCAGAATCGACATCGCGGCGAACTCGGACCAGGGCACTTGGCTGGCGTACTCTCCTTGCATAGAGTAGAGCCCCATCGTGAGCGTGATCCGGCTCGGGTCGGTGATGAAGGTCCAGGCAAGCACGAATTCAGTCCAACCGGCCATGAAGCCGAGTAGCAGGGTTACCGCGAGCGCCGGCAGGATCAGCGGCAGAATGACGTCGATGAACGCCCGGTTCGGTCCGGCGCCGTCCACCATCGCCGCCTGCTCCAAGTCGGTCGGGATGGTGTCGATGTACCCCTTGAGATTCCAGATCGCGAAGGGCAGCGCACCCGAGACATAGGCGATGCCCAAGCCCAGCAGGGTTGTCCTCACGCTCTCGTTGGTGCCGGGGATCTTGATGCTGTTGAGGAGCACGAAGAGCGACGTCAGCGTGGCGACGCCGGGCAGCATCTGGACCGCGATAAACGCGAAGAGGCCCCACTTGCGACCGGGAAAGCGAAACCGGGCGAAGCTGTAGGCCGCCGTGACAGCGACCACGAGCACCGCCGCGCTGGTTCCTAAGGAGACGATCAGGCTGTTGCGAAACATGGTCCAGAAGCTGACGTTGTTCGGGAGCGGCTCGGTCAGGATGCGGTTGAAGGCCGCGAGCGAGGCCCCGGGCGGAATCAACGTCAAGGATGTCGGCCGCTCGATGTTGCGGGGATCAAGCGCCATCGAGATGATCCAGAGCACCGGAAATAGAACCACGAACAAGATCAGAAGCAGCGCGAGATGGGCTAGCACGTTCTCCACCAGCGATCCCACCTGACGTGGCCGCTGGTACTCCGTGCGCTCCGCAAGGGCGCCACGCTCCGCGGCGACCGTCTGGCCAACGACGTTTCGTTCGAGCGCCATTACGCCGCCTCCAGGCCGCGCAGGTACCGGTTCTGCACCAGCGTGATGATGAGGAGAATAAAGAAGACGATGATGCTGAACGCGGCCGCCAGCCCATAGAAACCCTGCGGGTTGACGAGCCGGAAGGCCTGAGTGACCAGGATCTCCGTCCGGCCGAAGGGGCCGCCGCCCGTGATGAAGAAGATGACGTTGAATTGATTGAAGGTCAGAATCGAGCCATACATGATGGCCGGGACCATGGCGGGTTTGAGCAGCGGGGCGGTGATGTCCCAGAACTGCCGCCACCGGCTCGCCCCGTCCAGCTTGGCCGCCTCATAGAGGTCGCTCGGGACGGATTGCAGAGCGCCGGAGGCGATGACCATCATGAAGGGCCAGCCAAGCCAGACGGTAACTAACCCGGTGTGCGAGTTTTGACTCCAGGCCC
>JADDPH010000020.1 GCA_016781925.1 Sphaerobacteraceae bacterium | reverse complement strand
AACCTCCACCTCCACCTCCGCCCGTGATCCGATGCTCCTCTGCCTCTCGACCTTGGGATGAACCGCAACGTGCCCGGTCCAGACCGCAAACCCGACAAGCACAGCTGCCACGGCAAGGAGGATGAGCGCTTGCGTTGGCCACGCTGCGACGGTGTATGCCCCTGCTGCGACCCCGCCGAGACCGGCTCCCATGGCGTAGAGGATGGCGACCGTCCGATGACTCCAGCCGGCGGTCGTGAGTCGCTGGTACAGGTGGCCACGGTGCGCGGCGAATGGGTTCTCCCCGGCTCGCAGCCTCCGCACAAGCGTGAGGGCGGTGTCGAAGAGGAACGGGGCGAACAGGAGCAGGCCGGGGATGATCTCAACCGTTCCGTCCGTCTGAAGGAGAAACACCCCTGCCAGAGTGAAGCCGATGAACTGGCTGCCGCTGTCCCCCATAAAGATGGACGCGGGGTGGGTGTTCCAGACGAGGAAGCCCGCGCTGGCGGCAGCCAGCCCGACCAAAAGCGGCAGGGCATCGGCATGGACGAACGGGACCAACCCGACCGCCGTCAGCGTCGCCACACCGGCCACGATGCCATCGATGCCATCCATGAAGTTGACCGCGTTGGCCAAACTGGACATCCACATCACCCCAAAGATAGCCGCCAGCGCCCCAGGAAGATGCCACGACCATCCCGGCAAGAGCACCTGGACATCCGGACGGACTACGGCGATCAGGACGATGCCCATCGCCACCTGGATCATGTATTTCCATGCCGGCCCCATCGGCCTGAGGTCATCAGCCAGTCCCATGACGAAGAGCACCAACGCCGTGCCGAGCAGGATCGCCGCGCGAGGATGGGACGTGCCCTCGGCAACGGCCGCGCCGGCAAGCGTGCCTAGGACGATAGCGATGCCGCCAAGGCGTGGGACCGGCATGGTGTGGGAGCTACGGACGTTGGGGTGATCCATCAGGTTGCGGGTGATCGCCAGGTGACGGACCAGCATGGTGGCACCGGCCGCGCACAGAAACCCGAGCAATATGGGGGAGGACAACGGGTCAGTCATCAACAAGACATCCTGCCGGCACGGTTGACGAAACGGTGGCGTCCGAAGGCTGTCGGGGGCATCTCCGAGCTAGCCGGTTCTCTCCCTTGGTCTCGGAGGGGGGTTCCGTGTTAGAGCGCCAGCTCCGCGGCTTCCACCAGCGGCGGCTGGCCGGGGTCGCTCTCTCCGGCTGTGATTAGCCCGAAGAGGAGCGCGCGGACGGCGTCGATCGTCCCATCCTCAGTCGTCCGTTCGAGTTGTTGCAGCGCCGCTGGCATCATCATCGCCATCTTCAAGAGACAGCGGGCGGGCTCGACGAGGCGGTGAATCTTCGGGTGGGCCGTCGGCTGAGCAACCTCTGTGTCCAGGGCCAGCTCTTCGCGCAGCTTCTCGCCGGGACGTAGGCCGCTGAAGACGATGTCGATGTCGTGCCCGACCCGCAGCCCGCGAAGGCGGATCATCCGCTCCGCCAACTCAACGATCGGCACCTCCTCACCCATGTCCAGCATGTAGATCGCGTCACCGTCTCCGAACGCTCCAGCCTGGATGATGAGATGCGCCGCCTCGGGGATGGTCATGAAGAATCGTCGCATCTCTGGGTGCGTCACGGTGACCGGCCCGCCGGCGTCGATCTGCCGCTCAAACGTTGGAACCACGCTGCCCCGGCTGCCAAGCACGTTCCCAAACCGGACGCAGCAGGCGGAGAGCCCCGTCTCGTGCGCCACGGTCTTGACCGCCAGCTCCGCGACCCGCTTCGTGGCGCCCATCACGTTCGCTGGCCGAACCGCCTTGTCGGTCGAGACCAGGACGAAGCGGCTCACCCCTGCGGCAGCCGCCGCGCGGGCGACGTTGTAGGTCCCGACGGCATTGGTGACCACGGCTTCGTCGGGGTGTTCTTCCATGAGTGGCACGTGCTTGTATGCCGCGGCATGGAACACCACATCCGGCCGGTAGCGGGCGAAGACGGCCTCCATCCGGCGCCGATTCGTCACCGACGCGACGACCGGTTGAAAGTCCAGATCGAGCAGCGACCTCAGATCCTGCTGGAGGTCGAAGAGACCGCTCTCGTTGATATCCACCCCGACGATCTGAGCCGGAGCGAGTTGCGCGATCTGGCGCGTGACCTCCTGCCCGATCGAGCCGGCGGCACCCGTCACCAGGATCCGCTTCCCCGCGAGGAATCGCTGACATCGCTCGATGTCCGGGACGATCGCCGGTCGCCCGAGAACCTCGCCGATATCGATCCGGCGCAGGGTGTCCGGGGTCGCTTCGCCGCGTAGCAGGGCGCCGATGTGGGGCATAGCCAGCACCCGGGCGGACGATTGACGCGCGCATGCGGCGATCCGCGTCATCGTTACGCCATCAGCGGAGGGGATTGCGATCACCACCACCTCGATCCCTTCCCGCTGCACAATCGCGGGAATATGGGCTGTCTGCCCCAGCAGCGGCAGCCCGGCAACCCGGATACCGGTCTGACGCCAACGGTCGTCCACGAAGGCGACCGGGTGAAAACCCCAGGAGGGGTTATCGCGCATCTCGCGGACGAGCAGCCGTCCTCCGCCGCCGGCCCCAACGACGAGCGTTCGCTCCTGCGTGGTCCCGTTGCCACGGAGTTTGCGGTGGCGAGGTCGTGCTGCCCATTCCGGCCACTGGCCCAGATCGCCGAGTGCGGAAGGTGCAAGGAGCCGACCAGCGGTGCGTGGGGTTGGTCTGAGGCGTGCGCCTACGCCGAGGGTGCCGCCCGCCAGCAGCATCGCTATCCCTGCCCGGCCGGGACTGCCGCGTGAGATCCCTGGTCGCGGGCGCAAGACAGGGCGAACCGGCGTGTCGCGGGGCGGTTCCACCTCGACCCTCCAGACCAAGCTATGCCTGCACCCCCTGCGGTGGGGGCGCGGCGCGCGGGATGGCCCTGTGAACGTCGGGCGAGCATACGGAGGGTCCCAGGGACACACATCACCCAAAAGCACTAATTAGGACCACCGCATCTCAACGCAGGAAGAGCGGGAGGAGGTAGTCCCCTCCCAGTCAGGAGTGATGTGGTTGAACGTGATTGCGACCTCAACCGTGGTCTCCTGGTGCGGCAGATTGCAGAGATGTAACGGGGGACAGAGCCGTTTGCGGCCACACGAGCAGTCATTCCTCAGTCTTTGTCCCTGCGGCTTCGTGGAGTCCCAGGCTCCCCGGTTGATCGCTTGGTCTGCCGTGACGGCCCGCCCATGCTCAGCCTCAGAGGGACTTCTTGGGTGTAGAGCCCCGGGGGTTGAGATTTATCCCCGGTCACGGAGGCGCTAACGGCCAAGGGTTGGACAGCCCTCCAGAGGGACATGGGAGTGGGGCTCGGGCGCCTCCGTGAGGCTGCCGCTCCGGCGGCGGCCCGAGAACATCTGCCGTGTGGCATGGAAGCCCAGGGGTGCGTGGTATCGTTGTCGTCAACACTCGGCGGTTCGCCCCGTCCACCCGCCGCGATGGAAGAGAACCTTGCCTCGTCTCCAGATCAACCAGAAACTGGTCGTGGCCGTCGTCTACGTCTCGGCCATGCTCATGAGCTCCCTCGACTCGACGATCGTCAACGTCGCCCTTGCCACATTGGGTCGCGAGTTCAACGTCACACCCGCCTCAATCGAGGCGGTAGTAATCGGCTACCTCGTCAGCCTGGCTGCCTTCATCCCCGCCTCCGGCTGGCTGGGCGACCGGTTCGGCACCAAGCGCATCTTCCTCATCGCGCTCGCGATCTTCACCGGGGCCTCCGCACTCTGCGGCCTCGCCCAGAGTTTGAATCAACTGGTCGCCTTTCGGGTCCTGCAGGGGGCCGGCGGTGGGCTGCTTACTCCCGTCGGGATGGCGATGCTCTACCGCGCCTTCCCGCCCGAGGAGCGAGTGCGGGTGTCACGCATCCTCATGTTCGCGCTCATCATTGGCCCTGCCTCGGGGCCTGTCGTGGGCGGCCTCCTGATCGAGCGGCTCTCCTGGCGCTGGGCCTTCTACGTCAATATCCCCGTCGGCTTTGCCGCGCTGGCGTTCGGCTTCCTCTTCCTGCGTGAGCATCGGGAGCCCGCCGTGGGCCGCTTCGACCTGCCGGGCTTCCTGCTTGCCGGGAGCGGCCTCGGGCTCCTCATGTATGCGTTGAGCGAGGGGCCGTCCCGCGGCTGGACCTCGCCCGCCATCCTCGCATGCGCCCTCGCGGGCCTCCTGCTCCTCGCCGCATTCGTGGTCGTGGAGCTGCGAGTCGCCGCGCCGATGGTCCAGCTCCGGCTGCTCGGGAACACGCTCTTTCGCAGCACCCTCCTGGTGTCGCTCTTCGCGACAGCCGGCTTCGTCGGCGTCCTCTTCCTCGTCCCGCTCTTCCTTCAGGAGGCCCGCGGCGCCTCTCCGCTCTCCTCTGGCCTGACCACCTTCCCAGAAGCGCTCGGCGTCGTGCTCTCGACCCAGGTGGTGGCCCGGCTCTACCCGCGGATCGGCCCCCGGCGCCTGATGGTCGGGGGCATGAGCGGCATCGCCACCGTTATGGCCCTCCTCGGCCTCATTGATCTGAACACCAGTCCGTGGCTCGTCCGGCTCCTGATGTTCCTGCTCGGCGTCGGCATGGCCTACATCTTCCTCCCCAACCAGGCGGCCAGCCTCGCCACCATCTCGCGGGAAGACACTGGTCGGGCGACCATGTTCTCCAGCGTCCAGCGTCAGCTCGGAGCCGCGCTCGGCGTTGCCGCCCTGAGCAGCGTCCTCGCCCTCGTTGGGCCGGTGCAGCGCGACGCGGCGGGAGCCGAAGTTCCCCACCTGGCCGCCTACCGCGCCGCCTTCCTCGCCGCCGCCAGCTTCGCCGCCATTGGCGCCCTCCTCGCCCTCCACGTCCCGGATCGCGACGCCGTCGCCACCATGCAGCCACGCCCCGTCCGCAGCCGGCCGCGGGAAGCCCCGGCCCTAGAGGCCGACTAGCTCAGCGGCTCGACGCCGCCGGCAGAAGCACCGACCCCCCAGTCCTCCCTGCCGAGCCGCCCAAAAGACCCCTTACTGGCTGACTCCAGCACGGTTGCCAAGCCTGTGCAGCCACAGCAGAATGGCGATGCTCATACCAGTGCTGGCTGACCAGGTGGTCAAGCTGCGACCCCATGTGAGCAAGATCCCTCGCCCTCGCGCAGGGAGAGGGGGTTGGGTTGAGGGCTCTTATCCGACTGCCACACCAGCAAGCAAGAAACCGAATTTCGTACAACACGACGGACACGACTGATCGCGGCCGGGCAGGCGAGGGGAAGGGAGCGCACGTGCTGGACGCGGTGGTGACGGCGGTGAGCCGGAGCGGGACCCACACGCTGATCAAGCCGAATCAAGAGAGCATCCGGCTCCTTGCCGGGCTGGGCGTCGAGGGTGACGCCCACCTGGGCGAGACCGTCAAGCACCGCTCTCGGGTCGCGCGCGACCCCAGCCAGCCCAACCTGCGTCAGGTCCACCTCATCCACGGCGAGCTGCACGACGAACTCGAGGCCGCCGGCTTCACTGTCTCCGCCGGGCAGATGGGCGAGAACGTCACCACCCGCGGACTCGACCTGCTCGTGCTCCCGGCCGGCACCCGGCTCCACCTCGGCGACGCGGCCATCGTCGAAGTGACCGGCCTGCGCAACCCCTGCGCCCAACTGGACCGGATTCAGCCCGGCCTGATGGCCGCCACCCTCGGCCGCGACGAGCAGGGCAACCTCATCCGCAAAGCCGGCGTCATGGCCATCGTCCTCACCGGCGGCGACATCCACCCCGGCGACCCCATCCGTGTCGAACTCCCGCCAGCGCCGCACCAACCACTCGGCCCGGTCTGAGGCTCACTTAGGGGAGTTCGTCGTCTGTGTCCTCCGCGACGCACCGACGGTCGGCGCCGTCCCGGTTCCTCCACATACCTGTGAGAGCACAATGAAGGCGGCATGCACCGTCTCCAAGGGGCTTTGCGTCTGTGTCGTTAGGCGTTAGTGGTTTTCACCTATACCGTAAGCTGTGACGACCATTCACACTGACTTACAGGGGATGAGTTGAGCAGCCAAGGCGCTGACCGTACGTTCTACCGCGTCATTCCCCAGGTCGAACCAACCGCAAACGATTTTCTGTCCGACAAGGAACTTGTGAGCCGCCACCTGCCAGCAACGACCCAATAGAACTGCGGATGTGGGAAGGTGTGTCGTTCAACAACACCGAAACCCAGGCTCGCATCAAGGCCACCGACTTACCGTTCCTCGGTGCCTACGTGGCAGTGGTGGAAATCGAGGGTGCAAACCCCGTAATTACCTACAAACGGACTGGCAAGTCACGAGGGCATTACACGCTCTGGGGCAATGCCGGGGAGATGGTTCGATGTGTCGTTCGGGTGATTCGCGCGGCGGATGGCGTAGTCGTATGGCAGAAGGCTTCTGAGGGACGGCAATGAACACTGTCTACGAGCTTTACAACACCCGTACGCGTAACCTCGTCGGTT
>JADDPH010000094.1 GCA_016781925.1 Sphaerobacteraceae bacterium | reverse complement strand
CGATCTCAGCCTTGACAGGGCTGCATGTTAGGCCGCTACACCACGCCTCCAGCAACGGCTCGGAGAGTACCACGGCCCCGAAAATCTTGTCAACCTTCGGCTCGGCCATGTGTCAATGCCCGCTGCTGCCTGGCCTGACCTTATCCCGCCGCTTCGGGGACCTCCGTCAGCAGCGTCTCCAGCACGTCGTCGCTCGTCGTGCCCCCTGCTTCTGCTTCGAAGTTCAGGATAATCCGGTGCCGCAGGGCCGGGAGCGCGACGGCCCGGACATCTTCGAAGGCGACGTTCAGCCGGCCTTCAAGCAATGCTCGGATCTTCGCCGCCAGGACGATCGCCTGTGCCCCTCGGGGGCTGGCCCCATACCGGACGAACCGCTTGACGGTCGGTGTCGTCCCGTCCTGGTCGGGGTGGGTGGCGAGGGTCAAGCGGACGACGAAGTCATTCACATGGGACGCAATCGGCACTTGTCGCGCCAAGGATCCCATCGCCCGGATCGCATCGCCATGCGCAACCTTCTCCGCCGCGTACGTCTGACCGGCTGTGGTCCGCCGCAAGATCTCCGTCAAGTCTGCCGCGGTTGGGTAGCGAACCAGCAACTTGAAAAAGAACCGGTCGAGTTGTGCCTCTGGGAGGGGATAGGTCCCCTCCATTTCCAGCGGATTCTGTGTCGCAAGCACGAAGAACGGCTCCGCAAGGGGGTGAACCACGTTGGCGATCGTGCAGGTCTTCTCTTGCATGGCTTCGAGCAGGGCCGACTGGGTCTTCGGCGTGGCCCGGTTGATCTCGTCGGCCAGGACCAGGTTCGCGAAGATCGGGCCTTGCTGGAACGAGAAGCGACGACGCCCCTCCTGATCCTCAATCAAGATGTTGGTACCCGTGATGTCGGCCGGCATCAGGTCGGGCGTGAACTGAATACGGCTGAAGTCAAGGTCAAACGCCTCCGCCAGCGTTCGCACCAGCATGGTCTTCCCGAGTCCCGGCACCCCCTCCAGCAGGACATGCCCCCCAGCGACCACCGCGATCAACACGTCCCGGACCACCTCGACCTGGCCGACCATAACCTTGGCGATCTCGTCCTCGATCCGCTGTGCCAGGTCCCGGAACTCGGTGACCGTCAATGGAGAAGCCGCGCTCCCCGGAGATTGCTCCGCCGTCGTAACAACCATCCCTGCCCCTCCGCGCTCCCGCCTACATCAGATCCGACCGCGGTCGACTCTCTCGGTCATGCATTCCCGGGCGCCGAACCCTTCGACACCCACTTCTGGGCTTACGTTCCTGCTGGACGAAACGGTTCCCCAACACCGGTACGTTGTTAGAGATCGCCCACGAAGATAATGATCAAGACGGTGACGGCCATACAGACGATCCCGCCGATGGCGACTCCGCCGATGAGCAACACGCTCAACCTCGGTGAGATTTGCCAGCGGGTCCGCTTGCCCGGCGACTCGTCCTCTTGCTGCACCGAGCTTCCCTCCTAAACGGATGGCTCCGCCACGCCGGCCACGTCGCGCATCGCTGAGGCCAGCCGAGCGCCCGCCGCCTCCCAACTGTAGCGCCTCGCCTGCCGCTGACGCTCATCGCGACGTCGAGCGGACCGCTCCGCCGGGGTCAACGCCTGCTCGATCGCTGCCGCGAGGTCTTCGGCGCTGGCAGCGTTCGTCACAATGGTGGCCCCGCCGCCGACCTCAACAAGAGCCGGCGCGTCACTCGTTACCGTCGGCACGCCGGCTGCCAGCCCCTCCAGCACTGGAAGCCCGAACCCCTCGTACCAGGAAGGGTAGATGACTGCGGCGGCACCGGCGTACAAGCCCGGCAGCAAGGGCTCCGGAACGTAATCGACGAACTGGACCCGTCCCTTGCGCACTAGGTCCCCCGCAGCCTCCACGATGGGTTCAACGTCCCACCCCCGCCGGCCCGCAACGATCAGTGGCATATCGATTCGAAGCTCCAGAAGGCGCAGCGCTGCAAAGAGCGTGACGTGATTCTTGCGCGGCTCGACGGTGCCAACCGTAAGCAGGTACTCCTTCGGCAGGTTCAGCGTTTCCCGGTTCGCCTCCGTCAACGGGCTGGCCGCGAAAAACCGTTCATCGACCCCGTTCGGCACGACAACGATCTTCTCCTCCCGGACGCCCAGCCGCTCGATTAGGTCTCGTTTGGTCGTCTCTGAGACAACGATGACCCGTTGCGCGCTCGCCACCTGTCGAGGGACCGTGCGCTGAAGGTAGGAGCGCAGCCGGGCCGGAGTGTGCTCGGGGTGGATCAAAAACGCCAGGTCATGGACCGTCACCACGCGGGGCACCCGCCATGCCGGGGGCGCCGTGAAGTCCGGAGAATAGACAAGATCGGCAGAGCCAGTGAAGATCTGGAGCGGGAACGGCACGCGGGCCCGAAACCATAGCTGGTCGGCTCGCCGCCGGCTCAGGGGCGCCCGGTGGACCGTGACGGGGCAGCTTCGTGGAAAGGCGGCAAGGGTTTCCGCGGCGAAGCGAGCGGTGCTCGGCCGCACCGGCGCGTAAAAGAGCCCGAAGGACGCGCCGAGCAGGGACCGGGCTGCCGCCGGAACCACGCTCCGCGCGTATCGTCCGATCCCGGCCCCTTGGTTGAAGGCCGCGCTGGCGTCAACGATGACGTGCAGAGATCCGCTTCGCCGCACGGCTTGTCAGCCCCGCTGTCAGGCGACTTCGCGTCGGGCCCGACGCGCGTAGAGCACCAAGCCCACCGCCACGATGCTCCAATAGCCAATTACCCGATCCAACAGGGCGATAGAACCCGCCATCGGGGTGTCAAGGCCGATCAGGGTGAGCACCACAATGACTGCTCCCTCGACGATGCCGAGGCCGGCCGGGGTGATGGGCAGCGTGGTGAGGAGCGAACTCATGAGGGCCACGAAGATCGCGGTCGGCACGGAGATGTCGGCGCCGAGCGCCGCGGCAACCAGGAACAAACGGAGCCCTTCTCCCAACCAGATCACCACGCTCACCGCCAGAAAGGTCTGCGGACGCTTTAGGCACCCGAACACCGCATCGTGGAGACGAGCGTATTGCACCCGCACGCGGGCTGGCAGCCGTCGCTCCAGCGCCGCGCGAGACACCCACATCACCGCGACACCGACCGCCCCAACCCCCAACAGCGCCGATCCCACGATGACCGCCTGAGCGGCCTTTCCAGGAAGATGCCCGCCGAAGACGACCAACCCCATCCCGGACATGGCAGCGAACAGCACCGTCAGGTCGATGAGGCGCTCCGCAAGGATGGTCCCGAGTGTCGTGCTGAAGGATGCGCCCGTATCGCGCTTGAGGAGATAGCTGCGGTAGGCATCGCCCAGTTTCGCCGGGACAACACAGTTCGCGAACCAGGACAGCAAAAAAATTTCGATGATGCCCAGGGTGCTGGGCATCGGATAGCCGTGGGCAGAATCAATTCCCACTCGCCCCAGCATTTGCCGCCAGCGCCGTGCCCGGAGGAGGAAACTGCCGTAGAAGGCAACGAACCCCAGTGCGTAAATGCCGGGATTGGCCTGGCGAACATTGGCCCACACGGCGGCAGGCTCAATGTCCAGCCGGCGGAAAAAGAACCACAGAATGGCCGCCGCCACCGCGAACGAGATCAGCGTTTGGGGACGGCGCACGCGCTCCGCCAGGGACCCTGGTCCCGTAGGGCTGCCGTCTGCCTCACCGACAGGATCGGAGTCATCCGATTCGTCGTTCAGCCACTCGCTCACCGGCGGGATAGTTCGACCGTCACCATAGGTTGGCGCCGTCACGCCAACACGGTCCACATCATCTACATCCGCGAGGGCCGGTCGCATTACGCCGCGGCACCCGGGACGTGAGCACCCGTCAGTTCTCGTTCTATAGACGCGGCCCCGGCGATAGCCCACACGGCACTGAGTTGCACCGGCAAGCTGAGGACGTGAAGGTAGTCGAAGATGTTGTGCATCGAGATGGCTACCGTGACTCCAATCGCACCGATCACCAAGGGCCGTTCGGGTCCATCGGTGGCGGCCCGAAGCGCTCCGCGAAGGCGCAGCGCCACCGCCCCCAGAAACAGGAGATAGGTAGATAATCCGGTAAGCCCTGTCTGCGCCGCCGCGTGGATGTACGCGTTGTGCGCGTGGCCCCGGGAGACCCGGAACCGCCACACCGGCGTGACTTCCCGGTAGACGGCCGAGAAGTTACCCGCCCCAACCCCGAGCAATGGGCGGCGCCGGACCATCTCCAAGCCAGCCCGCCAATGCGCGAGCCGCTCCTGGACCGCAAAGTTCGCAACCGTCACCTGCACACCCTCACCGGATCGCAACTCACTCTCGCCGAGACGGGAGGCTAACCGCGCCCCCACCGGTGTCGCAACGACCATGATCGCGACCAGTGCCCCGGCGCCCACGGCAGACCAGCGTACCGCGCCGCCGACCATCCAGACCACCACGGCGAGCCCGCACGCCATGCCGATCCAGCCTCCGCGGGACTGAGTCAACACCAAGGCTCCAAGTCCCATCACGGCTGCAGCAGCGCTCGCGCCGAGAAGGCGGTCCCCGTAGGTCAGGCGCAACTGCGACCGCCACGGTCCACCGACCCAGCTCGCGGCTAAGGCCGCGAGCAGCGGAACGGTCACTTCCAGATAACCGGCAAACGGATTCGGTTGCCCAAACGTGGAGAAGGCCCGGACCAATCCGCCGACGCTGAACGACGCCGGCCCTAACCCAGCCGCGACTTGGTAAAAGCCAAGCAGCGACGTGCCCGCAACACCGGCAATCGTTGCCACCAGGATGGGGATGGACGACCGGACATCGCGAATCGTGGTAATCGCGATGACGTAGACGACCAGTCCGCTCCACCAGCGATACAGCTCGCTGCCCCAGGCAGCGCTGTCACGAGCGTTGACGATTGAGAGGGCGAGAACGGCGACGTGGAGGCCGAACATCCCCTCCACGAGACCCAAGCGGAACCCGCGACGAAGTGTTGTCGTTCGCAACACCCAGGCGGTAATAAGACCGATGAGCACCGCCTTCGTGACAGTCAGGTGCAGCGATCCTAGTTGATGCTCGCCTACCGACTGGATTGGCACAGAGAGCACCAGCAGGCCCATCCCGATGGCAGGCTTGAGCAGGGCGACGATGAAGGCCGTGGCGGTCAGGATGAGGAAGAGATTCTGCGGCCACGGCGCGGCAAGCAGGGTGATGCTCGTTCCAAGCGCAAGGACGGCGGGTAACCAGCCATCCCCGGGACGCATTCGGTTTCCGCGCAGAGGAGGCGGCAAGAAGGCGCCGACACCTGGGATAGGCACGACAAGTCGCTCACCAAGCATGAAACGGGATTCGTTGATCCGAGCAAAAGCGCGAACGGCCCGCACGTAGCCCGGCCACCTCTGCCACGTCCCCTCTTGGCGCCAGAGATTGATTAGCCGCACGCGGACATCCTCTGCCTTAACTCCTCTCCGCCACCCCCATGACCGCTGCGACGGCGAGGAGAACTGGAGATGTTCACCTCGGCGTGACCGATCTGCATCTCTCGTTCCGACGGCACCGGCGTTCCCGCGCCTCCGCTTCGATCAGCGCCACGAAGAACCAGGTCATGATGGCGAGATCTGGCAGGAAGAACGCATTGTCCAGAAGACCGTGGGCAAGACCTGCGCTCAAGGCGGCCACCGCCCCAACGGCCAGATCGCTCCGCTCGGACCGCAGGAGTCCCGAGCGCTGGACCACCCGGGCAACCCCATACGTGAACCAGCTTGCCCCCGCCACGCCGAGTATACCGAGGCGGAGCCAGACATCGAGGAGCAGATTGTGGGGGTGAGACGTGTATCGCTCCGGCCAGCCAGCCGGCTCAACGTATCGTCGCCAATACTGGTAAAGAAATTGGTCCAGCCCGACGCCGAACACCGGGTGGTCCCGCACCATTCGGAGGCTTGCCCGCCAAATGAGGATCCGCGTTGACTCCGCTCCCTCCCCCCCGGAGGCGAGGAGTCGGGATCGGGGCAGGATCAGGAGGAGGACTGCCAAGACCCCTAGCCCTCCACCGAGTACCACCCAGGCCCGTCGAGACCCGATAACGGTCGCCACGACCGCCAACCCCACCACCGCCGCCATAAAGGCACCACGCGAGAACGTCACCATCGTGCCGGCCAAGACGACGATGCCCGCGGCACCGGTGAACCACCCTCGTCGGTCTCCCTTCGTCAGGGCCGAGGCGCCCCAACCGACGCCAAAGACGCTGACCCGCTCAAGGTACAGCGCCAGGTTGTTCGGATGCGGGTAGGTCACGCGGGCGCGTGGGACTCCATCCGCCACCAGCACATTGAACCGCACAGTCACTTGCCAAAGGGCCACGAGCGCAACCGCCACACCGGCCGCCACTAGCGCAGCTGCCGCCCACCGCCTCGTATCAGGGCTCCCAAAACACCACCGGCAGAGGCCAAACACGGCCAGCGGCTCTAGGATCACCGTGCGGTATTCCCGCAAGCTCTCGGGTCGATAACCGGGGTCCGCCACTGTCGCCAAGGATGCCGTTGCGACCAGAAGGAGAGTCGCTACCGGCCAGGAAATGGCAGCTGGCCACCACAGTCGGATCAAAGTCAAACGCAGTTGGCGTCGGCACAGCAGCACCAGAAAGCGGCAAGCGAGAGCGACCGACCCGACGACCGCGCCCAACTCGACAGCGGAGAAGAGACCTCCACCTAAGCGCAGCGGATGGAAGACCAACGGCAAGCCGACCAGAATAGAGGCCAGAGCGGCCGGCGGAGAGGCCGTTGCAGCCGCACTGGCGCCCGCTAGCCAGACGGCGGACGCGATCGGAGAACGCATGTCGCTCAGGGCAGCAATCACGCCCAAACTCATCAGCAGTGCGAAGGCACCGCCGTGTCGCCAGCGGTGACCAACCGCAAGTCGGTTTGGACTCAAGACGGGGAGTAACCGGGATGGAGTCAACGATACCGACCGGCGCGGTCAGGCACGGCGTTCAGGGTTCCAGGCCGGCATCTGGGGTAGGGCCGGCCACAATTCAGCACTACGCTGGCGCTGCAAGTAGCCACCGCGCACGCCAACGAGATAGAGGATCTCGCGCAGAGCCACGAAGAGTAGCAGCCCGCCTCCGGCCGCAAGGAGGACCACCGGCCACATGAAGGGGATGTTCCGCGTCACCACCACGCCACCGATGGCGAATTCGCCCGGCTCAGACAGTGTCAGCGTCAGTTCGTGGGGTTCGTCGTCCAACCCGTTGACCAGCGGGTACCACACGTCGCTCGCCTGGAACGACCGCATGGTGTTGTCGCCCCACCCAGCGACGGGAACGCCATCCACAGCGAGATTGACGGAACCCGCGTTAGGTCCCCGTCGAAGGTAGGCCAGCAGCCCGGTGCCCCGAAACCGCACGGTCGCCACCGCTCCCGGCTCGGTCGTCGCCTTGAACCTCCACGGCGGCAAGTCCTGCTCCGCCCAGGTGCCCCGGAAGCTGATGGATCCTGCATCCACGGGTGAGTATCCGGTGGTGGCGATGGTGGCGTCGCTGGCGGCATAGCGGCTAAGAGCCGTGAATAAGGGCGTCGGGGAGCCGTCAGGCGTGAGCAGGGCATAACCGCCCGCCGCCTCTTGGTCGGAAGGCAGCAGAGCCCAGGCAAAGACCAGGCCGAGCCACGGCCACTCGGCCCGGGCACGCTCCAGGCCGCTAACGGCAAACTCTGCCTGATCAGAGGCATCCACGCCGTCCGTCGCGGGCCACCCATAGCGTGTCGCCCAGATCGCCGTCTCTTCGTCACCGGCCTCGATCATGGCCTCGCGGAGCAGGATCACCCGCGACAAGCCCTCTCCTCCTGGGCGAATCCGGCGATCCAGAGGCGACCGGACCCCACCATCCGCCCGCGCGGCGGCGATGTCGAAGAACGGGGCCGCCCCAAGGCGGTACAGCTGGCGCAGAAATGCAACGTCGTCGAGTCCTCGTGGCGGCCGTGGGTCCAGCTCAGGCAGTAACACCTTCATTTCCGGGGCCACCCGGCGCACCTCATTTGCGGCGGGTCCAAACAGGCCGAGGAACTCCTCCGGCGTCGCGGCCTCACCGCCCCACTGGTCTGGACGATTCGGCAAATCCCACAATTGGACAAACGGCACGCTTCCCGCATACCGGTCTGCAAACCGCGCGACAAACCCCGCGTATGCGGCCACATCGGCCGGTGGCGCGTCTGAAGTTCCAACAGCCGGAGTAGCGCCCGCCCAACTCGGAACCCGGTGAATGACGGCCACCGGCTGGATGCCCTGTTCGACAAGCGCGTCGACAATGGCGTCGTACCGCTCCCATGCGAAGCGGCCCGGTTCCGGTTCGATTGCTGCCCATGAAAAGGATTGACGGACAGAGTGGTAGCCGTTCGCTTGCAGCGCCTGCACCGCGCCATCTACCGCCTCCGGGGGGAAGGCGGTGAGGTCGACGTTCGTCCCGAGACGGCGTCCGGTGGGATGAAGAACATATGGGGCCGCAGCACCTGTCTCGACCCCGCGATGCAGGTACGCGTCCGCAAGGGCCGCCCCTCCGGCCAGGGAAAGGCCTATCATCCCGACCAGGACCGCCACCACGAGACGGACAGCATCCGGCCGCGTCGCCTGATGCCGCTGGACGAACGCGACGAGACCCATAAGCCACCGCGGCATCGGGTGCGCGAGCTGCACGCGAGAACCCCGAGGCCGGGAACGGGGACGCCGGCGCGCGGGAGCACCGGTCCCATGTCCATGACGTGGCGGAACCTGCTGCACCCTAGGACACACCCTTTCGAAGATACTCTGCCACCGGCGGCACCTACGCCACGCCATGATCCCCCAAGGGGATTAAGTATAGGACGCCCTCCCGCGATGCCACGACAACCCGGTCAGTCCACGAGAGGCGGCCGGCGGTGACAGTCCCATACGCTCGATCGGCACTCTTGGATGGGCCACCCGGGAGGCGGACGGAAAGGATCGTCATGGAACCGCGTGTGCCGCTTGACTGAGGTAGGCGCGGGAGGATCAAGGGTTACATCGGAGCGTACAGCGACCGGCCCCCGGAGGCGTCGATGCAACCGTGGGCTGGTTGTCCGACGGGCGGGCGGTTGGGTATGCTGGCTCGACAACGCCGGTGAAATCCAGCAACTGCTCACCCGACACCCCCTGCCGTTGCAGGGACGGAGGAGACCCAACCCGTGACCAGCGACACGATGGCGGTGCCCGACACCGCGACGATCGGGCGACCCATCGTTGGCGAGGATCTGTTCCGGCTCCATATCGTCAGCGACGTGCAACTTTCCCCCGATGGCCGAACCGCAGCCTACGTGGTGACGAGGCTGGACCGTGAGGCCGACGACTACCGTGCCGCAATCTGGATCGCCTCGCTCGAGGGGGGGACGCGGCGGCAGTTAACCGCCGGCACGGCGCGGGATGGCTCGCCCCGCTGGTCGCCAGATGGCCACCAGATCGCCTTCGTTTCCAACAGGCCAGCGGAGCAGCCCGAGCGCCGCGGTCCCGGAGGAGAGAAGGAGCCTGGTGAACGGGAGCGACAGGGCCAGCCTGGTGCCAAACCCGACCCAAAGGAGGACGGGCCGAAGTCGCAGATCTGGGTGATCGCGGTCGGTGGCGGCGAAGCCCGTCAGCTCACCCGGCAGTCCTTCGGCGCCACGTCTCCAACCTGGTCGCCTGATGGCCAAGCGATTGCCTTTCTGTCCCCCACAGCGGACCAGGAGCCAGGCAGCACACCGAGTGGGGACGGCACGGCAACGATCGCCGACGAGCGACTGATCACCGAGATCCGCTACCGCTTCGATGGCCGTGGATTCATTGAGCGGCATGACCACATCTGGACGGTCCCAAGTGGTGGCGGCGAGGCCCGCCAATTGACGACTGGGGACAGCGACGACGCGCAGCCCGTCTGGTCCCCTGACAGTGCGCGCATCGCCTTCGTCTCCAATCGCACCCCTGATCGTGAGACCAACGGCATCTCGGCCATTTACATCGTGCCAGTGCAGGGCGGGGATCTTCGCTGCCTGACTGAGGGAGCATTTGCCTTCACGGACCCCGCCTGGTCTCCCGACGGTAGGCGGCTCGCGGTCATCGGGACTGACGACCCACGAGCCGGAGGCGCCAAGAACGCCAACCTCTGGACCGTGCCGGCTGGGGGCGACCCGCCGACGAATCACACCCGCAACTGGGATCGGTCCTTTGGTGATCACGGCATGAGCGATGTCTACATGGCGTCCGACGACCGGCCCATGTGGTCTCCGGACGGCGCCGTGGTCTATGCGCTCGCCTCAGACCGGGGATCGACGCACATCTACCGGGTGACGCTCGAGGATGGGTCGGTGGAGCCCGTGACCTCGGGGCGACGGCGGATCATCTCCTTCGCCGCCGCGGCCGACGGTTCGATGCTCTGTTACATCTCCGGTGAGGCACATCGCCCCTTCGAGGTCTTCAGTGCAGGCCCGGCCGGCAGCAACGAGCAGCAGCTAACTCAGCACAACAAGGCGTTCCTCAATGAAGTTGCACTGAGCCCGAGCGAGGAGATGCTCTTTCCGAGCCAAAGCGACGGTACGGAGATCCAGGCCTGGATCCTTAAGCCGCCGGGTTTCCAGGAAGGATCGGCAACCAAGTATCCGCTGATCCTCCAGATTCACGGTGGGCCGCACGCGATGTATGGCCATGCCCTATTCCACGAGATGCAGCTCATGGCCGCTCGTGGGTACGTGGTGCTCTATACCAACCCTCGCGGATCGTCCGGCTACGGCGAGGACTTCACCTGCTCCACTCGCGGGCGCTGGGGCGAGCATGACATGCCGGATGTGATGGGCGCACTCGACGCGATCCTCAAGCGAGGGTACGTCGATGAGGCACGGGTGGGCGTGACCGGTGGGTCGTACGGCGGTTATTTAACCAATTGGATCGTTGGTCATACGGATCGGTTCAAGGCGGCGGTGACCCAACGCTGCGTGGCAAATTTCTACTCATTCTTCGGCACCAGCGACATCGGCTTTACCTTCGGCGAGTACGAGTTTGGCGGCACCCCATGGTCCGAGACGGAGACCCTACTTCGCCACTCTCCCATTTCGTACGTGGAATCGATGAAGACGCCGCTGCTGATCATCCACAACGAGCAGGATCTCCGCTGCCCGATCGAGCAGGCCGAGCAGCTCTTCGTGTTTCTCAAGAAGCTTGGGCGACAGGTTGCCTTCGTTCGCATTCCCGGGGAGGACCACAACCTCTCCCGGACCGGCAAGCCGAGCCGCCGCCTGGCCCGCCTTCACCACCTGATTGGCTGGTTTGATACGCATCTGTAAGTCGAGCACGTCACGGGACACCCCAGAACGAGCGACGAACAACGAGCGCCCGCGGGCCAACAGAGTCGCGCTCTCGACTTGCTCGTCCGAGGCCCAGCAATGACTACTGGCGTTTCCATCCGGACCCTCGCCGCCGAACTCTCCCGGGAGCTTCGCCTCGCCTATGGGGGCGGCGACAAGACGCACCTCGTCAGTGGCCAGCCGCTGCGGGATGCCTTTGGCACCTTCGGCCACGACGCCGCCGTGGCGGGGATCTCCCTCGAAGATGCAATGGCCGCGGCGACTGATGCCTTGCAGGAGCTGTTCGAACGAGTTGGCGGGCACACGGCTGACCCGGCGACGATGGTGGCGGCCGGGATCGCTCTTGCCGCCCTCGCCCGCGCGTACGAGCACGGAGAACACGCTGCCGCGGCCCAAGCGGCAGAGCCGGCCCTGCCTACCCAAATCGCCCGGCTCGCAGCATTGCACCGGGTAAACCGCGCCGCGACGGCGAACCTCGAGCTGTCAGAGATGCTTGAGACAGTGGTTCGCGTCGTCGCGGAGACCACCGGCAGTGACGGCTGCGCGGTCTTTCTGTACGACCCGGCGACCGAAACGCTCGCGCTCCGCGCGGCAGTAGGCCTCAACGTCGCCTCGATCGGTCTCACCACGATCCGGCTCGGCTCTGGTATCACTGGCCGGGCCGCCGCCGATCGGCGTCTGATCGCCGCTCCCGATGCCCACGCGCACGAAGCCTTCCTGGACAGCCCGACCATCGGCGACGATGTCTACACGTCCCAGGTGTCGGTCC
Organism: Sphaerobacteraceae bacterium; assembly: GCA_016781925.1. Taxonomy (GTDB): domain Bacteria; phylum Chloroflexota; class Chloroflexia; order Thermomicrobiales; family UBA6265; genus LC2-1. Next base: position 12,348 of record JADDPH010000094.1, on the reverse strand, counting down.
CGATGCTGCTCCGGGGCGGTCCCGATGAACGTCTTGTCGGGGTGCTCAACATCTTGACGGTGGCGCGGCGAGAGTTTGACGTCAACGAGATTGCGTTTGTCCAGACCGTCGCCGGGGAGTTGGCGATCAGCATCGAGAACGCGCGTCTCTACTCCTGGACGGACGCCCGACTACGCCGCAAAGTGGCGGAGTTAGGGACCCTCCAGCGCGTCTCCCGGACCCTGGCCTCCACACTGGATCTTGAGGAAGTCCTGCGGCTCATCGCGGAGCAGGCGATCGAATTGATCCAGGCCGACGCCGCCGCTATCTTCCGGCTCGACCACCGACCGGGAAGGGCCTCCCACGTTCCTCCTCCCACGGCGGAGTTCTACGTGGGGCAGGTGCGGGAGGTCGTGGGGACGCACCGCGACGAACTGGTGCACGAGGTTTTGCGTTCGGGCGCGGCCCGGTTGAACGACGTGTCGTATGTCGACGGGTCCAGTCCCGTCTTTTGCCTCCCGATCCGCTCGGCTCGCGAAACTCTCGGCGCCCTCTGCCTCCGTCTTCGGCACGGGGCCGAGCTGACGGAGGATGAACTGGGGCTGCTTCAGGCCTTCTCCGACTCCGCGTCCATGGCCATCGAGAACGCGCAGCTCTACCAGGACGCCCGGCATGGCCTTGAGACCGCGTCAGCCCTCCTTCAAGAGATGCACCATCGGGTCAGGAATAACCTCCAGACGGTGGCGGCGCTGCTCTCGCTCCAGCTCCGCACGGCGGAGGACGCGCCATGGGCCACCGAAGTGCGGGAGGCCGTGAGCCGGATCCAGGCGATTGCGGCCGTCCACGATCTGCTCAGCGACGAGAGCCGACTCGCCGGCACCACGGTTGACGTCATCGCCCGCTACGTTGCCGAGGACGCTCATAGCACCCTGATTCCGCCTCATCTGTCCGTCGAGTTCGAGATCCTCAAGAGTGATGTCGTCGTCCAGTCCCGCCAGGCCACGGTCCTCGCGCTGCTCATCAACGAACTCGTCTCCAACGCCATCAGCCACGGCTTTGAGGATCGTGCGAGTGGAAAGATCACCATCCGGGCATGGAACGATGACGGCCTCATCAACGTCGAGGTGGCCAACAACGGCAAGGGCATTCCGGACAATTTCGTGCCGGCGGAGAGCCAGGGGCTTGGCATGCGGATCGTTCACCGGCTCGTGACCTCCGACCTCCGGGGTGCCTTCACCATCGGATCGGACGCGGAGAGGACGGTGGCGACGATCACTTTTCCACCAGCGCTGACGGAGGACGACGTCGCGGGCACGGCTCAGTCGTAGGACCAGGACGGACGACGCGAACGGGATCCAAACAGGCCGCCAGTGCGGCAGGGGTTCGTCGGCTCACGTTAGAACGTCGCGTCAAACAGGGTCCACCGGAGGAAATAGAGCAGGAACGCCCCGGCCACGACATACATTCCGGCCGGAACGTCGGCTGCCTTGCCGCGAGCAAGCTTGATGACGACGTAGCTGACGAAACCCGCACCGATGCCATTCGTGATGTTGAACGTGAGCGGCATCAGAAGCATGGTCAGGACGACCGGCAGACCTTCCTCGATGTCGGCAAAGTTCACGCCGCGCGCGGATGACCCGTCCCTGGCACCAGAACCTTCCGACAGGACGCCGACCATCAAGAAGCCAACGACGATGAGGGCCGGAGCGGTCGCCACGCCGGGGATCGCCGTGACCAGCCCAACAAACGGCAGCGAGAGCAGGAACAAGGCGCCGGTGACGACGGCGACCAACCCGGTCCTTCCCCCAACACTGACCCCTGCCGCTGACTCGATGTAGGTTGTCGCCGATGAGGCACTGGCGGCACCGCCGGCCACGGCCGCCAGGGAGTCGATAAGGAGCGGCTTCTTGGCGTCAGGCAGATCCCCGCGCTCGTTGAGGTAGCCGGCCTGGCTGCCAACTCCGACCAGCGTTCCCATCGTGTCGAAGAAGTCGGCCAGCATCAAGCTGAAGACCACGAGCAGCGCGGTCAGCAAGCCCAATTCGCCGATGTAGCCGAAACTGAAATCACCGAGAAGGTGGAAATCGGGGCCGGCGAACGCGTCGGTGGGGAAGACGGCGACGTTTCCAGGGACGAGGAAGGCGACCAGGGTCGCGAAAATGATGCCCCAGAGGATGGCGCCGTGGACGTTCCGCGCGATGAGGACCACCGTTGCCAGGAGTCCTACGACAGCAACGAAGATCGGCCACGAGTTCAGCGGTGACAGTTCGAGGAAGCCGTCGACGGTTCCCGTCTCCCCTGGCACGAAGGTGATCAACCCGGCATTGCGGAGGCCGATGAACAGGATGAAGAAGCCGATGCCGACGGCGATCGCCTTCTTGAGTGCCAGTGGCACGACATCAAGCACGTATTGACGAACACCGAGAAGCACGAGGATCGTGATCAGGATCCCCTCGGTTACGACGACTCCCATCGCCTGGGGAAAGGTGAGCCCCATCGCGCCGACCAGGGTGAAGGCGACGATCGCGTTGAGGCCGAGCCCAGGGGCAATGGCGAGCGCCCGGTTCGTGTAGAGCCCCATGGCGATCGACATGACTCCAGCCACCAAACAGGTCACGGTGGCGACGGCCCGTGGGTCGAGACCGCCCCCCCCGAGACTCAGGATGGCCGGGTTGACCGCGATGATGTAGGACATGACCATGAACGTCGTGAGCCCGGCGAGGGCCTCCGTCCGGACATCCGTCCCGTGCTCTCGAAGCCTGAAAGAGCGCTCAAGAAAGGTGGGCGGCCCGGCACCAGGGAGTGCCTGCGCCGTGGCGCCTCGCGTCCTGTCAATCACGCCGTGCCCCTACCCCAGCAGTCGCTCGCCGAGCCTTGATACTACCTCTGACCCTCGGACATTGGCCTAGAGGGAACTTCGGCACCGGACAACAAGGAAACTGGCTGCGATCGCAGCGGGCGTCTGAGCCCTCGTACGCTCCGGCTCAGCCATCGCGCACGGTCGGCCATTCGACATTGCTCCATGTCCCCCTTTGACGTTTACCGATGACCGCGTACCGCACCATCCCCGGCACCCTCGCTTGCCGAGCATCCCGCCAATCCGCCCTGCTCCCCGCCGTACGCTTCATCGAGGATCTCCACGATGTGGCGGACCTTGATGGTGCTCCGGTTGCGACGGAGGGAGGCACGGAGCTGCATCGCGCAGCCCGGATTCGCGGTAACGACCTCCGAGGCCGGCGTCTCCATGACATGGCGGACCTTGCGGTCACCCAGGTCTTCCGCCATCTCCTTGCGAATGAGGTTGTAGATGCCGGCACTACCGCAGCAGAGCGAGGATTCGCGCATCTCGACGAGCCGGAGTCCGGGCACAGCACCGAGGAGTTTCCGAGGCTGCACGGTGATCCGTTGAGCATGGACGAGGTGGCAGGGCTCCTGGTAGGTCACGACCCGATCGAGGGGCACGCTCGGCGGCACGAGGTCTTTCTCCGCCAGATGCTCGGTCACATCGCGCACCCTGGCGCTGAACTTGGCTGCTCGCTCGGCATAGACCGGATCATCCTTGAGCAGGAAACCGTATTCCTTCAGGGCCGCCCCGCATCCCGCTGCCGTCACCACGATGACGTCGTCACCGCTCACCTCAAAGGCGTCGATGTTGGCGCGCGCCAGGCTTCTTGCCTCGTCCATCATCCCGGCGTGCACGTGAAGAGCGCCGCAGCACTGTTGACCAGCCGGAAGGTCGACGGCCGCACCATTGCGCGCCATCACCCTTCCTGCCGCACGGTTGGTATCAGCGAAGACCGTGCCCATCACGCAGCCATTGAAGAGGCGAACGCTGCGGTGTGGTTGAGGGGGGGACCAACGCTCGGTCCCCGGAACGAGGGAGCGCCGCGAGACCGGCGGCATCATCGCCTCCAGCTCATCCATCCGCGCCAGCCGAAGCGCCCCGCTTCGGCGCAGGAGTGCCGCAAGCCCGCTCCGCTGATAGAGACGCAGGCCGGCGACGGCTACTCGAAGGCGTCGCCCGTCCCCGAAGAGCCAGCCCATCGCCAGGTTGCGCGTTGCCCGCTGCCAGAGGGGCCGGGGCCGGTGCTGCTCAAGCTGGGAGCGTGCAGCCTCGACCAGTGGCCCGTAGTGGACGCCCGACGGGCAGACTGCCTCACAAGCGCGGCAGTTGAGGCACTGGTACATCTGCTCGTCGAAGATCGGGTCCAGCAGATCCAAACGGCCGTCCGCAACTGATTTCATGAGCCAAAGCCGGCCGCGCGGGGAGGACATCTCCTGGCCGGTTAGGCGGTAGGTCGGGCATGATGGCAGACACATCCCGCAGTGGACGCACGTCCGCAGCAGGTCATCCTCCGGCTGGTCGTGGCCGGCATAGCCGTGGAGTTTTCCAAGATCCGCTTCGATTGCGACAACCATGATCAGTTCTTCGCCTCCACAACGCATCTATTGCCTGTTCGGAGTGACCCACACCGGCGTGATGACAAAACGTGGCGCGTCCTACCAAGAGTGGCCCTTGGCCTAGATCCCGCCAGCGAACCGGCCCGGGTTCAAGACCCGCTGGGGGTCGAACTGCTCCTTCAGCGCGCGCATGACATCAAGGGTTTCCGGTGGTCGCCCCCAGATGTCCAGGCCCTGCTTCCAGTCGGGAGGGGCATGGAGAATCGTGACGTGATCGGCGACGGCAAGCAATCGTTCTTGGAGCCCTTGCAGGGCATCCCGGGTCCCGCCCTCAAAAAACGACCCTCGAACCACCACGGTTCCTAGCCCGACCGAGCACGCGAGATAGGAGATGGCAAACCCACGCTCACCAGCAACCTGCGAGAATGCTGCCACAAGCCTTGCCGTTTCACGTGGCCGAACCGCGCATCGGATAAGCACGTCCGACCGGTCGCCGCCCATATGGATCCCTTGCGGCGCGAGGTAGGTTTCCCACCAGCGGGCGCTCTCCTGGTCCGTGAAACGCTCAACGTGGCCACCGAGCAGTGTCTCCACCTCCTGTGCGGCCACCCGCACCGACTGCTCCCGTCCTTCCAGCCGGGCCGCTACCAGCCACTCTTCGTCTATGCGTCCTACCTCAAGGGCAACGGGCTGGAGAGCGCTTCGGTACACCCGAGAGGCCGAATCAAGGGCGGCTTCGGCGCTCGTATAGGGTGCTATGACGGTCGCCTCGCTTCGCGGAAGTGGCAACACCTTGAAGTTGGCCGAAACGATCACCCCGAGGGTCCCCAGGGAGCCATGGTAGATCCGGGGCAAATCGAAGCCCGTGACGTTTTTGACGACCATGCCCCCCGACTTGGTCACCGTGCCACTCGGATGGGCGACGGAGATGCCGATGAGCAGGTCCCGCAAGGTGCCCGAACCAAGACGCCGAGGCCCGGAGAGTGCGGTCGCCAAAAGGCCCCCCACCGTGGCGTGGGAGGGATGAGGCGTCTCGACCGGCAACGTCTGGCCGTGTTCGGCGAGAATCGCTTGGAGATCACCGAAACGGATCCCGGCACCGACGGAGATCACGAGATCGGTCGGCTCGTACTCAAAAACCCCGGCCAGGTTGACCGTCGAAAGCGCCACGTCGAGCCGCTGGGGAACGTTTCCAAGACCGAGAGCCGTCCCTCCGCCAACCGGCGCCACTGCGCGGCCTTCGGACGCCGCTGTCACCAGCGTGTCAGCAACGGCTTGGGCGTCAGCCGGAGCGATCAGGTGACGAGGCACAATCCCATCAATCGCCACCGGGACGGACGGCGACCGCTCTGTTGCCGCGGCGGGGTGATTAGAGGGCATAAATGCCCAGCTTCTGAGCCATGGCCTGGGCTCGCAAAGCCCGGACCTCGCCGCACATGTATCCCTTCGGGAACAGCTTTTCCGGGTTGAAGCAACCGCGCGGATCGAAGCTATTCTTGACCCCCGCCATCGCCGCCAGGTCGTCGGCGGTAAAGACAAGGGTCATGTAGTCCCGCTTCTCGGTCCCGATCCCATGTTCACCGGAGAGCGCCCCGCCGACCTCGACGCAGTAGTGCAGCAGGTCGTGGCTGGCTTCCAGGACCCGCTCCACGGATCCCTTTTGCCGACGATCGAAGAGCATCAGCGGGTGAAGATTGCCGTCGCCGGCATGGAAGACATTGGCGATCGGGAGGTCGTACTCCTTCGAGACCTCGCCGACCCGACGAAGTGTGGCCGGCAACTTCGACCGGGGCACCACCGTGTCGTGCAGGTAGTAGTTGGGCGCCAGTCGGCCCATCGCCGCCAGGGCCATCTTGCGTCCTTTCCAGAGCAGATCCCGCTCGGCCCTCTCAGAGGCCATTCGGACCTCCGTCGCCGCCGTCTGCCGGCAGATGGTCGAGACCTCATCCGTGGTCTCGCGCACATCTTCCGCCGGGCCGTCCAACTCGATGAGGAGAACGGCGCCGGCGTCCATAGGGTAGCCGGCGTGATAGGCGGGCTCCACCGCTTCGATCGTCAGCGCGTCCATCATCTCCAGCGCCGCCGGCACGATGCCCGCCGCGATGATCCGCGAGACGGCGTGGGAGGCAGCGTCCATATCGCCAAAGGCAGCCAGGAGCACAACGATCGACTCCGGCTGCGGTGTCAGGCGCACGAGGGCCTTCGTGACGATGCCGAGCATCCCCTCGGAGCCGACCATTGCCGCCGTCAGGTCATAGCCAGCCCCACCCGAGGCCCGGCCCCCCGTCCAGACCATGCGCCCGTCGGGCAGCACCACCTCCAAGCCGAGAACGTGGTTGGTCGTCACGCCATACTTAAGGCAGTGGGGTCCGCCCGAGTTCTCCGCCACGTTCCCGCCGACGGTGCAGGCCTTCTGGCTGGAGGGGTCCGGGGCGAAGAAGAAGCCCTCCGGCAAGGTCGTCTCAGACAGCTCCAGGTTAATGACTCCCGGTTCAACGAGTGCCGTCCGGTCCTCTCGGTCAACCTCAAGGATGCGATCCATGCGTGTGAGGGAGACGATGATCCCACCCCGCTGAGCCACTGCCCCGCCGGAGAGCCCGGTCCCGGCCCCACGGGCCACTACTGGGAGCCCCGCCTCGTTTGCAAGCTCGACGATGGCAGCCACCTGCTCGGTTGTCGTCGGGAGGGCCACGGCCGCGGGGCGCGCCGTGTCGACGGCGCCGTCGACCGAGCCGTCATATTCGTAGACGAGGAGATCGCCCGGCCGGTGAAAAACACCGCCGGGACCAAGGATGCGCTCCAGGCGATCGACAAGGGTCGCGTGGTCCATGCTTCTCCCCATCCGGAGGCGGCCGATGCCGATTTCGCCGGTTTGTGGACAGTTACGTCAAGACGCTTTTCTTTGCGAAGTATCGCCCCAGGCGGCGACGGGGGCAAGGAGGACACCGAGTCGCTTGACCGGGCCAGACGCCGTAGTGGGCATGCGGTGGTGTTGGTTCCCCTGGGATTGCAACGTCGACCGGGGTTTCGCGCGTGCCATACTGCGTCACATTGCGAATACGTCCCGACCTATCGCGTCCTCATCGTCGAGTCTTTCCATGGGAGGAAATTTTGGCAGAGCAAGGCCCCCGTTCATCCTATTGGATCATCGTGGGCTCGCTGGACAACTTCCGGCGCACCGCCGAACAAGGGTTCACGGTTCAGGGGATCAAATCCCGGCACCGGAAGAAGGCGGAGCGAATGGCGCCGGGTGACAAGCTGATCTGGTACGTCACCGGGGTCAAAGCGCTGGCGGGAGTGGCCACGATTACGTCGCCCTTTTTTGAAAGTCACGAGCGAATCTGGGAGAGCGGTGACCCCAAAAAGGCCGCCGAGGACTACCCGCACCGGGTCCAGATCGTGGCGGACGTGGTGCTCCCGGAGGGCGAGTTCGTCGCGGCTGAGCCGCTTGCTCGTCAGATGGTCTATGCGCGGAAGTGGCCAGCGGCCAACTGGACACTGGCCTTCCAAGGGAACGTCCACGAGATCGGCGAGGAGGACTACCGGCTGATCCGCGGTGCCATTGAGGCGCACGTTCCATCAAGCCTGGGTACGGCAGGTGTACGGTCCTGAGGGTAGCGAGGGACCCGAGCGGACCGGATACCGGGTCCACCTCTGCTTTGGACCCAACTGCTCGCCACGGGGGAGCCGGGCCCTATTGCCCGTGCTTGAGGCCGCGGTCGCGCGCGAGGGCCTAGCCGACCGCGTGGAGATCATCGCCACCAGTTGCCGCAACCGCTGCGATTACGGCCCGTCGATGAACGTCTACCCGGGTCCGACCTTCTACAACGAGTTGACGCCCGAGGCCATCGAGGAGATCGTGCGGGAGCATCTCAAGCACGGCCAGCCGGCGACGCGCTGGTTCTTTCGCCCCAAATTGCTCCGACCGTCCATTACGTCACGGAAGCCGCAACGATACTCGCCGTAAGGCAACGTTAAGGGGTACAGAAAGGCCCACCGGGTGTCCAGTGGGCCTCACCGCGTCTGGTGGAGATGGGGGGAATCGAACCCCCGTCCAGAATCTTCGGTCGAGCATCTACTACACGCTTAGTCGGCGTTTTGTGTGCCGCCGCGGACCCCCACCGACCAGGTTCCGCTGCGGTGAGCCAGACTGTCTTTGGCGGTTGCGCTCCGGCAAACTAGACCGCCGCACCCTCCCTTTGTGACGCCCGTACCCGGTCCCAGGAGGGGGAGGACCGGACGGACGCGCTACCTAGAGGTCTGTGACTTAGGCAGCGAGAGCGTAGTTGGGAGTGCCAGCTACTTTTTTGCCCGTTTTTACGAGGCCTCGGGCACCTCGGCGTGCAACGTTCGTACCTACAACCCTGTCGAGACCAAACATCCCCAGACCAACACCAAGGATACCATAACGGATGACGCACCACCACTGGGAAAAACAGTTTGGTGCGGTCATCGCCCGACAGCTCTTGGTGAACCCTCTTGTCGGCCTTGCCGCTCACCAGGAGAAGGCGGGCCTAGCGACTCAGCCGAGGGCGCAAGGTCTTCAAGGGGATAGGACCACTCAAGCCCGGTCCCGCATCGCGCGTTGAATGTCTCGGTTCGCCTCTCGCTCGGCGGTGGTCGCTCGCTTGTCGTAGAGCTTCTTGCCTCGAGCCACGCCGATGTCCACCTTGGCGCGCCCCCGTTTGAGCAACAGGCGGAGCGGGACTAGGGTCAGCCCCTTGCGCTCGATCGCGGCCTGCAGGTCCTGGATCTGCGCCTTGTGGACCAGCAACTTACGGGGTCGGTCCGGGTCGTGGTTGGTGTAACTGCCATGGCTATACGGTGAGATATGGGCGCCGACCAGCCATAACTCGCCGTTCTCGATCCGCGCATAGGCCTCGCTGATCGTTGCCTTTCCCTCGCGGATGGACTTGATCTCCGTTCCCGTCAGGGCAACGCCGGCCTCGACGGTCTCATCGATGAAGTAGTCGTGGAACGCGCGACGGTTGGACGTGACCACACGGTCCGCCCCTCGCTTCTGCGCCTCCTGATCCGTCTTTGTCCCGTGCTTCGTCGCCATGGCTGGACTATAGAGGGGCGGTCCGCAGCCAGTCAAACCTACGGGGATCATAGGACCCCTGACCCGACGCTCTTTTCCCTACCATTTCATTCCAGTGCCATGACCTGGTCAATATGCAACAAGTCCTCGGAAACGTCGTCCGAGGAGACTCCTGTCACAAGTGGTCAATCTCCTTCAATGCGGGTTGGCAAAGTGATGGTTGACACATCTATGAGTTCGGCAGGGTGCCCGAGTGGCATCATGAGATGCATCGCCGCACCGACGACGCTCGTAGGGAGCGAGGCTGGCGGCCGTCGCGGTTCAGTATCATCGTCCCATGCACCCCATTTGACGGCATCTACCTGTTTGACCGCCTGAATGACCCGGGAGGTCCGGTAGAGCGCGCCGGCAGGTTCTGGCACGTCCGTGGTGACGGTCGTTGATTGACCGAGGGGGATGAGGCCCTGATCAGGCCAGAGCGTGCTCCTTGGCAAAACGAGTGGCAGCTGCCCGGGAGGCGACGCCCACCTTCCGGTAGATGTTGTAAACGTGGGCGCCGACGGTGCGCGGGCTGACATAGAGCTGTTCGGCGATCTCGGCATTGGACAAGCCCTGCGCGACCAGCCGCAGCACTTCCACCTCTCGATCGCTCAGGTCCACGGGCAGCGACGAGACGGGCACGGGCTCGGACGAGGGAGCCTCAAATGCGGCCGCGGCAACCTCTGCCAACACCTGCTCGATCGTCATCTCCCGGCCCGTGTGCCAGGCAGCGGCCAGCCGCGCCTCGCCCAGGCTGGCCCGGACAGCGGCGAGCGCCGCCTCGTAACCGGTTCCAGCGAATCGCATCACTGGAGCACCGACCGACTCACGCAGGACTTCCGCGGCGCCAAAGAGACAGGCGGCACGCTCGTGTTCACCTTGGGAGCTTGCGATGACCGCGATCTCGACAATCGCGTACGCGATGCCCCAGGTGCTGCCGTGCTCCCGCCAAATGGTGATACTGCGCCGGTGCAGGTCGGTCGCGGCGGCGGCATCCCTCCGGTCCCAGGCAAGCTGGCCGAGATTCGTCAAGGCGAAGGCTTCCACCCAGCTATGACCGATGGCCTGGCTCAGTTGGAGGGCTTCCTTGAGCCGCCGCTCTGCCCCTTGGACGTCCCCAGTCCGCCGCGCCAACGAACCGAGGCTCACCATGACGATGGACGCCCAGGCCTTCATGTTTGTTGACTGGAACAGCCGCAGGGCCTCTTCCCATAGGGCGAAGGCTCGGTCGGGCTGGTGCTGCTCGTAGCACCGCGCGAGGCCGTTCTTTGCCAGGGCTGTAGCGAACGGATCTCCCAGCAACAACGCAAGCCGGAGCGCCTCGTCACCAAGCGCCACTCCTTCGACAAGGTCTCCTTGGTGGTTGGCGAGGATGCACGCGGCAGCGAGAGCCCGCGTCCGCAACGCCGCATCGGACTCGTCCAGGTGACCGGCCAACCCTCGTTTGAGCCAGGTACGACCTTCGCTGAGGTGGCCCCGCACGAACCAAAACACCAGCAGGGGTTCCGCAATGGCGAGGCAAGCAGCCGCCTCACCCCGCTCCAGCGTCCACGTCATCGCCGCGCGGAAGTTGTCAAGATCGGCGTGCAGGCGGTCCAACTCCGTCACCTGCTGTGGTCCGTAGCCGGCAGAGCGAGCAGCTTCGGCACGCTCTTGGAAGACGGCGACGTGCGCCCTGCGAACGTCGTCCGCCTCACCGCTCCCCTCGAGTTGCTCGAGGGCGAACGCCCGAATCGTCTCCAGCATCCCGAACCGAACCTCGTCGGTTGTGTCGGTGCCGCGTCGGAGCAGGCTCTTGTCAATCAGGGAGGCGATGCCCCCCAACACGTCCACCCCGGCGCTACCGGGCGCCGCAACTACCCGCTCGGCCGCGTCCAGGGTGAAGCTTCCGGCGAAGACGGCAAGGCGCCGGAACAGTGCCTGCTCCTCAGACGCCAGGAGGTCGTGGCTCCAGGCCACCGCGTCCCGCATCGTGTGCTGGCGATCGGGGAGGTCGCGCGGTCCGCTGGTCAGCACCTGGAGACGGTTGGTCAGGCGCGAGAGCAAGGCAGATGGTGAGAGCACCTTCGCCCGCGCCGCGGCAAGTTCGATCGCCAGGGGCAAACCGTCGAGTCTCCGGCAGATCTCCGCGACCGTCGAGGCGTTGGTCTCCGTCACAACGAAATTCGGGTCGGCGGCCTGAGCCCGCTGGACGAAGAGGGCTACGGCGGCATTCGCGGCAAGCGCTGTTGGGGTTTGAGGGATGTCCCGATCTGGTGCGGCGAGGGGGAGCACCGGGAACTCCTGCTCCACCCGCACCCGAAGCGGCTCCCGGCTCGTAACCAGGAACTGGAGTGTTGGGCAGGACGCCAGAAGCTGAATCAGGTCCGGCGCCACCTCCACGACCTGCTCCAGATTGTCCAGCACCAGCAACAGATTCCGCCCGGACAGCGCCTCCTGGAGCGCCGAGCGCAGCGGCCGACCGGCCGCCTCTCGCACCCCGAGAACGGACGCAATGGTTGGAAGCACCAGTGACGGATCACGGACCGGAGCGAGCGGAACCAAGGCGACGCCATCGCGAAAGTCACCAATGAGGTCGGTGGCGACCGCAAGGGCCAGGCGCGTCTTGCCAACACCACCCGGCCCGGTCAAGGTCAGGAGGCGGACATTCTGTCGCCGGAGCAACTCGGATACCTCTGCCCGCTCCTGCTCCCGCCCGACCAATGACGTCGGCGGCACGGGGAGTTGGGCTGCTTCACCTTCCCGCCGAAGACCGGGGGTAAAGCGCACCGGCGGCCCGACATGCCGGTCCTCGGGAAGGGCGGGCATGCGGCGAAATCCTCTCTCGCTCGAAGGCGCGATACTGAGCAGCCCGCGGCAGCCGCGAGTCACCATGATGGAGATCATCT
>JADDPH010000034.1 GCA_016781925.1 Sphaerobacteraceae bacterium | reverse complement strand
CCATCTTCGGCCTCCGCCGCCCCATTTGCCCAACAAAAGGGCGGCACGCTGGTCGTCGCGTTCGATGCCGATCCGGAAGTTCTCGATCCGCACATCACCACGGCGCTGCTCGCGTCGCGGGTGCTCGCGTTGATGCACGACAACTTGATCACACGCGACTACGATGGATCGTTCAAGCCGGAGCTCGCGGAGAAGTGGGAAGTAAGCCCGGACGGGAAGGTCTACACCTTCACCCTGAAGCAGGGCGTGAAGTTCCACTCCGGCAAGGACTTCACGTCGGCTGACGTGAAGTACACGTTCGAGCGCTGGTTGTCAATTGAAACGTCGCCCACGTCGTACAACATCGAGCCGATCGAGACGATCGAGACGCCGGACCCGCATACCGTGAGGTTTCTCCTCAAGCAGCCCTACAACATTTTCCTCGACCAGCTCGCCGGGAGCTGGGCGGTCATGGTGAACCAGCAAGCGGTCGAGCAGGCGGGTCAGGACTACGGCGTCACCGCGGTAGACGGTACCGGACCGTACAAGTTCGTTTCGTGGACACGGAACCAGAATATCCAACTTGCCCGGCACGACGCCTACACCTGGGGCTCGCCCATCTTCCAGAACAAGGGACCCGCGCATCTTGATGGTATCGAGATCCGGGTGGTCCCGGAGGACACCACGAGGATCGCGGAGTTCCAGGCCGGCAACATCCACATCGTCCAGGACGTGCCGGCTGTCGATGTCGAGCGCCTCAAGCAAGGGCCCGGCGTCTCGATTGTCGAGTACCAGCAGTTGCAGACCACGTACCTCGGCATGAACATCACCAAGCCACCGGTCGATGACGTGAAGGTCCGCCAGGCGATCAGTTACGCGCTGAACAAGGAGGAAATCGTCCAGGGCGCCAACTTTGGACTCGGCCAACCGGCCCGGACGATGCTCCACCCCGACACGCCGTACTACTGGGAGGGTGCCGACGCAATCGCGCCCACCTACAACCCAGATCAGGCGGCCACCTTGCTGGAAGAGGCAGGATGGACGCCGGGTGGCGATGGTATCCGAGAGAAGAACGGACAGCAGTTGGTGCTCCCCCTCTGGATCATCAACGACAGCACCACGGTGTTGCAGGCGCAGATCATCGAGCAGCAGCTGGCGCAGGTCGGCATCAAGGTTGAGACCAAACAGTACGAGCAGACCGCGTGGTTCGAGGCGGCTCGCTCCGGGGAGCAGGTCGGCTACATCATCGGCGTCTTCTTCGAAACGGCCGACATCCTCTACTTCTACTTCAAGACCGAGCAGCAGCCGGCACCGAACCGATTCTTCTACGGCGTGCCGGAAGTCGACCAGTGGCTGGAGGACTCTCGAACGAACCCCGATCCGGAGCAGGTCGCCCAAGACTATCAAAACGTCCAGGAGCGCCTGATCCAAGACGCCCCGGCTGCGCCGCTCATCCACACGCTCGGCACCCTCGGCACGGCGGAAGCGGCGGAGGGTGTTCAGGTCCATCCTTCGCGGTGGCTCTACCGGATGCTCGACATCTCGTTGAAGTAGGTGCCACGTGACCCAATACATCTCCCGGCGGCTGCTGATCCTGCCAGTCGTCTTGTTGGGCGTGTCTGTTTTGGTGTTCCTGGTGCTCCACCTCGTACCGGGCAACCCGGCCCAGGTCATCGCTGGGCCGGATGCTCCACCCGAAACGGTTCAGGCGATCGAGCGAGAGCTCGGCCTTGATCGTCCCCTGCCCGAGCAGTACGCCCGTTATCTTGGCCGGGTGGTGCAGGGCGACCTTGGTCGATCGCTGCGCAGCAAACGCCCAGTGCTGGACGATGTGCTGGACGCGCTGCCGAACACGATTCAGCTCACGGTGGTAGCGGCCATCATCACGCCACTGGTCGCCATCCCGCTCGGTGTCGTGGCGGCCGCCAAGCGGGGCTCTGCCGTCGACAGGTGGCTGATGCTCGTCTCGATGTTAGGTATCACGGCGCCGATCTTCGCGGTCGCCTTGGGCCTGATGTTGGTCTTCGGCTATGAACTGCGCCTTCTCCCGATTAGCGGGTACGGTGGCCCCATCTGGACCCTCGATGGGCTCCGCAGCGTGGCCCTGCCCGCTGTCACGCTTGCCGTCGGCTCAGTCGCCGTCATGGCCCGGCTGACCCGCTCGGCGATGCTCGAGGTCCTCAATCAAGACTATGTTCGGGTAGCACGTGCCAAGGGGTTACGGGAGTCGATTGTGCTCCTCCGGCACGGGCTTAAGAACGCCATGCTGCCAATCACGACCGTCATTGGTCTGCAGGTGGCCTACCTGTTGAGCGGCGCGGTGGTGACAGAGACCGTCTTTGCCTGGCCAGGAGTTGGGCGCCTCGCGGTCTACGCGATTGAGGCGCGTGACTTCCCGCTCGTGCAGGGCACGGTCCTCATCATCTCGGTCGTGTTCGTGCTGGTGAACCTCGCCGTGGACGTTGGCTACGCGTTCATGGATCCGCGTATCCACTACGACTGAAAGGCGCAGGCACATGAGCGAGCGTGTCGAACAGCCCGGGCGCCGACTCACCGCGTTGGCACCCGCTTCGCGACAAGCCCAAAAGACGGAAGCGCCGCGGTCGGTGCGCCGAGCGTTGCTCCAGCGGTTTCTGCGGAACCGTCCGGGTGTCCTCGGGCTGGTGGTTATCGTGCTCCTCATCGTGTTGGCTATCTTCGCCCCGGTCGTCGCGCCATATCACTGGAAATCCCAGGAGATCGTGAACCGCTTCGCGGGCCCATCGACGACGCATCTGTTCGGCACCGATGAGCTCGGGCGCGACATCTTCAGCCGGTTGCTCTATGGCGCACGCTACTCGCTCACGATCGGCATCGCGGCGGTCGCCGCGAGCTTCAGCATCGGCACCCTACTCGGAATCATCGCCGGGTTCTATCACCGGTTTGACACGCTGGTCATGCGGCTGATCGACGTGATGATGGCGTTCCCCGGGATCCTGCTGGCGATTGCCATCGTCGCCGCACTGGGACCCGGCATCATCAACACGATCATTGCCATCGGCCTCAACGAGATCCCGGGTTTCGCCCGCCTCACCCGGTCGATGGTGCTCACGCTCCGGGAACGCGAGTTCGTCGTCGCAGCGCGGGTCACGGGGGCGAGCGACGCAGAGATCGTGCGGCGTCATGTCTTGGTCAACTTGATGTCGCCGATCATTGTGTTCGCGTCGTTGCGGGTCTCCACAGCCATTCTCGTCGGCGCCACGCTGAGCTTTCTCGGCCTTGGGATCCAGCCACCGATCCCGGAGTGGGGCGCGATGGTCAGTACGGCACGGCAGTACATTGCCACGGCGCCGCATACCTTCGTGTATCCGACGCTTGCCATCTTTGTGACGGTGGTGGCGTTCAATCTCCTCGGTGACGCGCTTCGCGACACCCTTGACCCGACCATGCGCGATTAGCGCTCCTGCCCCATCGGTGGCAGCCTGACCGGGTGGTGAGGGGCCTGGGAAAGTCCCTCACGCATTCCAGGGAGCCGACTCGCCGCTCCTCGCTTCAAGGTTAGACTGAGCAAAGCGCGTCGGTCGTGCCAAGCTCGTCCACGCGTCCGTCGTGACGGCGCGAGGCGTCGCCACACCACCCGTGACGCATCACCCACAAGGAGCCGAGCCGCGATGGCCATCCTCGACCTGATCGAGCACCCGAACGAGTACACCGACGAGATCGTCCACCGCGTGCCCGAGGACGGCTCCGGCGAGTTCCGGCTCGGCTCCCAGCTGGTGGTGCGGGAAGGGCAGCGCGCGGTCTTCTTCCGGGACGGTAAAGCGCTCGATGTCTTCGGGCCTGGCCGCCACACCATCTCCACCAACAACATTCCGCTCCTCACCGGGCTGATCGGTCTCCCCTTCGGCGGACGCTCCCCCTTCACCGCCGAGGTCTACTTCGTCTCCATGCGCGAGCTGACGGACATGAAGTGGGGTTCGCCGCAGCCCCTCGTCTTCCGCGACAGCGAGCTCGGGATGGTCCGCCTGCGCGCCTTCGGCACCTATTCCATGCGCGTGGCGGATCCCCAGCTCTTCGTCGGCACCGTCGTCGGCACCCGCGGCGCCTACACCACCGGCGCCATCGACGAGTTCCTCAAGAGCATCGTCATCAACGAGTTCAACGACCTTCTCGGCGGCGTCCAGACCTCCATCCTCGACATCCAGGGGATGACCCGCGAGATCGCCGACACCGCGCGCAACGCGCTCGGCGACGACTTCCAGCGCCTCGGCCTGGAGCTGACCTCGTTCCAGATCTCCGCCATCACCCCACCCGAGGAGGTCCAGCGGCGGATCGACGAGCGCTCGGGCATGGCTGCCCTCGGCGACATGCGCGCCTACACCCAGTTCCGCACCGCGCAGGCGATCGGTGACGCCGCCAATAACCCCGGCACCGGGGGCGATGTCGCCTCCACCGGCGTCGGCCTCGGCGCCGGTCTCGGCATGGGCCAAGCCATGGCCCAGTCGATGCGCGACGCCTTCTCAGCACCGCAGAATCAGCCCCAGACCGCCTCACCCGCCCCGGCAGCCGCCCCTGCCACCATGACCTGCCCCAACTGCCAGGCGACGATCCCAGCCGGCTCCAAGTTCTGCCCCAACTGCGGCACCCAGCTTCAGGCCGCTACCGTCACCTGTGCGAAATGCGGCACCCAGAACACTCCAGGCTCCAAGTTCTGCACCAACTGCGGCAACGCGCTCATCGGGTAGCGTCCCCTCTCCGCCATCCGAACGCTGGCCGGGCAGAGTGCCTCCTCTGCCCGCACCCGCTCCCCGACATTCCACCCCACCGACGCCCTCCGCCTGCACCCGAACGCTGAGAACGAATCCGGGGAAGCAGTTCGATCCCAGAAGGAACTTGCTGGTCACGATGAGGGAGGGAGTGTCGGCACCTCCATTGTTCCCACCCCACGCTCCCTGGCGAGTCCGGGATGACCGACAGTCCCCGGCCATGCGGAGGTGTCGCCGCCCCGCCCAGCGCGGTCCTGCCCGGTCAAGCGACGGAGCCTCCCGAGGCCGGATATCGCCAAAGACGGAATTCGCTTCCGCTCCGAGGCTGAGGGCACCCGTCCGTCGCACGTCCTCCACCCCGGCTTCGTCGCCACGCGGAGCGCTGGGTGGATGGGGGGTACGTCGCCGCCCTGCGGGACCGCTTCTGACTGGTCATGCCTGATCCACGGGGCCAGGGTCAGAGCGACAAGCCCCAGGACCAGGCAGGGCACACCGTGCGCCGGCACGTCGGGGACGTGTTCGCTGTTCTGGAGGCGGAGGCCATCCACCGCGCCCACGTCTGGGGCTACTCGATGGGCGGTTGGGTCGGCTTCGTGGTCGGCGCGGCCGCGCCCGACCGCGTCCGCTCGCTCGTTCTCGGCGGCGCCAACACATTCGGTGGGAACCCCTGGCCCATCGAGGGTGACGCGTTCTTGGATGATCTGCCGGGTGGCATAGCGACGCTGGTCCCCGGGTGGGAGGAGACGGTCCCGAACTTCTGGCTATCGCCCGGGGAGCGGACGCGGTGGCTGACGTCCGACGCCGAGGCATTGACCGGCTCGCGGTTGCAGCGGCTGATGGAGCCGGACGTTACCCGAGGGGGCGCTCGCCGCCATCCGCACACCCGCCCTACTCTACGCCGGAACGCTCGACGAGCCGGAACCGACGAAGCGCTCGAGGCGCCTGGTGGCGAACGCCACCTTCGTCGTCCTGGAGGGGATCAACCACGCCCAGGCGCTCAGTCGTAGTGGCCTAATCCTGCCACAGCTGCTCCAGTTCTTGGGACGGGTGGAGGCTACCCTGCCTACCAGCCGGTAGGGAGACCGGGGTCGCCGCCAGCATGACCGCATCCCGTCCGGAGCCGCTCCTGCAGAAGGCAGCCCCTTAGCAACTCCTCACGTACCCGGATTCAGGATCGGGCGGTTCCTGTTGGGGATGCTGGAGAATTTCCGGAGCCCTGTTCCTCGTCTCGTCCCTCCCCGATAAGGTAACCCGTTTGGCCGCGACTGACCTGCTCGTTCTCGGCGAACGCCGTCCCTCGTGTCCGCACCCATCCTTGGTCCCGTTCTACCACGGTCTCCGGCAGCGCATCCCGGCCGCTCGGTCGCCAACCGGCCATCGCCAAGTTCGCGGCCGACTGTGCGAGAACGTCATCGGTCCGCCGGCGGGTGCTCGCGGCTTGTTCCATAGCGGCTCGCAGCCGTTTCGTGGACACCAGGCGCTCCTCGTTCCTCACCGGGCGAGGAAGCGACCATTCACCTTCTCGTACGGGCGACTTCTCAGGGAGGGTCGCTCCGGGCAACGGTGTGAAAGTGAACGCGAGGTCAGCACCTGCCCAACCAGATTTCGCAAGCAATTCTCCCACTGAAAGGCCAAGCGCAGCTGC
>JADDPH010000006.1 GCA_016781925.1 Sphaerobacteraceae bacterium | reverse complement strand
TGCGCAGCGTCACCCCATCGAAACCGAGGTCTTCATACATCTTCAACCTGGCGACAACATCGGCAGCAGTTCCCTGCGCAACCCACCCGCGAACATGCTCCTCGGGGAAATTTGCCGTGTAGTAGAGGTCGAGAAATCTCTTGGACTCCGCCGTGGCCGCTTCCGGATCGTCAGTCAGATTCACGTTGTGATAGAGGTGCATGGAGATCGAGGATGGCTCCCGACCCGCCTCAGCAGCCTTCTCCCGCAGGTCTGTGATTCTCCAGCCCAGGTCATCAGGGTTCCACTTGGACGTCTGCCAGCCATCGGTGTACTTCACAATGCGCCGATGCGAATTCTCGACGGCCTTGGCATTGTTGATGGGGGCATGGACCGCTAACCACAGCGGCGGACCGGGCTGGTGGAATGGCTTCGGTTCGATCGTCACGCCGGTAAACGTGTAGTGCTTGCCGGAAAACGACACGTCATCTTCGGTCCACAGCTTCCGTAAAATCTGTAGCCCTTCCGTCACCCGTTCCACTCGATCTCGACTTGTCACCTTGTAGGTTTCGCTCTCGACATGAACCCCCGCCTGCTCAACGTTGCCATTGCAGGCGACGAGAATCGTTCGGCCCTCCGCGAGTTGGTCAAGGCTTGCCCACTGGTCGGCGAGTTGGATGGGATCGCGCAAGGGGAAGCTGGCAAGGCATGCCGGCCCTAGTTTCAGGGTTTTGGTCCGCGACGCAATTGCGGCCAGGAGGGTAATCGCCTCCAGGCGCGGCTTCGCCAGCAGGCTATCACCGACCCAGACGCTGTCGAAGCCTCCCGACTGATCCGCGACTTCCGCTAGTTCGATGAGTTCGCGCGGAGTGGTGGCATTGAATAGCACGCCGCGGTTTGGCAGGGTTAGCCCTATTTTTAATCCCACGGTGCGCTCCTCCGCTCCTTATTCCACAACGAACCGCGCCGAGTGTGTCAGCTCAGGATCAAGGTCCTGTGCCCCGCCTGTGAGTGGTGACGGACCTCGCAGCGTCACACGGAACGGCCCGCTGCCGCGTTTGGAGACAAACGCGGCGATCTCCGACCCTGGTTCAGCCGGCTCGATGAGCTCGATGAACTGATGCCCAACGGTGAATCTCAGGGCATCACCTTTCCTGTTTGCCTCACCGAGCAAGCCGCGGTAGAGCGGCTCGGCGGCGGTGAGGGATGTCACGGCAACCGTTAGGCCGGCAATGCCGGTGACGCCGTTTGAATGGATGGCATGACCGCCCAGAGGTACGCGGAGTTGCCGGTCAGTGATGTCGTCAATGACGAAGGGAAGACGCTCGGCCCCGTTGACGTTTAACCGTGCGAGTCGCCATGCAACGCGGACACCGTCCGTGCGGAGCCGTCCCCCCTCCATCGGGCCGGTGATCTCGAAGTCCTGCGACTTCAGGTGTTCCAGTTCGGCCAGCAGGTCGTGCGAAACGAGCGCGAAGTCCACCAGACCTTCGCCAATCTGGAGCAGATCCCACCAGGTGTTGTCCTTCACCGGCGGTTCGTGCTTGAAGGCGATGAGCTCGATGTAGCTTTGGTCCTGGAACGTAATCAGGGCGTTGTGCGATCCGCGGTGGGCATGGTCACCCCCGATGGTGACGGTGAATCCGAGGCCTTCGTAGTCTCGGATGGTTTGCGTGAGGTCATCGACCGCAACGACGACATGGTCTATTGCCGTGGGCACGTGGACGTTCGTTCCTTTCCGGATATCTTGTGGAGCAGGTTGATGCTGAATGCTTAACGACCGCGCCTCCTTGGGTCGAGTTCGTCCCGAAGGCCGTCACCGAGGAGGTTGTAGGCCAACACAGTAATCACGATCAACACGCCTGGGAAGGTGGTGATCCACCAGGCAGTATCGAGGTAGAGACGTCCTTCCGAGGCCATGTTGCCCCAAGTCGGGGTCGGCGGAGTCACGCCCAGCCCGAAGTAACTCAGTCCCGACTCGATCAGGATGACGGTGGCAACCCGCAAGGTCGCCGTCACCACGATCACGGAGAGCACACCGGGGAGGACGTGGAACCAGAGGATCCTCGCCGTCGACGCTCCATTGATGCGGGCCGCGTCGATGAAATCACGATGCTTGAGCGATAACACCTCCGCCCGGATCGTCCGCGCCGCTAGAGGCCAGGCCGTGAACCCCAGGAAGAGGATTAGGAGGCCAAGACCGGAGCCGTAGATGGCAACGATCGTGATGAGCAGGATGAAAATGGGGAATGCCATGAGCATGTCGGTGAGCCGCATGATCACCATGTCCACGGCCCCGCCGAGGAATCCGGCGAGCAACCCTAGGATGGAGCCGACGCAGATGGTGATGAGCATCGCCACCAGGCTCACCGAGAGCGAAATACGGGTTGCCCAGATCGCCCGGGAAAGGATGTCCCGGCCGAGGCTGTCCGTTCCCAGCGGATGTGCGGTGCTGGGAGGTCGTAGGCGGTTCAGCAGGATTTGCGCATTTGGATCCGCTGGCGACAACCACGGGGCGAGCAGCCCGATCAGGTACATCGTGATCAGGACTGCCGCGCCGATGGCGATGCGCCGGTTCCCCAGCAAGCGGCGCCACGTCGGAATGGCGCTGCGCTTCCGCTGTGCATCCCCCCAGTTCACCCTGGTGCGGTTCACGGCGGGTGCCATCGTCGATGACGGTGCTGTTGCCTGCGTCATTCGCCGAGCCTGACCCGTGGATCGGCGAGGACATAGGCGATGTCGGCGAGCAGGTTGCCGATCAGGACCAGCACGGCAACGAACAGGTTGATGGTCAGGATCACCGGATAGTCCCGAGAAATGACCGAATCCAGCGCCAGCCGACCGATCCCCGGTAGGGCGAAAATCGTTTCGACGGCCACGGTCCCGCCAAGCAGGTACGGAATCTGCGCACCCAGCAGCGTGATTACCGGGAGCAGCGAGTTGCGCAACGCGTGTCGCACCGTGACCACGCGTTCGCTCAAGCCCTTGGCCCTGGCGGTGCGGAGATAATCCTGTCCCATTGTCTCCAGCATCGATGAGCGAGTGTATCGTGCGACGATCGCCAGCAGGTTCGTCGCCAGCACGATCGTTGGGAGCACGAGATATGGCGCCACTGCCAAGGGATCCCAGCCGGCGGTGTTGGTGGGCCGGATACCGCTGGTGGGAAGCCAACCGAGTCGTACGGAGAAGATCAGGATCAGCATCAGGGCCAGCCAGAAGGTGGGCACCGCAAAGCCGAACAGGGAGAAGAAGGTCAGCGCCTCATCCAGTCGCGTACTCGGCCGAAGCGCTTGGAGTACGCCGACGACCATCCCCAGGCTAAACCCGACGATCAGCACACCGGCGGTGAGGCCCGCCGTGGTAGGCAGACGTTCGGCAATCATTTCCATCACGGGCTGGCGGGTCTTGAAGGAGAGCAGATCGCCGGTCAACAGCGATTGCATCGTGCGTAGGTACTGGATCTGGATAGGCTGGTCCAGTCCCAGCTGGACGCGCAGCGCCTCCATTTGCTCGGTCGTGAGCATCTCCGGGTCCGCGAGCATCCGTGTGGGATCACCCGGCGCGAGCCGGATGATCCCATAGGACATAATCGAAATGCCGATGAGCATTGGGATGAGCAGGATGATGCGTCGAAGGATGTGCCTGCTCATTGCGCGTGTCTGACCGGTTGGGCGGGTTGAACCGACCTGAACTGACCACGGGCGACCGCTCGCCGTGGCCGTTGCCTAGTCATTGAGCCGCCATTCAGGAATGCGGTCGTAGAGCTCCGAGAGGGTGTCGGTCTCCGGAACCGTCAATCGCGGCCCGACCACCAGGAGATCCTGCTCACGCCAGAGATAGGCGAGCGGCGCGTCGGTCTCGACCAGTTCCTGGATCTGGAAGTAGAGGCTCTTCTCCTCTTCCTTGTCCAGAGCGGCGCGAGCCTTTAGGAAGAGGGCGTCCACCTCGTCGTTCTTGTACCCGGTTTGGTCAGCCGGGCGCGGATTCTGGAACCAGCGCTGGAGGTCGGCTCGGGGATCGATGATGTAGTTGTTCCAGCCGTTGACAGCGGCCTGGTACTCACCGACTTGGAGCGGTCCTGTGCTCTGCCCAGCGCCCTGCTCCTCAATCGTGACCTCGAACCCGACCGCCTGGAGGAACGGCTGCACCGCCAACCCATCTTCGCGCCAAGCGGTGGGTACAGTGAGGGTGAAGGCGAGGCGCTCGCCGTCGGCGTTAACGCGCACCCCGTCGTCGCCCAGGGTCCACCCCGCCTCGTCCAGCAGATTCGCCGCCTGTTTCGGATCGTAGGGGTAATCTGGAGCATCCGGATTGAAGATCCAGGCCAGCGGGGTAATGAAGCTCCTGCCAACCTCCCCCTTCCCCAGCAGCAGGGCGTCAATCACGGTTTGCTTGTCGACAGCGTGGCGAATGGCCTTGCGCACACGCGAATCGCTGAAGAGCGGTAACGTCAGGTCGAAATGGAGGAAGATGACCCGAAGTCCGGGCAGTTCCCGCACGGTGTACGCGGAATCGTTTTCGAATGTCGAGAGCAAGTCGGGCGAGACGGTTCCGATGTCGAGCCCGCCGCTCGACAGCTCGGCATAGGTAGTGGCGGGATCGGGAATGAAGCGGGAGATGACCGTTTCAATCGCGGGGGCGCCGCCGAAGTAGTCCGGATTCGCCCGAAGGGTGAGGCTTTCCCCCTGCTTCCACTCCTCGACGATGTAGGCGCCGGTGTAGATCGGTTTCCGGGCAAAGTCGCTCTTGTCGATGTCGGCGACGGGGATGGACTCCAGCACGTGCTTTGGCAAAATCCGCTGCCGGCTGGCCGCCGAGGCCAGGAAGAGCGCGTCGGGCTGGACGAGCGTGACCTTGACGTGGGTATCGTCGATGACCTCAACGCCCGTGAGTTGGTCGGCCTCGCCCGCCTTGTGCTCGGTCGCGCCGGCAATTTGCGCGAAGTAGGAGTCGAGACCGCCCGGCCACTCCTTGGCGGTGACGAGGTCGTAGGTGAACTTGACGTCCTCAGCGGTGAACGGCTCGCCGTCGTGCCACGTGACTCCCGATCGGAGGGTAAACGTGTGGGTCAGGTGGTCCTCGGAGGTCTCCCAGGATTCCGCGAGATCGGGTTCGACTTCGAAGGACGGGTAGCCCAGTTTCACCAGGCCGTTCGCGATGACGCGCTGGATCTGCTGATACGAGGCACCGGTGACCGGGGCTCCCGAAAGCAGCGTGGCCGGTTCGGCCCAGGCACCGATGACGACCTGGGAGCGTCCATCCTGGCTGGATGACCGCGCCCCTAATGCCAAAGTGCTGCCAGATGCGCTGGAGCCGGCGGCGGCGGTCGAACGTACAGGGAGCGTAGCGCCGGCGACAACTGCCGATTGCAGTAGGCGGCGGCGGGTCAACGACGTGGATGAACGGGTCTTCATATCGGTAATCCTTCTGTTCCTATTCGTGAGTTCGCGTGTAGCGTGATGCTGAGCGTCCCTGCGGCAACGTGCTAGTTGCCGACCGAAGAGACCTCCTTCAATCCGACCGGTTGAGGTGCGGTGTGTTGCGCCACGAAGGCGAGCACCCGCGGCCAGGATTCCGCGCGCGCTTTCGCCAGCCCCTCAGGTGTCCCGCCGAGATCGATCATGGCCTTGCGGATTGGGTGATAGCTCTGGTTGACCGTCGTCGGTCCGTACCCCGCGCCGATCGAGTGCCCTGCGCCGCTGTAGCTCAGGTGCTCAATGACAAAATCGAACCCCTTGGACCGGGCGCGTTTGGTGATCAACTCGCCGAACTGGGCCGACGGCCACAACGCGTCTTCCTCGCCGGAAATGAGGAGGATGGGGCCATTGATGCGCTCGACCGGGATCAGTGCCGAGTCCGAGCACTTGGTGTCGGCCAGACACTTCAGGTACGCCGGTGTCAGGCTGACTACCCCATTTTCGTCGGGCGCGACCGCATCGTTGCGCACCCGGCCGGCATAGGGAATCGTGCGGCCACCATAGGTCCAGGCGGCGAAGAAATCGACGCTCTCCTCGTCTTCGATTCGTGATATTGCCCCCCAGACATGACTGCTCGGGACGTAGGCGACGACTGAGCGAATCTGCGGGGAGCGGGAGGCCAGCAGCAGAGCCAGCTCGCCGCCACGCGAGGTGCCGCACACGGCCAGCCGTTCGGCCTGGAGCAGCGGATGATTTGCGATCCATTGCAACGCCGATTCGAAATACTCGAGCGGTATCTGCCGAAGTTCCGGCGGAAGCCCCTCAACACCGAAGTATGCGAGCGAGACCGCGGCGATGCCATGGGAGGCGAACAGGGCCGCTGACCGATCGGGAAACCCGCCGCCAGAGCCGCCCAGGACCAGCACGGTCGGAAACGGTCCCGGCCCATCCGGCAGGAAAAGGTTTGCCTGGAGGGATGGTTCCCGCACCTCCACGACCTCGACGTCCTCGGCAATTGCCCGTCGAACGATCGACTGTTCGAGAAGGGGGTTTTCGGTTTCCACCGCAATCCGCAACTCATACGGATCGAGACCGTCGGAGAGCGATCGCGCGTTGGTGTTGGAGTCATCCGGCCGAAGCGACCAGATGAGGCCGTTCGCATCCGCCTCTGAGAAGTCCCCCAAAATAGGCGCCCGTACGTTGAGATCAAGTTCGCC
>JADDPH010000047.1 GCA_016781925.1 Sphaerobacteraceae bacterium | reverse complement strand
TTCCCTTTAGGGGACTCGGAGGCGCCGGCATGCCCTCCCGACCAGATCACCGGCACGATTGCCGGGATCCCACGGCCTCCACGGAACGCTCCGGCAACACAAGGCACGGGTCCGGGAGGGGGATCGCGGTCGGACGGGGATTGATCCGCTACCGACGGCGGGGAGGGACTCGGGGTGACCGGGGTGAGCTCCCGGGTCCAGGATGACCGCCGGACGGGGCGGAGCAGGATGAGGCGCTGCCCAGGTCCCGCTGTCCCACCGGGAGCAGACCGCTTGGGTACGAGGATAGGGGGTACAGGGGGCGAAGGGAAGGACCTATGGGGCACGTTTGGGGAGGTGACGGGGAGGGACGGGATGTTGACGGAGAACGGCCCCCGCCCGCAAGTGTGGGGCAAGAACGATTGGAAGGGCAACCGCCTCCATGAACGACGAACATGGCACGGGAGAGGAACGGGGCGGCTTGCCCCACGAGGAGATCAAGTCGCTGGTGGCTCGGGCGACATGATGAGCACGGTGGTGATAATTCCAGGGAGCGGTCGTGCCAAGCTATGCGATGGTGAGAGGACTGCGTTGTGATGAATGACTTTGTAGAGGTCGACACCGCGAACGGGTTTGAGTTGTATGTACGGGGTTACTTTTCAAACCTCTGGGGAGTGGAGTTGCAGACGGCTATCGTTGATGTTGGTGGGAGCGTGCCGAAGAGTTTCGATTTCGTGAGCGCAGATGGGCGAATCGTGGGTGACGCCAAGTGGTACAGCATGCGCGCGAACAGCGTCGCTCCCCAGGTGAAATTGTCGAACATCGCGGAGTACGTCTGGCTGCTTCAGCAGGTGCGGGCGGACCGCCGGTTCTTGGTCTTTGGACGAGACGCGTCCGTCGCCGAGTGGTTTTGCGTCGGTATCGGCCGTTGACGAAGCCGGTTGAGTTCTATTTCTTGGATGGCACTGGGCATCGTTTGCTGTAGCCGCCGATGAAGCGGCTTCGAACGGAGGGCGCTTTGGTGGTGCTGCGGGTGTGATTGCGATTTCACCCCGTCCTGGCGACGCAGCCCGGCAGCACGACATCCTCGCGGACCTCGATGCCGAGGGCTTCAATGACGGCGATAACCGGTTCGATGCTGGCCGAGGGGTAGTCGGTCGCCTTGTAGCGCTGATCTGCTGCTCCTCCAGACCGAGACGTGCAGCGAGCTCACGCTGGATGAGGCCCGTGGCAATGCAGGCGTTCGTGAGCGCCCAGGGCAGATCCACAAATGATTCCAGCCGGAGCACCACACGCTCACCCGACTGCAGGGCCTCGTCGTCTGCTAGCTCGGCTGAAAGGTCGTCCAGATAGCTGCGGAGGGCATCTTCCTGGGCTCGATGCAGGTCGGGATAGAGCGGTTCCCCCTTACCCAGCCGCGACGCCGCCTGGTTGGGTAGTCGTCGCAATGCGGTCTCGAAGCGGTCGGCTGGGGCTTTGGTCATGCGGTACCGACGCTCGTTCTTGATCACGGCGCTCCCCTCAGTCAAGGGCAACGATGCCCTTCGGCTGCCGGGTCTCCTTGTGGGTCTGAAAGAAGTCGAGACATACCGTACCGGTCGATTCGCGCATGCTCTGTGCCGGAAAGAGTTTACCTCCGAATTTGGCCTTTTGAGTTTGGCAACCCGGGTCGAAGGTAAGGAGCACCGGATCGAGGAGGAGAAGGATCAACGCCCTCACTGTCCCATCAGGCGTCGAAGTCATTCAGATTGGGCTTGGTTGCTTGGTGAGCTGGCGCTGGGCCTCAGCATGGATGCCACCCGATGCGTCGTCGGTGTGCAGCGGCGGGATGCAGGGATCGATGACGACGCAGAGGATCCTGGTGGGACCTTTGACGCGGCGCACGCGCAGACCGTCAATGTTGAAGCCGATTGCGCCGGGGACTCGTGCGGAGCGGCCATCGACAATCACATCGAGGTGGGCCTGGCCGTGGTAGCGCAGGGACTTCTTGGGTTCCGGTGCGAGACCGGCCGGGTTGATGCGATCGAGCGGGGTGGCCGGTGGGGGTTAGAGGAGCAGGGCGCTACCCGGAGCGGTGGACATCGGACTGGCCGTGGGGGTTGAGGGGGTGCTGATCACCGGCGTGGCGTCGGGAGACGCCGCTCCTGGGCTGAATTCGGCGGTGGCGACGAACGCGTCGACGAGGGCTTCGAGGCCTTCGGGCGTCGACGCGGCAGCACCAAAGAGCCAGGGACTGGCGGCGTTCCCCCAACTGAGGGTGTAGATCGGGCGCGTGACGGTCGGGGTCCCAGGTCTGTCGCCGGCGACGCCGGCCGCAGTGGTCGCGCGGACCCAGACGAGGTCTCCGTCGCGGCCAAACGCCTCCGCGCCGAAATCCGGCACGCCGACGACGGACGCCACGAATGCCCCAGCGGTGAAGTCTTCTGGGAAGAAGTCGCCGGAGGAGAGGTCGAGGGCCTGGAGGGAGAGGGCCGGACCGAAGGCCGGATCCACCGGCCCATAGGCAACGATGAGGCGATCCTCGGACGCGCTGCCGTCCACCTCGACCCGGGTCTCCCCCGCGACTGTGCCGGGCAGGCGCGCGAAGAGGGCCGCGATTTCCGTGGCGTCAGCCGGGAGGGGTGTGCGGCCCAACCCGCCCGGCGCTGGGACCGTGGGAAGCGTCGCGGCTGGGGTGGTCTCCTGAGCCGCGCTGGGGGTGATGCGGGTCGCGAGCAGTAGGAGCAGCGCTGACGCAAGGACACATTGACGGAGCATCGGCCTCTCTCTTCGCTCCCGATCAATCAACGCGGGCGGTCGGCGTCGGTTCATCGTCAGAGCCCGGGCGAAGGAGCCGGTTGGAGACAGGATGGTGAGCGACTGTCCATGAACGCGGGGCCGCCGTCAGCCGTTCGCCGGCGGCCCCGCGTTCATGGAAAGAGACAAAGGGTTACGTCTTCAGGGCGCCGGCGGTGATCCCTTCGATGAAGCGGCGCTGCAGGGCGAGATAGAGGAGGACCACCGGCAGCATCGCGATGGTGACGCCGGCCGCGATCATGCCGCGGTCGGCCGTGTAGCGACCGAAGAAGAACATGGTGCCAAGGGAGACGGGGCGCAGCTCGTCGCGCTGTACGAACACGAGCGGCATCAGGAACTGGTTCCAGGTGAACATGAACTGGAACACCACCAGGGTCGAGAGGCCGGGGGTGGCGAGCGGGAGCATCACCTGGCGAAAGACGCGCCACTCGTTGGCCCCATCGACCCTTGCCGCGTCCGCTAACTCGGCAGGGAGTCCCCGGAAGAAACCGCGCATGAGGAAGATGCCAAACGGCAGCCGGAGGGCGATGCCCGGGACGATGAAGGCCCAGTAGGTTTCGAGCAGGTGGATGTCGCGCAGGAGATAGTAGAGCGGGACCATCACGGACTGGAACGGCACCATGAGCCCCAGCAGAAAGACGACCAGCAGGGCATCCCGCCCGGGGACCGGCAGCAAGGCGAGGGCATAGCCGGCGAGACAGGAGAGCACGACGACGCCCGCGACGATGGCCGCGCAGTAGATGACGCTGTTCCAGATGTACTGGTCGAAGTGTCCAACGGTCCAGGCCCGCTGCAGGTTTTGCCAGCGGAATTCGGTAGGCAGCCCAAAGGGCTGCCTCGCGATCTCACGGGAGCTCTTCAGGGCGGACGACCAAATCCAGAGGAATGGGAGCAGGAAGACGACCAGGAACGCGAGCAGGACGGCGTATCTGGCGAGGTCGGGGGCCGAGCGGCTCAGGCGCGGTCGGGTCCACCCGACAGTGGTGGTCTTGCGGTCGCTGGCGGCTGAAGTAGCCATCGCTTAGGACTCCCCCCGTTCCCGAAGCCGGATAAAGACGATCGAGGCGATCAGCGAGATCGCCGTTATGACCAGCGAGAGGGTCGCGGCGTACCCGACCCGGTTCTGGGTGAACGCTTCCTTATAGGTATAGGTGGCGATGACTTCGGTGGCGTTGGCTGGACCGCCCTGGGTCATCACGAAGATGATGTCGAACACGCTGAAGCCGCCGATCAGGAGCAGCGCGGTCACCACGTTGATGACGTTCGCCAGCTGGGGGACGGTGACGTTCCAGAACCGCTGCCAGGCGTTGGCGCCGTCGATCATCGCGGCTTCAAGGAGGTCCCGGCTGACGTTCTGGAGGCCGGCCAGAAAGATGACGAAGACGAAGCCGGTCTCAGCCCAGATCGCGGCGGCGAGGACCGCGTAGAGGGCGAACGTTGGGTCTCCGAGCCAGCCGCGGGAGAGGGATTCCAAGCCGACGGCGTCAAGCCCCTTGTTCAGGATGCCGAAGACCGGGTTGTAGATCCAGCCCCAGACGAGGGCGATAACCACCGGCGAGAGGACCTGGGGCATGAAGTAGACGGTGCGAAAGAGCGTGAAGCCTCGCGGCCGATTTCCCAGGAGCACGGCGAGCAACAAGCCGATCACCATCGGCGCGATCGTGCCGATTACGACCCAGATGATGTTGTGGCGGAGCGCAGTCCAGAGAAGACCGTCGTTGAAGAGCCGCCTGTAGTTATCGAGGCCCACGAAGTTCTTGACGGCGGTGGCGCCGTTCCAATCGGTGAAGCTCAGATAGATGGATTGGATGAACGGATAGATCATGAAGACGGCGTAGAGGACGAACGAGGGCAGCAGGAAGAGGTATCCGGCGCGATACCGTGCCCAGTGACGACGCGCGTGCCCGGCTTCCTTCCACGGTGCCGGCAAGCTCATCTCGGCCATCGGACCCGACCCCAATCACGGAAGCCGTGGGAACGGATGATGCTCCGCTCCCACGGCTCGACGAATCCGCGCGTTCGCTACGAGGCAGGCGTGCCGGTCATGGCCGGAAGCCCTGCTTCCCAAGCTGCCTGGAGGTCGGCGGCCTGTTGCTCGGCCGTCTTGTCCCCGGCCAGCATGGCCTGGAAGCCGTTGGTCATCACGTCGTTGAACTCGGGCGGGGTGAGCACGTCGATGTTGTAGCCGAGCTGGGTCTGCCCGTTGGTGGAAGATGCCAGGACATCGAGGATGGACTTGAAGAGGGGCGAGACTTCGAGGTTCGCGGTGTCGACCGCCATTGGCACGGCGAAATCGGCCTCCCCTACCCAGCGCGTGGCCGTCTCCGGAGAGAAGAGGTGGGCCAGGAACTGACCGGCCGCCTCCTGATGCTGGCTCTGGGCCGAGATGTAGTAGGCCGAGCCGAGGCCCGTCACCCAGAAGGAGCCTTCGCCACCCGTCGGCGAGGGGAAGGGCACCATCCCGACCTCGTAGTCGGTCATGTTCTCTTCGATGTCGCCGACCAGCCAGCTGCCCGTGGGATGCAGGAGGGACTGACCGGTGAAGAAGAGGCTGTTGCCGTCGTCGTAGCTCAACGCGTTGGGATCGCTGAAGCAGCCGGCATCGCGCAGCTTGACGAAGAACGCATCGATGGCCGTGACCATCTCGGGGCTGTTCCAGCTGCCCTGATGCTCGAAGAGCAGCTGCTGCATCGTGGCGGGGCCGACCATGTTGGTCGTGGTCATGGAGAATTGGTGGCCAGACTGCCAGCCGGGGTTGTTGCTGAACGCCAGGGGGGGCTCGTAGCCCTTCTCCTTTGCCTGGCCGCAGAAGGTTGCCAGCTCATCGACCGTCTGAGGAACCTGAAGCTCCTCCTGATCCAACAGGGTCTTGTTGTAATACATCCCGATAAGGTCGACCTGGAGGGGCAGACCGTAGAGCTTGCCGTCGATGGTGGCTCCCTGGATGGCTGAAGGGATGAAGCGGTCGCGCCAGCCGTACTGGGAGGCCATATCGTCCAGCGGAAGGATCAAGCCGGCGTCGGCCAGAACGCCGGCGAATCCCGGGCCGGTGTCGTAGAAGATGATGTCGGGACCGGTGCCGGAGGCGAGGGCTGTGTTCACCGTCTGGCGCATCTGATCGGTGCTCATGGCCTCGCGGGTGATGGTGACGTTCGGGTTTTGCTCCGTGAACGCGCTGTAGATGGCGTCCACGACTTCGCTTTCGCCCGGGGCGGTGAACTGGTCCCAGACGCGCAGTTCGATTTTTTCACCCTGCGCGGCGCCCATCTGCGGCGCAGCGGCGAGGCAGAGCAGGAAGACGAGGGCAATCGAGAGGACCGACGGGCGGGGTCTGGGCATCGCTTGGGCATCCTTTCTTCCAGCGCGACTCGGTCATCCGTCTCAGATCGGTGGTATCCGGGCCGTAACCTCCTGCCTTGCCTGCGGACTAGTATCCTCACCACCTGGATGGGGATGAGGACGGCGTCACAGTGGCGCCGATCAGGGAGGGTGGGACGCTATGGCGGACGGCAGAGGATGTCGTTGAGCCGGTGCGCATGTTGTCCTGTCATGCCTCACTCCAACCCGCTTTGGTTTTGCGAGCAACGGACAGGCGAGCCTGGGACGAAAACACCCGGCTAGCGGGGACGCGCAGATTACCACAGGTGTCAACGACACGAAATCCCTCGCCTTGTGCGTGGTTCGGGACGCGGCCGGCTGTGTCATGGTCACTTGGGATTGGGATGGGGCGGCGATGCGCAGGTGACCGGAGGGACCGGGTCCTGATCGACGAGGCAGGCATTGCGTCTATGAGACGTGGACCCAAGATTGGGTCTTGTGCCTGGGAGCGATGATGAGAGGATCGGCGGTGATGCGCGGCCGATGTCTTGTTGGCCGCGTTTGATTGAGTGTTGTCAGGCTCAGAGGGGGGCGAACCGGTGAAGCTGGCGCTGC
>JADDPH010000096.1 GCA_016781925.1 Sphaerobacteraceae bacterium | reverse complement strand
GGTAGCGGTGGGACATCGGGGCGTGCCGCGCGCCGGGCACCATCGGACCGAAGGGTGCCCGGGCACCGGTGAGACCGTTGACGGCCAGCGCGCCCATCGTGGTGCCATGGTAGGCGCCGCGACGGGAAATCGTCTTCCATCGGTGGGGGAAGCCGCGCACGGTCTGGTACTGCTTGGCGAGCTTCAGGGCGCTTTCCACCGCTTCCGAGCCCCCGGACGTGAAGAAGACCCGCGCATTACCGCCCAGCGGCGCCAGGTCTCCGAGGCGGTCGGCCAGCACGGCCGCCGGCACGCTGGCGTAGCCGAATGGGTTGACGAACGGCAGCGCTTCGAGCTGCGCCATCATCGCCTCGGCGATGCGCCTGCGCTCGTACCCGGCGTTGACGGAGTAGATGCCGGCCAGCAGATCCAGGTAGGCGTTGCCCGCGTCATCCCAGACGGTGGTCCCCTCGCCCCGGACCAGCACCAGTGGCCGGTGCTCCGGGTCGTAGTGGTTCTGCATCTGGGCGAAGTGGAGGAACACGTTGTCGCGGATCGCTTCGCGCACGCGCTGGCTGTCATAGCCGGGCGCGAGATCAGGTGTGGTGGCTGTCACGGGTGCGGTCACGGGCGTCTCCTTTCGGTCGCGCGGCACGCGGGCTGGCAGTGTAAGACGTGCCTGACCGCGTCGCTCTGGCGAGGGACACGGTTGTCGGAGATGGTCGCGCCTGGCTCAATGGCGCTCCCCGAGACGAGGTCAGCCGTCTGGGAGACGGTGGACCTGGACGAACGGCGTCCGCCCGCGCGCTCGACGCAGCGCCGACCCGACCACCACGACTCGCTCCCCAGGCTTCGCGACCCCGCGCTCCAGCATCCCCCGCTCCACCGCCGTCAGCGCCGCGTCGGTGGATTTGGGCAGGGCGACCACGATGGGCACGACCCCCCGCCAGAGCGCCAGGCGGCGGGCGACCGCCGGCCGGTCCGTGAAGGCCACGATCGGTACCCCGGGTCTCTCTCTCGAGACCAGCCCCGCCGTGCGTCCCGTCGCGGTCAGCACCGCGATCGCCGGCACGCCAAGGTCCACTGCCAGTGCGCGAGCAGCATGAGCCACGGCGTGGGCGTCGGTAACCCGCCCGTCGTCCGCTCGTGGCCGCCGATCCACCATCATCAAGCCACGCTCAGCTTCCCGGGCAATCCGGCCCATGGTCTCGACCGTCCCCACCGGATGCGCCCCGACAGCAGTCTCGCCCGAGAGCATCACCGCATCGGTCCCGTCCAGAATCGCGTTGGCAACATCGCTCGCTTCTGCTCGGGTGGGCCGGGGGTTGACGATCATGGATTCGAGCATCTGGGTAGCGGTGATCACGGGAACCCCGGCGGCGTTGGCGAGGCGGATGATGCGCTTTTGGAGCATCGGAACCGCTTCCGGGCTCATCTCCACGCCGAGATCACCCCGGGCCACCATGACTCCGTCGCTGACGCGGATGATCTCTTCGAGGTGGACGATCGCCTGCGGTTTCTCGATCTTGGCGATCACCGGCTGCCTTCCGCCCAGCCGGCGGATCTCCGCCTGGGCGGCTCGCACGTCCGAGGGGGCGCGGACGAAGCTGAGCGCGATGTAGTCGACGCCTTGCGCCACCCCGAACGCCAGATCCTCCAGATCCTTGGCCGTCAGTGCCGGCACGCTGACCGCCGTGCCGGGCAGGTTGATCCCCTTCCGGGGCTTGAGCAACCCGCCGACCACGACCCTGGAGTCCACCACGTCGGGACCTTCCGCGTTACGTTGGACCGCTTCGACCGTCAGCTCCATCGTCCCGTCGTCCAGGAGCACCCGGTCCCCGGACCTCACGTCCTCACCTAGCCGGTCGTAGGTAGTCGAGATGCGCTCGGCTGTTCCCTCGACCGGCTCCGTGACGATGGTGAGGCGGGCGCCAGGCACAAGGCGCACCGGTTCCCCTCCAACGAGTTCTCCGACGCGCAGCTTCGGTCCCTGGAGATCCTGAAGAAGCGTGATGCTTGTTCCCCGGTCCGCTGCCAGCGCGCGCACTCGGGCGATCGTTTGGGCATGGTCCGCGTGGGTGCCATGGGAGAAGTTGAGGCGGAAGACATCCACGCCCGCGTCGATCAAGCGGGAGAGAGTCGCCTCGTCGGCGCTCGCCGGCCCGACGGTCGCGACAATCTTCGTCAATGGTCGGATTGGGACATTAGGCGACGCGGCCTCGGACATGGTGGCTCCTGGTCGATTGCGGCGCGGCACCCTCCCTCAGGGCGCGGCCAGTCTATCCTCCTTCCTCACGGCGTGTTTTTGTGTCCAGGAACGCAACACCGTGAGCGCACGGGCACGACCTCGCAGCCTCGGCTTCCGGATGTTGGTTGTTTCAACACTCTGGTCGCGGTTCACGCTTGGCACGTTGAGCGGACGTTATGCCCGATCGATGACCCGGCTCCCATCGCGCATAGGGGGCGACCATTCGGCCTATGGAGCAACTGCGACCCTGCGGACCGGCTGAGGGTGTCCGGATCCTCGGAGCACGTGGAATGGACAGCTTGCTGAGCCAGAAGGAATCGCTGAGCGACGATGGCGCGGCACGTGCGGGCAGACATCCGGCGGCTGTTTGCCAGAGCTGACACCGGGCTGCAGGATTGGTTGGCGAGCGGGGCCGTTGACGACCTGCGGTCCGCGTCTGTTAAGGTCAGGGGGTCTTACCCGTCCTATCGATGTGCCGAATCCGGGAGAACCTGGAACTGCAGTACCGTGTCCGGGACGGGGACGGATAGGGTTTCGGGGAGCCGGCGAGTGGTCCGGTGCCCGCGCTCGTGGAGAGTCAGAGTCGCCAATGACGCCCTCTAAGAAACGCAAGGCCCACCGAGGTCACCACGCCGAGCCGCCGGCTAAGGCCGACGGCTCATCGGTCGACCCATCCGCATCAAATGGCGCCGGCGGTTCGATACCGGTCCCCCTGCCCGCCCGCGACGCGCCTGTCCCGGTGAAGGCGCAACCGGACGGCGAGCCCTTGGCATTGCCGCCGCTTGACCCCGATCTCTATATCAACCGGGAGTTGAGCTGGTTGGAGTTCAACCGACGGGTTCTCGAGGAGGCGGCAGAGGAGACGACGCCGCTCCTGGAGCGGGTCAAGTTCGCGGCCATCTTTGCCGACAACCTGGACGGCTGGCTGATGATCCGGCTGGCCGGCCTGAAGCGGAAATTGGCCGCCGGCATCGGTGATCCCGGGCCGGATGGGCGCACCCCGCCCGCCCAATTTGCCGCGGTCCGGCGCCTGCTTCAGCGACTTCTGGACGCTCACGCCACCCTCGTCCGCGAGGATTTGCTGCCGGCCCTTGCTCGCCATGGTGTGGAAGTTGTGCTCCATCAGGACCTGAAGCCGGCATCCAAGGCGACCCTGGAGCGCGTCTTTGAAGAGGAGATCTTTCCGATCCTGACGCCCCAGGCCATCGATCGCGGGCGGCGCTTTCCGCATGTGTCCAACCGCAGCTTGAACTTAATCGTCGTGCTCCGCTCGGCCGCCGGTTCCCGGTTCGCGCGAGTCAAGATCCCGGCCACCCTGCCCCGGCTGGTGCCTATCCCGGCGGTGGGCTCGACGGTCGCTGCGCTGGCAGAGAACGGCTCGGCCGGGCAGGGCCGGTTCACCTGGCTGGAGCAGGTCGTTGCCGCCCACCTGGATCGCCTCTTTCCGGGCAACGAGATTGTTGCGTCCTACCCGTTTCACGTCACCCGAGACGCGGACATCGAGGTGGACGAGGAGGACGACGACGCCTCCCACGACCTGATGTCCTCCATGCGGGAGTCCCTGTCCCAGCGCACCTTCGGCCCTGTGGTTCGGCTGATGGTCGATCGAAGCATGCCGGAGGACGTGCGGGACTGGCTGGTGGATCAGCTTCATGCATCGGACCGGGATCTCTACGTGGTGGATGGGGCGCTAGGGCTGGACAACCTGGTTGAGTTGACCCGGATCGACCGCCCGGACCTCAAGGATCCGCCCTTCACCCCCGCACCGCTCAAGCCCGCATCCGATGACCCGCCGCTTGGCGGAGAAGGTGGTGAGAAGGCGGACATCTTCGCGATCCTGCGGCAGCGCGATGTCCTCGTTCACCACCCGTACCAATCGTTCGGGGCGGTGGTCGACTTCGTACGCGCGGCTTCCATCGATCCCGATGTGGTCGCCATCAAGCAGACCCTCTACCGAATCGGCAAGGACTCGCCGTTGGTGCCGGCGCTGATCGAAGCCCGCGACGACGACACCCAGGTTGCGGTCCTGCTGGAGCTGAAGGCTCGATTCGATGAGGAGAACAACATCACCTGGGCGGAGCAGTTGGAGCGGAAGGGCGTCCATGTTGCCTACGGGCTGGCCGGGCTCAAGACCCACTGCAAGGCGACACTCGTGGTCCGCCGAGAGCGAGACGGATTGCGTCGCTACGTCCACCTGGCCACGGGCAACTACAACGCTACCACGGCCCGCGTCTACGAGGACTTCGGCCTGCTCTCGGCCCGGGAGGATCTGGGGAGCGATGTCGCCGAGCTCTTCAACGCCCTCACGGGTTACGCGCAGCAGGAGCGCTACCGACGCCTTTGGGTTGCGCCGGCGAAGCTGCGGGAACGCTTTCTGGAAGCGATCGGTCAGGAGATTGCCGCTCACCAGCGGACGGGCAAGGGCCGGCTGATCTTCAAGATGAACGCGCTGGTGGACAAGCAGATCATCCGCGGTCTCTATGCGGCATCACGGGCCGGTGTCCAGATTGATCTCATCGTGCGCGGGGTCTGCTGCCTGCGGCCCGGCGTGCCCGGGTGGAGTGAAACGATCCGGGTGATCAGCCTGGTGGGGCGGTTCCTGGAGCACAGCCGGATCTACCACTTTGGGGACGGCGGGGAGGGGCCCGGCCGGACCTACCTCGGCAGCGCCGACCTGATGGAGCGCAACCTCGACCGCCGCGTCGAGGCAGTCTTTCCAGTCGAGGACGGCTCCCTTGCCGCCCACCTCCGCGACCTGATCCTGCCGGCCTACCTGCGGGATACAGTCAATGCGCGGCAACTCCAATCTGACGGCACCTGGACCCGCGTCCGACCTGCGGAGGGAGAGGAGCCGTTCGATGTTCAGCGGTTCCTAATGGAGCTGTATTAGCGTGCTACGCGGCCGCTCCCTCGTAGACACCCGTACCGGCTGGACTGGGGGTGTAACCCACGAAGCGGAACTCGGCTGCCTCGAAGAGGGCGGCGTACGCCTCCGGCGCCCGCTCCCATCCTCCCGGGCCAACGAGCATATTGAGGTCAGAGAATTTCGCCTCAGCATCTTCGTTGGCCTGCCCCAGGTCTCGCTCGACGACCAATAACGCCGCTCCGTCCTCCATGGATTGCCGGCACGTCCTCAGGATTCGGATGAAGTCTGGATCCTCCCAGTCGTGGAGAATTGATTTGAGCACGTAGGCATCTCCACCAGTGGGAGCCGCCTTGAAGAAGTTGCCCTCGACGACCTCGCACCGGTCTGCGACGCCGGAGGACTCCAGAAGCGGGCTCGCCCCGCTCACCACGTGAGGCTGGTCGAAAAGGACGCCCCTCGCGGCGGGATACCGAGTGAGGAGCGCCGCGAGAAAGGCGCCATTGCCGCCTGCGACATCCACCACGGTCCGGCAGCGACCGACGTTGTAGACATCCAGGACGGCGGTGGCGACCAGACGGGAGAGGGGGGTCATTGACCGGTCGAAGGCGGCGGAACGCTCGAGGTCACCGGCACGCAGTGTCCACGGGTCCGTACCGTGGACGTGGCGGAAGGCGTTCTCTCCGGTCCGCACGCTGTAGAGCAGCGAGCCCCAGGCCTGCCAGTGGTAGGGATCCCCAACAAAAGCGGCCCATCCGGCAACCGACGACGGCGCGTCGGACCGCAAGCCGTTACCGAGGTCGGTCAGTGCGAACCGGCGGTCCTCCTCCTCACGGAACACCTCAGCGCTCGCAAGAGCGCGCAGCAGCCGGTAGAGCGCGTCAGGGTGAGTATCAGTGGCTGCGGCAAGATCGTCACTGCTCCGCGGCCCAGCAGCGAGCAGATCGGCAATGCCGAGAGTTGCAGCGACGTGGAGTGCCTGGGTAACCCGGTAACCGTTGACGAGGTGCCGGAGCTGAGCCAACGTCCGTGGATCCTCTTGACCGATGATCTTCCCTCCCAATGAGCCGCTGTCCCTCCCAAATCCGGCATGGCGTGAACAACCGACGGTTAGGCGAAGTGGTCGGCCGCCGGGTAGTGCGGCATCGCAGCGGGTCTAGCGGCCTCGTTCTATGGTCGAGAACGTGAGCGCCGCATCACCTCATCGAAGCTCACGCAGGCGGCCATCACGTATCTTGGAGACGCGAGATGCGATCCGCTCAATAGCATAGCGGTCATGGAGGATGATCAGGAGGGGGCCGCCGAAGCGGAAGGGCGTCCATGTTGCCTGAGGGACCGGGCCGGACCTACCTCGGCAGCGCCGACCTGATGGAGCGCAACCTCGACCGCCGCGTCGAGGCAGTCTTTCCAGTCGAGGACGGCGCTCTTGCCACCCACCTCCGCGACCTGATCCTGCCGGCCTACCTGCGAGATACGGTCAATGCGCGGCAACTCCAATCTGACGGCACCTGGACGCGTCGGACCTGTGCCGGGAGAGGAGCCGTCCGCTGTCCACCAACCCGGGACAACTCCACCCTGCGTCCCGCTCGATTTGCGCTTCTCGGTCCACAGTGTGCCCGAATCCGGTGCGTATGAAGGTATGTCTTCGGGGCTTGAGCAAAGGCCTGTCGAAGTGCAGCGCAAATGGCCCTCATCGAAAGGGGCCTCACTTGAGGATAGTGGTGCATGGGAACACGCTCCCTTAGGGAGGGCAGCCCATCGGCAATCCGGTCCACTCAACTCTCTGGGTCAAGCCCACGGGCGACCATCTCCAGAAGGTGGTTGATGTCGAACG